>VGTW01000089.1 GCA_016874555.1 Gammaproteobacteria bacterium | reverse complement strand
CTTAGCTCAGAACTTCCGAGCAGTGCTCCGACCAGCCGGCGTCCGGACTCCCCTGCGCCGTAGATGATGACCGGGTGAGATGCCATCGAAGCGCCCCCGGTGACGAGGCTGCGAATCACCAACCGAGTCACGGCGAGGAACAACGTGCCGAAAGCCGCGAAACTCGCCGCGACGTCCCAAGGGACCGCTTCGAGCGTTGCAACCGCCACCGCCGCTGAAACCATCCCTGCGCCAATCACGAGGAACCCGATGGATGCCATCGCACGAATGAGTGACCGATAGAGCCGACCAGTGAAAAACACTGCACCCGCCGCGAGGAGTGCCACGAACAAAATGGAAAGGAAGTCTGCGCCATCCACCGGAACTTCGCCGAACCGCAACAGCAGCGCCAACCAAAGCGCTATCGCGATCCCGCTGATATCGAACAGCACTGCAAGCGCCTGCCGCAGCGGCCTGGGCGCCATGACGAGAGGTCTTGCGAGTTTAAGAAGACGCTGGTAAATCAATGACATGGCCTACGTCGATTCAACGGTCGGATCATACACAATTCCATGATCGGTATATATTCAATCAACCCTCGAATCGCACTGAAGATTATCTGCCTATTGTGGCTATCACTTCTTGTTGGCTGCTCGAGATATGAGGCAGGACAAGCCGCGTTCGATCAAGGTGATTATCAAACGGCGTTTAGCCGTTGGGAGCGCCTCGCGCAGTTTGGCGATGCCCGAGCACAAAATAAACTTGGATATTTATACGAACGCGGGCTCGGTGTATCTAAAAATCCCAAAGCAGCATTCTTGTGGTACCAAAAGTCTGCGGAATCCGGGCTTGCCTCAGCGCAGAACAACGTCGGGCTCTGTTTTCTCAACGGAATCGGAACTGCTCCAAATGCAGCCGAAGCTCGGAAATGGTTCGAGCTGGCAGTAGCTCAGAATAATGCAGATGCCGCCAACAATCTTGGCGTACTTTTTAATCAGGGTAGAGGGGTACCAGAAAACAACGCCCGAGCGGTTGAGCTATTTGAGCTCGCAGCAAATCAAGGTGTAGCGGCTGCCCAAAACAACCTTGGGCTACTTTACCGAGCGGGTAAAGGCGTTCCCAAAGACTCAGGGAAAGCGTTGTTCTGGTTTAGGAAGGCTGCAGCGAGCAAACACCCTGAGGCGATGAATAATCTTGGAGTCATGTTGGATAACGGAGAGGGAGTTAATCTAGACAAAAAAGCAGCGCTCGCGCTCTTTGAATCTGCCGCCCGCTTGGGCAACCTTAAAGGAGCGATTAATGCCGCCATATTATTAGAGAGGGGCGTCGACGGAAACCCAGATCTGATCAGAGCGTACGCGTGGGCGAATATCGCGGCGAGTGCAACCCAGGCCGATGCGCAAAAAATAAAAGAACGTCTGAGTAATCAACTCCTGCGACAGGAAATTGATCGAGCTCAGACTTTATCGCTAACGTTAAATCGGTAGCCCCAAAAAAACATCCGGTAATTGAAACGTAGGAACGGAACCGAACTATCCGCGTATCCGGTCCCCACCACCACCCCCTAAGACGGTAGCGAGGATAAGCTTCAGGTACCGTGCCACGGTTAATTCGTTGAGCATGCGCGCATCAACCTCGGCCAATACCTCAGGAGTGGACATGTCTATGCCCCGTAACTGCGCGACGCCAGTAATCCCGGGTCGGACTTCGAACACGCCGGCGCGCGCTCTAGCCTCCGTGAGGGCGGTCTGAGAGGGAAGCCCCGGTCTCGGCCCGACCAAGCTCATGTCACCCAGCAGCACATTCCAAAGCTGGGGCAACTCATCCAACTTGGTTCGCCGTAGAAAGCGCCCCAACGGCGTGACCGAAGAAGCCGAAACCATATGCGTCGGGACATTGTCCGTATCGAGTCGCATGGTACGAAACTTCACCAAAATGAACGGCTGTCGATGTCGCCCGAGGCGGACTTGTCGAAAGATGGGCGACCGATTCTCCAACCAGCCCAGCACCCAGAGCAAAGCAAGCAACGGCGATCCGAGCACCAGACCCACGGCTGAGAGGACGACATCAAAGAACCGAATCATCTGGAAATCCTGAGCCAAACCGCTGTCTCATGCAGACCCTGGTCTATGGTCTGCGGCGGTGACCACGCCAACGAGGCGCGAGCATCGGTCAGATCGACTTGCAGCGTACCGACGAGCCGCTCGATCTCTGCAGACTTGCCCGCCATCCTCGCGAGCATCGACAGCACCGTAGCGGGCACGGGGAACAGCCGCGCGGGTCTACCCAGCGCCGCTCCGATCCTGCGCGCCAAAGCGGCGGTGGACAGATCCTCTCCATCTGAGACAAAGAACGTTCTGCCGGCCGCAGCCGGCGCTGCGACACAGACACCGACCAGATCCGCGAGATTAGCGAGGGAGACCATCGATCGCCGATTGTCGAGCGCACCGAGGGGCAACGGCCACCCACGCGCGATCGCCGTCATCAACCGCAAGAAGTTGCCCTTCACGCCGGGTCCGTAGACGAGCGGTGGTCTAACGATCACGGTCTCGAGCCCGGTCGCAGAGCCCACGTCGAGCAGCGCCAGTTCGGCTTCACGCTTGCTGACGCCGTAGGCATCCTCCGGGACGGACGCATCTGACGCCGCAAGCGGTCGCCCCGGTGCGGAGCGTTCGCCCGCGGCCTTCACCGAACTCAAGTAGACGATCCTCCGCACCCCATGTCGTGCTGCCTGCTCGGCCAGCCGACGCGTACCCTCAACGTTAACCGCGCGGTAGAGCGACAACGGATCGGTCGTGCGCTCATGCATCACATGCGCGCGGGCGGCGCAATGGACCACAACCTCGACGCCCTCCAAGGCGCGCGCCCAGTCGGTCTGCGCACCGATGTCGCCGACCACACGCGCCTGCGGCGTCGACGGCGCGGACGGGCCGCGGACGACACCGATCGCGACATGACCTCGTCGTGAAAGATCCTCCACGACCCGCTGCCCGACGAAGCCGGACGCACCGGTGACGGCGATCACCGTCATCGGGACACTTCCGTCTTCGGCTCGGCGGTCCGCAGGACGTCCACCGCCATGTCGTGCATGATGCGTCGACGGGAAAACCGTTCACGGAAATCGGCACGGTCGACCAACCGCGGGCCGTCCAAGAGCCGTCCGAGCGCCATGGCCATGCCGACGGCGTCGCAGGGCGCGAACACTTCGGCACCCCGGACATGCTGCTCGATGAAGCGGGCCGGATTGCCCGCGACCCCGGCGAGGATGGGTCGGCCCGTGACGGCATACTCGAAGATCTTCGAGGGCAGCACTTTGGTGAACGCCGGATGGTCGTTCAAGTGCAGGAAGAGCACGTCCGCCTCCCGGTAATGCTCGAGCAGTCTTCCACGGGACACGGCATCGAGCACCTCTACATTGCCAATGCCGCGCGTCTTCAAGCTCTCGAGCAACGCCGCGCGGCGCCCACCATCTCCCACGACGCTGAACCTCGCACGGCCCTCGCATCGCGCCGCGGCCTCCGCGAGGAACACATGCAAGCCCTGCCCCTCGCCGATGTTGCCCGCGTAGAGCACGAGCGGCAGCTGCGCGTCCCTGGTCGTGGCAGGGGAGAAATCGGTCTCCAGAAACTCGTCGTCGATGCCGTTGGAGAAGGTGCGAAAATCATGCCGGGGTGCGATGGCCTGCATGTACGGCAGGAACCCCTCGGAGACCAAGTTGACACGGGTCGCGCGGCCGACGACCCAGCGCTCGAGCCGGCGCAGGACCGGCAGCAAGCGGTGGCTCGATCGCCCGCGCAACAGGTCATCCATCGTGTCCGGGAAGAGATCGCGGATGTCGAGGTAGAGCGGCACCCGCGCGATGCGCGCAATGGACGCGCCCAGCACCGCCGTCATCAGCCGCGACGATGTCGCCACGACGAGATCCCAATGCTTGCCGGCGCTCCAGAGCGCGACCTGCGATGCGAACGCGCTGAAGGCCAGCGCCTGGTCGATCATGCCGCTCTTGTGCCGGGGCAAAGAGAACCGCCGCACCGAGATCTTCCCCTGCCGTTCCGACGAGGGCGCTTCGACTTTGTGAGTGCTGTAGCGGTTGGGCGCGGTGGTGACGACATCGATCTTCAAAGCGCCGCCGCCCGCCTCGACCAGCGCGCGGACCAACGCCGCCGCGCGGAACGATCCCGCCGATAGGTCAGGCGGGTAGTAGAACGTCAACAATAGAATCTTCATTCTGCGCTATGCCATTCGATACGCGTCGTATGTATCGCCGGAAGTTCGAGCAAAGCGCGCAACGTGATGGATTGGTTCGGCTCACTGCGACCGAAACCCGGGTGCCAAGTCGAGGGCTCGATCGACGCTTCGAAGGGACTCTCAAAGTAAAACAAGATCTCTCGAATATCTGCGGAGCCTGGAAAGGGCGCCGAAGCAAGCCGTCGTACCCGGATTGACCGATGCCCTTCCCACACTGCCGACCAACCTGGGGCAAGATGAAACAAGATCTGCAGGGCGTGGCGACCAACACCCGTCACTTGGTCTTCGACGAGAAGCTCCGACCGATCCAGCGTCCACGTGCGTCGATGCACAGGAGAGCCGGGCAACCGTCGATACCCATCATGAGTGGCCCAAAATCTGTGTTCGTCGTCCCCTTCATCGAAACCTGTCGCCACGACGCGCGCCCGGCGTGCTACCCTGAAACCGGCCCAGACCTCAGAGGAATTTTCACCGTCGATCACTAGCGTGCAGTGCGCAGCCGTACCGCGCTGACGGTGACGCTCGGGCCCGGTGCCGTAAATCGACACGCCACTATTGACGACGAGGCGATCACGCCTGAGCGAGAGTTCGAACGACAGGGTGCCGGCATGCGCATGACCGGGCAAATGATCGGGGCCGACGCTACCGACATCCGCAAGCACCACCGCCTGCGAGTTTTGAAGCCTCACGAATCCCGAGGCGGCGAGATGGGTCATGCCAGAGAGATCATCTCGCGAGACCACGAGGTCGGGATCGAGGGTTGCTGCGTAATGGCGCAGAACCGAAAGCGATGGACAAATTTCCAGAGTCGCATCGTTGAAGAATGCGATGTCGCCATCGGGATGGACCGTTGTGTTCATCCAACCCAGCATCCGCCTGGCAGACTCTTCAAGGACGGACACCCACGATACAGAAAACAACGAAGGTTGCATCTTGGCGAGTTGCAATAGATCGAGCACATCCTCCAAAAAAAGGCCGTGATACATCGGACTGCGCTCAAAATGCCCGCCGTCCGCCAAGACTTGCTCGGCGAGCTCCTCTCGAAGAATTTCGAGACCCCGTTGTCTCCAGCGATCGGCCTCGATACCTTCAAAGAAAGTACCCACGAAACAGAGTGCCTTCGCGTTCGACCAAAGATGATTGCCGAGAAGATGGGTTTCGAGACGTCGCTCGAGCCAACGCGCCTGCTTTGCGAGCGAATCGCACACCTCGCTTGAAAGACTACCGATACCAGCGTCCTTACGCATCGCCCAGCGAACCCAATTCACGAGCCGCAGCGAGGTCGGATAGGGATCCCAGCCTTTGCCGACCCCGGGCGGATTACCACGCAACCACCGCTGAAACCACTCGCCGTGCCAAGCCCCGCGCGAGTCAGCACCCTGAGCGTTCAGATCATCAAAGTAATGGAGGTTGTAGAGCCAGAGGTCAGAGGCCGCAGAGGATTGCCAATCGGCGGCCCCATCGATAGTCCGAACTTCCCCCGCAAAGCAGAAGTGCATGGGCCCAACGAGGGAGGGCTCGCGCCAGAGGGTCGCCGCCCAAGATCCAGAAAATACGCGGGCATCGGGTGCCGGGGCGATGACGGGTTTGCCCTTTGGCAAGACATGCCAGAGCCGCCCCGTCCATTGGCGAAGACGAAGGTACCGGAGCGTATGGAAGTAGCGGGACGCGGCGGAGATCAAGAGGCTGGTGCAGCAGCGGTGAGGTTCGACAGCAACGATGCAAGTGCCGCAACAATCCGCTCGCCTGTACGTCCATCCCACAGCGGCGGGACGACGCCACGCTGCCACTGCCCGGCAAAGAGCCGCTCGAATGCGGGCGCTAGTGACGCAGGATCTGTGCCGATCAACACATTGGTGCCCATCGTCACGGTTTCGGGGCGCTCGGTTGTGTTTCGCAAGGTCATGCATGGGATGCCGAGCACAGTCGCCTCTTCAGTAACCCCCCCTGAGTCGGTGATTACGGCCTTGGCATGCTTTACGAGCCAATTGAATTCGAGGTACGGCTGGGGGTCGACCAAGAGCAAACTAGCCGGCAAACCCCCGAGGGCGGCCAATACTTTGGCCGTGCGAGGGTGCACCGGAAACACGATTGGTAGACCGCGTGCGCCCGTCACGATGGCTGAAAGCAGCGCGGAAAGCCGTTCCGGTTGATCGACGTTTGACGGGCGATGCAGCGTCACGACAAAGTAATTCCCGGGCTGCAGGCCCAATGACACCACGAAATCTGGCGGCTGCAATCGATCGAGATTCGCAAGCAGCGTATCGATCATGGTGTTGCCGACAAAGAAGATTCGATCATCGCCGACCCCAGCACGACGAAGATTATCGTTCGCGACTTCGCTGGTTGTGAAAAACCAATTGGTGATCGAGTCGGTGACCAATCGGTTGATCTCTTCGGGCATGCCCCAGTCGCCCGAGCGGATGCCTCCCTCGACATGTGCGACCGAAATGCCCAGCTTTTGTGCCGCAATCGCACAGGCCATGGTGGAGGTTACGTCCCCGACTACCAAACACGCATCAGCCGGGGAGTCGATCAGGAGCCGTTCATAACGAACCATGATCGCCGCAGTTTGCTCGGCCTGTGTTCCAGATCCCACCTCGAGGTTCACGTTTGGCGAGGGGATACCCAACTGCTCAAAGAACGTCCCTGAGAGTTTTGGATCGTAATGCTGCCCGGTATGGATGAGGCGATAGCGTAGCGCACCACCCTGTGCTGCACGAGCCTCGAGCGCGCGAATGATCGGCGCGACCTTCATGAAGTTGGGGCGGGCGCCGGCGATGATGTCGATTAGCGGCATAACAACACGCAAACCACGTGCAGCACTAAAATCATATCCATCCGCGCCATCGATACACGGCGACCCCGATCCACTCGTGCAAGGCGAAGGTGCTGCGCTGTAAAGCCTGCGAATTGGGGAGCCAGTCGAGCACCGTCGTCGGACCGTCACCGACCTCGAAGTCTGTCGCCACCGGCGTGAATTCGACCCCGGTCTTGCGCAAAGCCGCCGCAGATCGCGGCATATGCAAAGCGGATGTCACGAGAAGCGCGCGCTTCGCGCCTATTTTCTTCATCAAAGCCGCACAAAAAAGTGCGTTCTCATAGGTATTGCGACTTTGTTCCTCGAGAATGATGGCTTGCGCAGGCACACCCAGATCCTGCAGAAACAACGCCATGGTCGACGCTTGGGTGGGCAGATCCGGTCGCCAGTCGTTGCGACCTCCCGAGGGAACGACGATCGGCGCTTTACCTGATTTATGCAACCGCGCTGCATGCCACACCCGGTCAGCGGCAGCACCGAGGTTTGGATAAGGATGACCCGGTTGTGGCGGGGACATCACGCCACCAAAAATCAAGATCACATCCGCTTCCGAAACTTGGGACATCTCGAGTTCAGTGAACTGACCCTCGAGCGATCTTGCCAAAGCGTCTGCCACAGGAGGCAAGGACCATAGAACAAGCCAAGCGATCGCAGCCGAAAGCGAAAAAATAGCCCAACGAGCGCGACGAAACACCAATAACCCCAGCGCGATACACGCCAATAAAACAGAAAATCCGAGAGGGTAGACAAGAATGCTGACGATCTTGTCGAACATCATTTACTCACTTGAAGTCAATTCGGTCCGAAATTTCTATCGAAACTTTGCTGATCTCAATGATTTCATCAAGAGGAATCGGCGAGGCCTGACCGCCTTTGAACGCATCGACAAAAGCCATGGCACACGCCTCTTGGCCTTTATTCTGTCTCCAAAGATTCATTGAAGTGAACCCCGGCCAACCAAAACCTTCCAAGCGCCGAAAGTTGTCGAGCTGCAAGACACCACCGCCAGCGAATATCTCCAGCCTCTCTTTGGGAAATGACTTGGCGCCGTTCGCAAGGTAGTGGATGGTACCGATGGACCCATCGGCGAAGTCGAGATTCAGTGTGGCTGTGTCGGCAGTAGCATTTTTCATCCAACGAGCTTGGTGACTCACAATGGCGCGGTCTACCAGAAACCTTAGTAGGTCGACGAAATGGCAAGCCTCGCCAATGATACGACCGCCGCCCACAGATCGATCCTGCGTCCAATGCGAAGCAGGAATATCACCGGCATTGACCGTCATGATCATGACCTTAGGCCCCGCGACTCGCGCCAAAAGACCTTTGATCTTCACCACATGCGCTGCAAAGCGTCGATTGAACCCGACCATGAGTCGCTGCGCCGGGTGCGCTCTGGCGACACTCTCGATCTCGGCAAGCTCATCGAGCGTCAGGCAAAGCGGCTTCTCAACGAACACATGCTTGCCCGCCCGAAATGCTTCGATGACTTGCGAGGCATGGGAACCGTGACGAGTGGCGATGACCACGGTGTTGACGGCGGGGTCTTTAAGCACCTCGGCCGTCGAAGTCGCCGACCCACGAAAACCAAACTTGCGGCCATAGTGCACGGCGCTCACGCCGGTTCCACTCACGACGGTCTGAAGCGAGGCACCGGCCGCTTTGAAAGCGGGCATGAGAACGCGACCCGCGTAATTACCCGCACCCAAGAACGCCACTCGGCATTCACCGGGCGCCGCTGGCGACACCGCAACGAAGGCGACCTCTCCCTTCGCCGATAGACTCACCACACGCGCCGGTTCGCAGAGCCGAACAGGGTACTCGAGCAAGATCCCGAGAGAGGGCTCGCCCGAAGACAGCAACTGATACGCCTCTGTGGCGCGGTCAAGCGGAAACCGGTGGGTAATCAGAGTAGAGACGTCGAGCGCACCGGAAGCCATCAAATCCAGAACCGCCTCGAAGTTCCGTTGCTCGGTCCACCGCACAAAGCCAACGGGATAGTCCTGACCGCCTTCCTCGTACGCCGAGTCGTAGCGACCTGGACCGTACGAACAACTCACCTGAAAGCTAAGCTCTTTCTCGTAAAAATCGGCGCGAGAGAGTTCGAGACCCGTCACCCCAACCAGCACAATCCGACCGCGTTTGCGACTCATCTTCGCGGCTTGGCTGACGGGCTCGCTACTCGATGTGGAAGCGGTGATCAGAACCGCATCCACGCCACGTCCTCGAGAGAATACTTCCGCAAGAGCCAAAACATCGTCGCCCGCCGCGGGATTAGCAACCACCTCGGCGCCCATTTGCCT
>VGTW01000088.1 GCA_016874555.1 Gammaproteobacteria bacterium | reverse complement strand
AGGGTCAGATCGGCGGGCGTAGCACGCTCGGCGCAGTGTTCGGCGAGCGCCGCAAAGAGTACTTCGCGGATACTCAATAGTTCGCGCAGGTCGTCATCGCCCAGCGCCACCACGAAGGCTCCTTTCTGCGGCACGATGCGCACGAGCCCGGTTGATTCGAGCAGACGCAACGCTTCGCGCACCGGGCCGCGGCTGACGCCGAAGCGCTCGGCGAGTTCGCCGGCACCGAGATGTGAACCCGGCGGCAAGGCGCCAGCTCGGATGGTGTCCCGAATGCGTTCGGCGATGATGGGTGGGCTGCGATCATCTTCCATACGGTTCGACCTCTGACGAGCGGGTGGGGCAAGCGGAAGCAGCAATGATAATCGGCCTGCTGCCTTGCTGCCTGCACTCCTCACCCCTGCGTATTGTCACCAGTATAAGTCATAATGTAGACACTTTAGGAGCCAGTCGTCAGCGACGAAATGGCCAGGGGAGCAGACATGCTGGTCAGCGAAATCGAATTCCAGTTGTTCGACGTCAACCAGATCGGGCGCATGCTCGGGCAGGGCGAGTTTGCGCATGTTGATCGCGAGCTGGTGCGCAGCATTTTGGAGAGTGCTGCCGAGCTCGCCGCGCACAACTTCTCACCGCTCGCTGTCGATATCGACGCCAACGAACCCGCCATGATTGATGGACGAGCGCGCGTATCGGCTGCGCTACGCGCCGCGCTGCGCGAGTACGCGGATACCGGCTATATTGCCGAGAGCTTTCCGCGCGAGCTCGGCGGGGCCGACCTGCCGAGCGCGGCGGGCACGGCGCTGATGGCAATCTTTGGCGCGGCCTGTACGCCGGCCGCAGGTTATGTGTTTCTGACCGCTGCCGCCGGACGCCTCATCGCCGCGTTCGGCACCGCGCAGCAAAAGGCTTTATGGTTGCCGCCGATGCTGGAGGGACGGTGGTTCGGCACGATGTGCTTGAGTGAGCCCCAGGCAGGCTCCTCGTTGCTCGATGCGACGACTCAGGCCACCGCCCTCGGAAATGGGCGCTACAGCCTCCGTGGCAACAAGATGTGGATCTCGGGTGGCGATCACGACGCTACCGAAAACATTGTGCATATGGTGCTCGCGCGGATCGTCGAAGACGGACGGCGATCGGAGGCGTTGTCGCTGTTCATCGTGCCCCGACTGCGACCCGATGGCACCGCCAACGGAGTGCAGTTGCTAGGGCTCAATAAAAAGCTCGGACATCGGGGAACCACCAACTGTGCGCTCGCGTTCGGTGGCGAAACCGACTGTATTGGAGAGCTGCGGGGTGAGGCCGGGCGCGGCCTGCAGTGCATGTTCCAAATGATGAACGAGGCGCGCATCGGCGTGGGCACGACCGCGGCTGCAACCGCTTGGACGGCATACCGCTATGCGAGCGACTACGCTTTCGAGCGGCGACAGGGGCGCAATGTCACCGACGGCAGTTCAGCGCGGCTCATCGATCATGCCGATATCCGTCGCATGCTGCTCACGCAAAAAGCGATTGCCGAGGGTGGGCTCGCGCTGTGTCTTTTTGGTGCGTCCTTGGTCGATCAGGTCCGCACGCTCGATCCGAACGGCTCCACGCGGGCCCGCGAGCTGCTCGATTTGCTGACCCCTGTCATCAAGTCATGGTGCGCCGAGCGGGGGGTCGAGGCGAATTCATTGGCGATACAGTGCATGGGGGGTGCGGGCTATGTGCGCGACCACCCTGTCGAGCGTCTGTATCGAGATCAAAGATTGAACCCGATACACGAAGGAACGAACGGCATCCTGGCGATCGATCTCATCGTACGCAAGGCGAGTCGTGGAACGGGGCTGGAGACCTTGTTCACTGCGATCGAGGTCGAGGCTCGCGAGGCACTCGCGATAGAAGAGTTCGTGGCACTGGCCGAACCGATGATCAGCGCACTCGGGCTGCTGCGCCAATTGCTGGTGTCGATCAACAACCCGCCGGGCGATGTGCGCAAGGCCTACGCGTTTGCGACACCCACGGCATTGATGGTGGGTGATCTGACAGTGTCGTGGATGTGGTTGCGACAGGTACGCGCGCTCGCCGATCGGCGTGATCATTGGGCAGATGGCAAGCGCGCTGCAGCGCTGCAGATGGTGCGGCAGATCATGCCGCAATCTTTGGCGCTCGCACCGGCAGTGCGCGATGGCATGGGGCCCTACGCCGACTTGGCTGCGGAGTGCTTCGCCGCCGACTGGGCGATTCAGTGACTGCGGCGCAGCTCGAGCTTGGCGACCGTCTCGAGATGCACTTCGTCGGGGCCATCTGCAAGTAGCAGAATGCGCGCCGCCGTGAACGCATAGCCCAAGAAGAAACCGTCGCAGAGACCGCCGCCGCCGTGAACGCATAGCCCAAGAAGAAACCGTCGCAGAGACCGCCGCCGCCGTGCACCTGAATCGCACGGTCGATCACGGCCTGCGCCATGCGTGGCGCGACCACCTTGATCATTGCGATGTCGGTTCGAGCCGCCTTGTTGCCGTGCAAGTCCATCATGTGGGCGGCTTTCATCACGAGTAGTCGCGCCTGATCGATCTCGGTGCGCGAAAGCGCGATCTGCTGTCGTACGACACCTTGATCGGACAGCGGTTTGCCGAAGGCCACGCGCGCCTTGGCACGGGCGCACATCGCCTCGAGCGCGCGCTCGGCAAGCCCGATGAGGCGCATGCAGTGGTGAATGCGCCCAGGGCCGAGACGGCCTTGCGCGATCTCGAAACCACGGCCTTCGCCAAGCAG
Organism: Gammaproteobacteria bacterium; assembly: GCA_016874555.1. Taxonomy (GTDB): domain Bacteria; phylum Pseudomonadota; class Gammaproteobacteria; order Steroidobacterales; family Steroidobacteraceae; genus UBA964. The sequence continues at coordinate 6,683 of VGTW01000088.1, read as the reverse complement.
CATGTTGGTGGCCGGCACGCGCACACCGTCGAACAACACCTCAGCGTGACCGTGAGCGGGTTCATCGAAACCGAGCGTGCGCAGCGGGCGCAACACTCTGACCCCCGGCGTGTCCATCGGCACGAGAATCATTGATTGCTGCAAATGCAGGGCGGCGCCGGGGTCGGACTTGCCCATGAGTACGGCAATGCGGCAGCGTGGGTTCATGGCGCCGGTAGTCCACCACTTGCGTCCGTCAATGACATAGTGATCGCCGTCGCGTCGGATGCGCGTTTCGATGTTGGTGGCATCGGAGGAGGCGACGGCAGGTTCGGTCATCGCGAAGCAGGAACGAATTTCGCCCGCCAGCAATGGCGTCAGCCAACTCGCCTTTTGCTGCGGGGTGCCGTAGCGATGCAGGACTTCCATGTTGCCGGTATCTGGTGCATTGCAATTGAAGACCTCGGGAGCCCAGGGGTAGCGCCCCATTTCTTCGGCCATGGGGGCGTACTCGAGATTGGTCAGTCCTGCGCCATGCTCTGCGTCGGGCAAGAACAAGTTCCAGAGTCCGGCAGCGCGCGCCTTGCTCTTGAGATCTTCGAGGATCGGCGGTGCCGTCCATGGATTGGGGCCTTGCTCCACCTGTTTGTGAAAGAGCACATCGTTGGGTACCACATGCTCTTTCATGAACGCTTTGACTTGCGCACACAGATCGTTGGCGCGCGGGGAGATGGGGAATAAATCGTTGCTCATGGAATTCATTGCTCGTGAAAGGAAATTCGTCCGCACTGGAAAATCTGTACCACTTGTTTGGGCTCCCACGCCGGGGCCTTCATCTGCGCCGCCCAGTCGCGATATCTTTTTTGCATGTCCGCGACCACGTCGCGTCGGGCAAAAGTGAGTGAGCTGCGCTCGGACGGATCGGTGGCGAGGTCGAACAACCAGGGATAGGCACCTTGGCGCGTGTTGGAGAGCAGTTTCCAGTCGCCTGAAAGCACTGCGAATTCCGGTCCTGTGCGCCAGAACAGCGTTTCGTGAATGATCTCGTTGCGGCGATCTGCCTGCACCTTGGGGGTGAGGTCAACACCATCAAAGGCCATTGTCGGTTTGGCTTTTGCCGCCGCGAGAATCGTCGGCGCGAGATCAAGTTGCGAGACGTTACGGCTGTCGCGCAGGCCTTTGGGCCAGCGCGTCGGCCAGCTCACCATGAAGGGTACGCGCGGTCCGCCTTCAAAATAACTGAGCTTGCCGCCCGCGAGGTTGTCGCACTCTGAAATACCGAAGTAAGTCGCTGCGCCGTTGTCGGAAGTGAAAATGATGATGGTGTTGTCGGCCTCAGGGGAGCGTTCGATGGCGTCGAGCACGCGACCGACGCCGCGATCGAGTGCGCGGATCATGCCTGCATAGGTTCGACGCAACGGGTCTTTGATGTCGGCGAAGGCCTCGAGATCGGAGTCGAGCGCCTGAAAGGGCGAGTGCGGCGCGAGGTGCGCCAAATAGAGAAACCACGGCCGATTGCCAGGACCTTGATCGATGAAGCGTATGGCCTCGTTCGTCAACTCGTCGGTCAAATAGGCATTGTCGTTGGCAACCACCTCTGGCGCGGCGGAATCGCCTGCCTTGTCGCGCATGACCTGTACCCAATCGACCTTGCGGGTGAGGCTGCGATCACCGAGATAGGGTGCGGGAAGGCTCGTCGAGCCGGGTGTGCCGCCGCGGATGTAGGCTGTTTCGCCCGGCAGAAAGCCAAAGAAATAATCGAAACCGCGCGCTGTGGGCAGGCGATCCGGGGTGGCACCGAGATGCCATTTGCCTATGGCTGCAGTGCGATAACCCGCGCGCTGCAGATCGACTGCGAAAACATGCTGCTCGGGTGTCAGCCCCTGATTGCCGGCATCGGCGCCCTCGGGCGTGAGAAACTCGAAGCCATGACGCTGGGGGTACTGCCCCGTCATGAGACCGGCTCGCGAGGGGCTGCACACGGCAGCTGTCGCGTAGCCGCGTTGGAACAGCACGCCACGGCGTGCGAGACGATCGAGATTGGGTGTGGGCACGGCGACCGGCGTGCTGCCGTAGGTCGCAATATCCGGAACACCGAGATCATCGGCAACGATCAGCACGATGTTGGGCTGTCGTTCTGCGGCACTGGTGTTGCTGACGATGCCGAACAGAGCCAAAAAACCGCAGATCACTGCGGCGCCAAAACGTCTGGACGGTGACGGCGAGACCATGTTCGATTACCTTGCCACGGTTACAGGATGTTGGCAATAATAGCTCAAAGTGTCAGCACTTTGAGCATGCCGAGCAGAGCTAGAGAGACCTCACCATGAATGCAAATCATTTTTTTCGTCGTCATGCCTTGCGGGTTTTTGCGGTCGCCGCCGCCGTCACGCTGGTCTCGTGCGCGGGCTCCGCGCCACCAACGCGAACGGCGGTCGAATCCTCCCGCGCAAGCGCTGCGGCGCGCCCCAACATCATCGTCGTCGTGGTGGACGACATGGGTTACAACGACTTCAGTTTGGTGGGCGGCAAGATCCCGACGCCCAACATTGACCGACTCGCGCAGTCGGGTGCGCGGATGACTGCTGGTTATGTCACAGCCGCGGTGTGTGCGCCGTCGCGAACCGCGATCCTCACCGGGCGTCAACAAACGCGCTTCGGCTTCGAGTTCAATCCGGTGGGAAGAGATGAAACATCGGGCCTGAGCCTCGCTGAAACGACGATTGCGCAAACCATGAAAAAGGCTGGTTATCGAACCGGCATGGTCGGCAAGTGGCATATCGGGCAACAGCCGGGATATCAGCCGCTCGACCGGGGTTTCGACTATTTCTATGGTGTGCTCGGCGGTGCTACGCCTTATCTGCGCTCCATTGGTGCTGACGATCTTCATGTCGTCACGGCAGAAGACTCGCGCATCACGCGGCAACGGCTGCCTCTCTTCGATGGAAGAACACCCATCGACCCTGAGGGTTATGTCACCGATTTGTTCACTGACAAGTCCATCGGCTTCATCGGCGATCGCGGGGTAGGCGATCGCGGGGTACAGGAGCAGCAGCCGTTTTTTCTTTATCTTGCCTACACCGCTCCGCATACACCGTTGCAGGCACCCGTAAAATACCTGCAGCGCGCGGGCAAGGGCGGTTCCGATTTCGATCGCGTTTATGCAGGCATGTTTGCTGCGCTCGACGACGGTGTGGGGCGCCTGATCGAGCACCTCAAAAAAACCGGTCAGTACGACAACACTCTGGTGTTTTTCATCAGTGATAACGGTTGCCCGAGCTATGTGGGAGGTGCCTGTTCGAACAAGCCACTCAATGGCTGGAAGGGCTATCCTTGGGACGGCGGCCTACGCGTGCCTTATCTCATCAGCTGGCCGGCGCGGATCAAACCGCAAGTGCGCAACGAGATCGTGAGTTCGCTCGACATTGCCGCGACTTCGGCGGCACTCGCGGGCATTACCCACCCTCGCGCGGAGGGGGTCAACCTTGTTTCAGTGCTCGATCGTCCGCAGCAAGCAAACGGACGAACGCTCTTCTGGCGAACAGGGCCCAATCACGTCGTCCGGCAAGGCCGTTGGAAAATGATTGTCGCCAACAAGGCAGCCGCGCCAGCCGCCGATGACGACCTCGGACGATCGCTCCGTCCCGATGGTATTGCCGCAACCGTGTCGCCCCTCGGGCAGTGGACGCTGCTTTACGATCTCGAAAAAGACCCCGGCGAGAAAGTCGACGTCGCAGCGCAAAACCCCCAAGTGGTGGCGTCGTTGCAGCGACTATTCGCCGAATGGGACAAAGACAACGTTGAACCGCAGTGGACGAGTCGTCGCGGTATCACCGTCGAGGTCAATGGTGCTCGCGCCGAGCTCTTCAATTGACGAGGGTCTGACATGAGGCTCGGTGAATCCACCCGGCATCGCGTACTGTGCTTGGGTTTGTTGGCGTGTCTCGCGGTCACGAGCTCTATCGGCTTCGCCCAAAGACCCGCGATCAATCAAAAAGCAACTGTCAAAGAATCTGCTGTCAAAGAATCTGTTGTCAAAGAACATGGCCGACTGCTGGATGCGCCGCGCGGCGTGATCGAGGTTCTCGACAACGGGCCTGCGCACGGCGAGCCCATCATCTTGTTGCCTTCGTTGGGGCGCGGTGCAGAAGACTTCAACGATCTGACGCGCCGGTTATCTGCAGCGGGCTATCGCGTGCTGCGGCCGCAACCCCGAGGAATCGGCCGGTCGGCAGTTCATGCGGGACCGCAAACATTGGCCGAGCTTGCAGATGACGCGATGGTCGCGATGACGCTAGTGCCCAATCGGCAGGCGGTGGTTGTGGGGCACGCATTCGGCAATCGCGTGGCACGCATGATGGCCACACGGCATCCGGCCCGGATTCGCGGGGTGGTGTTGCTGGCCGCGGGCGGCAAGGTCCGAATGGAGCCCGACATTGAAGAGGCACTGGTCAAATCTTTTGATCTGGCAATTGCCGAGCCGCAGCGTTTGGCTTACGTTTCAAAGGCTTTTTTCGCGCCGGGCAATGATCCCGCGGTCTGGCGGGACGGCTGGTTTGCCAAAGTGGCCGAGGCGCAGATTGAGGCCACGGACAAAACACCTGTCGATGCATGGTGGAAAGCGAGCAATGTCCCGGTGCTCGTGATGCAGCCTCTGCAAGATGTCCTTGCGCCGCCCGAAAACGCCGAAATTTTGAAGCGGGACGGGGGCGCTCGAGTTTCGGTCGTGTACATCGATGGCGCCGGACACGCTCTACTGCCCGAACAGCCTGAGGCCGTAGCCGAGCATCTGCTCGACTATCTGCGCAAACTGCGCCGCTGAACGATCAGGCAGCGTGCGCGGTGTCAGCGGGCGAGCATGTCGCGATCGAGATGCCGAGAGCACATCCAGAAGCTTGCGGCCGAAACCAGCAGCAACAGTGCCGTCACCATCATCGAGTTGCGCAGACCTTCTGCATAGATCGCGCTGCATGCCGCTTGCTGCGCTGCGGGCAGAGCCGCGGCAAGTTTGGGGTTGCAGGAGGCGACATCGAGAACGCCTGCCAACCCGCGCTGTTCAAGGCCCAGGGTCATGAACGTATCGCTGAGTGCACCGACGATCTGCGGTCCGATGCCGTTACCCACAAGCGCGATGATGAAAAGCAGGATCGCGATTGCCGAAGCCCGCGAGGTCTGCGGTACAACACCTTGGCCGATCGTGTACTGCGCTCCAAGGTAGCCATAGTGCAGCATGGACGCTGCTGCCCAAATGAAGAATGCCTGATCGAGCTCGCTGGTCGGCTGCATGAAACCCAGGACATAGAGCGGTGCGGCGAGGACCAAAAAAATCGCCGGCAGTTTTGCGACCCAACGAATCGAACGCTTCGCCATTTGCTCGGTGATATAGCCTGCCGCGAAGGTGCCGATTGCGCCCATGATGCTGAGGGGCACGCCAAAGCGTATGGCGAACTCGGCGGGCGAGAGCCCGTGCAAGCGCTGCATCATCGGCGCCTGAAAAGCTGAGTAACCGTAACCTACCATGGCCACGATGGACGCGGCCGCCGCCATATACCAGAAGCTCGGCTTGCCAAGCAGCAAACGCCATGTGGCGCCGATACCTGCGCGCTCTGGCGTGGAGAGACCGGGTGGGTCGGTGTAGCCACGAGGCGGCTCGCGGACCGTGGCGAACACCAACAAGCCGAACAACACACCCGGTACACCGAGCACCAGGAAAGCAAAACGCCAACCGAAATTGCTGCCCCAGCCCAAGGTCTCGGGCAGATCGCCCAAAGCAAAGAAATCGAGGACGCGCACTACGGTGGCATCGGGAAACTGACCGAGCGGACCTCCAATCAAGAAGGCGAGGGCGGTACCCAGCATTACACCCATGGAATAAGTCGATAGTGCTTGGGTGCGCCCGGCGGGGCGGTAGTAGTCGGCGATGACCGAGTTCGAGGGCGGGTTGCTGCCCGCCTCGCCGATGGCGACACCGATGCGGGCGATGAGCAGGAATAGAAAGCCGGTAGCGAGGCCGCACAGTGCTGTCATGAGCGACCACAGGGCGATGCACAGCGAGATGATAGCGATGCGGTTGTAGCGGTCGGCAGCGAGGGCGATGGGGATACCCATCAGCGCGTAAAAAAGGGCGAACGGCGGACCAGCGAGAAACCCGAACTGGGTGTCGGTCAGCCCGAATGTGGAGATAACCGGCTGCGCGAGTACGCCTAGCAATGCACGATCAATGAAATTGAGAGTGTACACCGCGGTCAAGGTGAAGAGCACGTACCCGCGGTAGCCTGCGCTACCAAAGTCGCGGCCCCGAAACGTCTGTTCGTTACTATTCACCAACTGACTATAACGGTTTCAAAGAAAGATGGAAGGGTTGCTTTGTTACCAATATGCATTTGTTAGCAGTTGGTTAGCGCGGTCCGTCGGGCTGGACCTCACCGCCGACTGGCTTGAGGGACTCCTATAGTTTCAGGTCTGTTGTTTCGGGTGCCATCGGATCGCACTGCGCGATGAGATCAGTAAGGCGGCACCGGTGCTGCGGCGAGAGCTCGATCTCCCCTCGGCTATTTATTTGAAGCGTCACCCGAGCGCCCGGGGATAAAAAAGTCTCTTCGCAAGCGCCGTGGGAAGTACCGCAAAGGTACTAGGACCTGACTTTCACTACAATCTTCATGTTACCCCCGCATCCGCTCGCCGCGGGCGTCCCATGCGGGGTG
>VGTW01000087.1 GCA_016874555.1 Gammaproteobacteria bacterium | reverse complement strand
GCAGGCGGTCGTCAAAGTGCTGAAGGATGAAGGCTACGTTGCAGATTTCCGCATCGCCTCGGATGGTGGCAAGCACACCATGACCATCGCCCTCAAATATTACGAGGGTCGTCCGGTCATCGATCGTCTCGAGCGCGTCTCGCGCCCCGGTCTGCGTATTTATCGCGGCAAAGACGAATTACCCAAGATACTCGGCGGTATGGGGATGGTGATCGTCTCCACCCCGAAGGGTGTCATGACGGACAAGCAGGCCCGCGCCATCGGCCAGGGCGGCGAAGTCCTGTGCATCGTCGCTTGAGGAAGCGAACATGAGTCGTGTAGCAAAACAACCGGTCGTGTTGCCGCAAGGCATCACCGCCACCATAACCGCGGAGACGGTGACATTGAAGGGTGCCAAGGGCTCGCTCTCAGTGCCGCTCAACTGCGGCGTCAAGGTCGTGCAGGGCGACAAGCAGCTCGAACTGCAGTACAACGCGAGCAACCGCATGCAGGCGGGAGCCACGCGCGCTCATCTGGCGAACATCGTCACCGGCATCACCAAGGGGTACGAGCGCAAGCTCGAACTCGTGGGCGTAGGTTACCGTGCCGCGGTGCAGGGCAAGACGCTGAACCTTACCCTGGGTTTCTCGCATCCGGTCGCCATCGAGATGCCTGAAGGCATCTCGGTCGAGGCGCCGAGCCAGACCGAAATTCTAATCAAGGGGATCGACAAACAGCGCGTCGGCCAGGTGGCGGCAGAGATCCGCGGACTGCGTCCGCCCGAGCCTTATAAGGGCAAGGGTGTGCGTTATTCCGGCGAGCAGATCTCGCTCAAGGAAGGCAAGAAAAAGTAACTGCTGGCGCGCAACGAGGATCGAGCAATGCAGATTTCAAAAAAACAGCGACGACAACGCCGTGCCGTGCGGGCCCGCGCCAAGATTCGCGAGCTGGCTCAACCCCGGCTTACCGTCCATCGTACGCCACGGCATATTTATGCTCAGGTTTTCGATGCCACGGGGTCACAGGTGCTGGCTGCAGCATCGACTGTGCAGGATGCGGTGGCCAATGGCCTCGCGGGCGCGGGCAACGTCGAGGCCGCCAAGGCCGTCGGCCGCGTGATTGCCGAGCGCGCCAAGGCCGCCGGCATCAGCAAGGTCGCGTTCGATCGCGCGGGCTTCATGTATCACGGACGCATCAAGGCGCTGGCAGATGCCGCGCGTGAAGCGGGCCTGGAATTTTAAGGCAGGACACACACGCTATGGCACGAGTGGAAAAATCCCAGGCGACCGACGACTACCTCGAGAAGCTCGTTGCGGTGAACCGGACCTCCAAGACCGTGAAGGGCGGCCGCCAGTTCGGCTTCACCGCACTCACTGTGGTGGGTGACGGAGCCGGTCGCGTCGGTTTCGGCTTCGGCAAGGCGCGCGAAGTGCCAGTCGCCATCTCCAAGGCGATGGTCGCTGCCCGCAAGAACATGGTCAACGTTTCTTTGAAGAGGGAGACCCTGCACTACTCGGTAACAGGTAGCCACGGCGCGACGCGCGTGCTGATGCAGCCCGCCTCCGACGGCACCGGCGTCATCGCCGGCGGCGGCATGCGTGCGGTGCTCGAGTGTGCGGGCGTACGCAACGTGCTCGCCAAGAGCTACGGCTCGCGCAACGCGATCAACGTCGTGCGGGCCACGGTCAAGGCGCTCGCGTCGGTGCGTTCGCCCGAAGAAATCGCCGCCAAGCGCGGTAAGTCCCTCGAAGACATCACGGGTTGATTGTCATGGCGGCCAAGCAGCTGAAAGTCACTTTGAAGAAGAGCGTCTACGGCCAGCTCGCGAACATCGCGCAGTCGGTGCGCGGGCTCGGACTGCGTAAGCGGCATCAGACGGTCACCGTTGCCGACACGCCGGAGAATCGCGGGCTGATCCGCACGGCGCGTCATCTGCTTGCGGTGGTCGAGGGCTGAGGCCCGTCGCCGCAGACCGAAGGAGATTCGAACGATGCGTATCAACACCATCAAGCCTGCCCCAGGGTCCAGACGTCCGCGCTTGCGCGTCGGTCGCGGTGCTTCGGCGGGTCAGGGCAAAACTTGCGGACGCGGTGTCAAGGGGCAGCGTGCACGTAAGGGCGGCTATCACAAGGTCGGCTTCGAAGGCGGCCAGATGCCGCTGCAGCGTCGCATGCCGAAGGTCGGCTTCCGCTCGGCCATCAAGGCCAAGCGCGCCGAAGTGCGCCTCGACGAACTTGCCAAGGTAAACGCAGAGGTCATCGATTTGGCGGCTCTGAAGGATGCGCACGTCGTGCCGGCGCAAGCCGAAGCCGCGAAGGTTGTGCTCTCGGGCGAGATCAAAAAAGCCGTGACGCTCAGGGGGATCGGGACCACCAAGGGCGCCAAGGCCGCGATCGAGGCCGCCGGTGGCCGCATCGAAGTCTGAAGCAACCGAACAGGACAACATAGTGGCAACAGGGGTAGGTAATCCGGCAGCAGCTCTTGCAGACGCAACGCGTTTCGGCGAAGTGCGCACTCGGCTGCTGTTCCTAATTGGTGCGTTGATCGTGTACCGAATCGGATCGTTCATTCCTGTCCCCGGCATCGATGCCGCTGAGGTGGCGCGCTTCTTTCAGCAGAATGAAGGCACGATCCTCGGTATCGCCAACATGTTTTCGGGTGGCGCACTTGAGCGGTTGTCGATTTTTGCCATGGGCGTGATGCCCTATATTTCGGCGTCGATCATCGTGCAGATGGGGTCACAGGTGTACCCGCCTTGGGAGGAAATGAAGAAAGAAGGCGAGGCGGGTCGTCGCAAGATGACTGGGATCACTCGCTACTTCACTCTGATACTCGCGATCTTCCAGTCGCTTGCCGCGGCCACGGCATTGCAAAATGGCGGCATGGTCAATGCGCCGGGATGGTCGTTCCTGTTCATCGCCACGGTCACCATGACCACCGGCACCATGTTTTTGGTCTGGCTCGGCGAGCAAGTGACCGAGCGCGGCATTGGTAACGGTATTTCGATGATCATCTTGGCGAGTATCGTTTCCGCTTTGCCGGGCGCTGTGGGCCGCACCGTCGAGTCGGTGAACACGGGCGAGATGTCGGGTGTATTCGCACTCGTGCTGATCGTGATGGTTCTCGGTGTTACCGCTTTCTGCGTTTACTGTGAACGCGCACAGCGTCGGATCGCGGTGAATTACGCTAAGCGGCAGGTGGGCCGTCGCGTGATAGCCGGACAGACCAGTCATTTGCCGTTCAAGCTCAACATGTCGGGCGTCATCCCGCCGATTTTCGCGTCAAGCTTGCTGCTCTTCCCCGCTACGATCGCGCAATTTTTTGGGACGGGGGAAGGTCGTACCGCAGACATCTTGCAGGGAATTGCCGCCTCGCTTGGCTACGGGCAGCCGCTGCATCTCGTGCTGTACGTCATCATGATGATTTTCTTTTGCTTCTTTTACACCGCTCTGGTTTTCAATTCGCGTGAGACTGCCGAGAACCTCAAAAAGTCGGGGGCGTTCATTCCTGGGCTCCGTCCCGGTACGCAAACTGGAGAGTATCTCGACAAAGTTTTGACGCGACTGACGCTCTGGGGCGCGTTGTACGTGTCCGGTGTGTGCGTCGTACCGGAGATTATGGCAGCTGAGGGTGGCGTCCCGTTCGTATTCGGCGGCACGTCGCTGTTGATTGTCGTGGTGGTGGCCATGGATTTCATAGCTCAGCTGCAGGCGCACTTGATGTCCCACCAGTATCCGGGGTTACTCAAGCAGGCCAATTTGATGGGTTATGGACGCGGCGGCGCGCCGCAGTGAGCAAAGGGTAAGCGAAATGAAAGTTCGTCCATCGGTCAAAAAGATTTGCAAGGACTGCAAGATCGTGCGGCGCCGCGGCGTCGTCTACGTCATTTGTAAGGATCCGCGGCACAAGCAGCGGCAGGGCTGAGAACCAAGTTTTTTAACTAGAATGCCGCGCTTTTTCGCGGCTTCGGGGCAGGAAAAATGGCACGTATCGCTGGCATAAACATCCCGATGAATAAGCATGTGGTCATCGGCCTCACGCATATCTACGGCGTGGGCCGTAGCCGTTCGCGCGCCATTTGCGAGGCAGCAGGCGTCGATCCAACCACCAAGGTCAAAGATCTTACCGAATCCGAAGTGAATGCGCTGCGTGCGCAGATCGCTAAGGGTCTGGTCGAGGGTGACCTGCGTCGTGATGTCTCGATGACCATCAAGCGTTTGATGGACCTTGGAACCTATCGGGGCATGCGCCACCGCAAGGGTCTGCCGGTCCGCGGGCAGCGTACGCGTACCAACGCGCGCACGCGCAAGGGTCCGCGCAAGCAGGCCGTCAAGCTCAACGCGCCTCCGGGTAAGGGTTGATTCGGGCTAATCGCCCACCATCGTCAACAGGCACAAACATATGGCAGAACAGAAGCAGCAATCCGCTGGCGCCGGCGCGAAGAAGCCGAAGAAGGTACGCAAGAACGTGCTCGACGGCATCGCGCACATCCACGCGTCGTTCAATAACACGATCATCACGATCACCGATCGTCAGGGCAACACCCTGTCCTGGGCGACCTCGGGGGGTTGTGGTTTCCGCGGCTCGCGCAAGTCGACGCCGTTCGCTGCGCAGGTGGCCGCAGAAAAGGCTGGCACCGCCGCGCAGGAGCACGGTTTGCGCAATGTTGAAGTCCGCGTTGCGGGCCCTGGCCCGGGTCGCGAGTCTGCGGTGCGCGCACTAAACAACTGCGGTCTGAAGATCACTAGCATTTTCGACGTCACGTCGATCCCGCACAACGGCTGCCGCCCGCCCAAGAAGCGTCGCGTCTGAAGCCGCGTCGCAAGAGGAACTTCTGATGGCTCGATACATTGGCCCCAAGTGCAAGCTCGCTCGTCGCGAGGGCACCGATCTTTTTTTGAAGAGTGGCGTTAAGCCGCTCGAGTCGAAGTGTAAGCTGCAGGTGCCGCCGGGCGGCATCAAAGGCGAGCGGAAGTCGCGTCTCTCCGAGTACGGCAGCCAGTTGCGCGAGAAGCAGAAGCTGCGCCGCATGTACGGCGTGCTCGAGCGCCAGTTCGCCAACTACTACACCGAGGCTGCGCGCCGTACCGGCTCCACGGGTGAGAACCTGCTCAAGCTGCTCGAGTGCCGTCTCGACAACGTCGTCTACCGCATGGGCTTCGCAGCCACGCGTGCCGAAGCACGCCAGCTCGTCAGCCATAAAGGCGTCGAGGTCAACGGCGAAGTGGTGACGATCCCCTCCTGCCAGCTTCGTCCGGGCGACGTGGTACAGGTGCGCGACAAGTCACGCAAGCAGCTCCGTATTCAGAATGCGATGCAGATTGCGTCACAGGTCGGCCTGCCTGAGTGGGTCGAAGTGAACGATAAAGAAATGAAAGGCGTTTTCAAGCAGGTGCCGGCGCGGGACGAAATCCTGCCTGACATTAACGAAAACCTGGTCATCGAGTTGTACTCGAAGTGATACCCGGGACAGAAAAGAGGATTTAAACATGCAAGGATATGTCAGCGAATTCCTCAAGCCGCGCGTGGTGAAGGTCAGCCCGCTTGCCCCGCGCCAGGCGCGCGTGGTCATCGAGCCCTTCGAGCGCGGCTTTGGTCACACGCTTGGCAACGCGCTGCGTCGCGTGCTGCTCTCCTCGATGCCCGGTGCGGCAATCACCGAGGCGGAAATCGAAGGCGTTCTGCACGAGTACACCAGCATCGAAGGCGTCCAGGAGGACGTGGTCGACATGCTGCTCAACCTCAAGCAAGTCGCGATCCGCATGCATAGCCGCGACTCGACCGAGTTGCGTCTTTCAAAGAAAGGCCCGGGTCCGGTCACTGCCGGTGACATCCAGACCGACCACGATGTCGAAGTCGTCAACCCGGAACTCGTAATCGCCAACCTCACCAAGGCCGGTGAACTCAACATGGTGCTGCGGATCGAGCGCGGCCGCGGCTACCGTCCGGCTTCGCAGCGTGCAGTGTTCGAAGAAGCCGCTCGACCGATCGGCCGACTGCAGCTCGATGCCTCGTTCAGCCCGATCCGCCGCGTCGCCTATTCGGTGGATGCAGCGCGCGTCGAGCAGCGCACCGACCTCGATAAACTCATCCTCGACATCGAGACTAATGGCACGATCGATGCTGAGGAGGCGATCCGTCGCGCCGGCGGCATCCTCAAAGATCAGCTGTCGGTGTTCGTCGATCTGCAGGGCGAGGAAGAAGCCGGAGGCAGGTCCGAGGCCGCGCAGTTCGATCCAATCCTGCTGCGTCCGGTCGATGAGCTCGAGCTAACCGTCCGTAGTGCCAACTGCCTTAAGGCTGAAAACATTCACTACATCGGCGATTTAGTACAGCGCACCGAAGTCGAGTTGCTACGCACCCCGAACCTCGGCAAGAAATCTTTGACTGAGATCAAGGAAGTACTGCAGAGCCACGGGCTGATGCTCGGCATGCGTCTCGACGGCTGGCCGCCGGACGGTCTGCGTCACGACGAGGATCGCGGCGGTTTGATGTGAGCACCTGCGATCACATGACCGCGAGACACCGCTAATTTATCGGAGTTCTTTATGCGTCATCGACTTTCTGGACGGCAACTCTCGCGAAACGCACCGCATCGCCACGCGCTGATGCGCAATATGAGCGTCGCGCTGCTCCGTCACGAGACCATCCGCACTACTTTGCCGAAGGCGAAGGAACTGCGTCGTGTCGTCGAGCCGCTGATTACGCTCGCCAAGACCGACAGCGAAGCGCGCCGGCGTCTAGCGTTCGCGCGGCTACGCGACGATACGATGGTCGAGAAGCTCTTTGATGATCTCGGTCCGCGCTTCCAAGCACGAGCCGGTGGCTATACGCGCATTCTGCGTATGATGCCGCGTCCGGGCGACTCGGCGCCGATGGTGCTGATGCAGCTTGTCGACCAAGCCGCCGCGGCTGCAGTTAAGGTTGAGGTGACCGACGGCAAGAAGACCAAGAAAAAAACCAAGTCGGCGGCCAAGCCGCGGGCTCGCAAAGCGGCCGCCGCGTAAGCGAGTTCAGTTCAAGTAAAATCGAACGCGACGCGGGTGAGATTATCGCACCCGTCGGCGGTGACGGCGAGGTTGTCCTCGATCCGCACGCCACCGAACGGGCGCAGCGCCTCGACCCTTTGCCAGTCGATGCGCTTCGCGTGCTCACCGCTGCGCGCGGGCTCCAATAACGCATCAATGAAATAAAGCCCGGGTTCCATCGTCACCACGAAACCCGCTTCAAGCTTTCGCGTGAGCCGCAGCGCAGGGTCGAGTGGCGGCTTTGGCAGCGTACCGCCTGCGTCGTCCGCCATCATGCCGCCGACGTCGTGGACTTCGAGCCCGAGCAGATGGCCGATGCCATGTGGAAAGAACAGCCGCGACGCCCCCGACTCGAGGGCTTCGTCGGTGCTGCAACGCAGCACGCCGGCCGCACACAACACGGCCGTGATCCGTTCCACCGCGGCGGCGTGAATGTCTCGCCAGTCAACCCCGGGTTTGGCCAGAGCGCACAGGCCGAGCTGCAAGCGATCCATGTGGTCGACCAGATCGGCAAAATCACCCTTGGTGCTCGCCGTTGTGCGGGTGATATCGCTGCCGTAGCCCGCAAAAGTTGCGCCAGCATCGAGCAGTAGCGAACGGTGCTCAAGCGGCCGGTCGCGCCGCAGTACCTGGTAGTGCAGCACCGAGGCCGCTTCGTTCAGTGCGACGATGGCGTTGTACGGCAACTCCTGCTCGCGTTGACCGCAAGCCGAGGCAAAAGCCTGGTGAATGTCGTACTCCGAGCCGCCGGCGCGAAAGCAGGCTGTGGCCGCGCGGTGACCTTGCGCAGCAATATGGTTAGCCTCGGCTAGACAGGCAATTTCGTACGCGGTCTTGCGGGCGCGAGTGAAGTCGAGCCGGCGCATGAGATCTGGCGGATTGATCGACCCCACGCCCCAGCCCATGAGCTCCGGCAGTGGATCGCCGATCCAGGCGGTCTTCGAAAGGTCTTTGGGCAGCGCCGCACGAGACTCCCGTTTCGAGTGCACCTCGATGACCTCGAAGTGTGCTGGCCACCAACTTTTGGGAAGGGTCGCTGGCTGATACCAAAAATCCTTTTCGACATGAAAAAACAGCTGTGGGCGGCTCCCCGCACGAAAAACAATTATCGATCCCGGGGCATCAAGCAGCGGCGCCCACCATTTAAACGGGGGGTGGGCCTTGAAGGGGTAGTGTTGGTCATCGAGAAACAAGCCGACCGGCTCGCCCGCATGCAGGATCACGGCGTCGAGATGGCTGCGCGCCAGCGCGTCTGCGGTACGACGGGTCACCTCCGCGAGGTGGGCGGGATACAAGCGGGCAAGGTCCTGATGAGGCATCGGCATCTCTCGGTGGGCTGCATTCGGTAGAACCATGGGCTGTTGGCAGCATCGCAGCGGATCTTGGCCGCGCGGACCGAAGGATTGTACTGCCGATCCCGAGCCCGAGTTGTCCGATCGGGTTGACGGTGCCAGGGACATTCCCAAGAGGTGGGAAAGCCTGTAGTATTCGCTCGCGATTATCATCGCCAGACAAACTAGCTAGGTTGTTTGATTTTCACTTGTTCCTACTTTTTGGGGTAACTGCAAAATGAAGACGAAGCTCGCTCTCAGCGCCCTTCTCGCTGCGCTCGCTCTGACGGCTTGCGGTGGCAAGCCCGCCGAGGCTCCGGCCGAAGCTGCTGCTCCGGCTGAAGCCGCTCCTGCCGAGGCCGCTCCTGCCGAGGCCGCTCCTGCCGAGGCCGCTCCTGCCGAGGCCGCTCCGGTTGATGCCGCTGCCGCTCCGGCCGAGGCTGCTCCGGCTGCCGAGCCCGCCAATTAATTTCTGACAGAAATTTTTGGCCGGGAGTCTTGAGCTCCCAAATAAGCCCGGGACGATGGCTTGCCATCCCCCGGGTTTTTTTGTCGGAGTTTTTGATGAGTGTTTCCATCCGCGAATTGCAGCGCTCACCGCACTTGCGGCCGTGGCTCGACCAGGCTTACGCCGCATGGATGACCGAGATCGGTGCCCGCGATGCTACCGTTGCTATAGCCCATGCCGAGCTCGAAGCGGCGATACGCTCCTCAGGCACGTTTGCCGTGATAATCGAGCGCGATCAGCTGCCCGTGGGCTTTGCGCTGATCAGGGGCACGGCGGCGATTGCAGGCCAATGCTGGCACTTGCGCGATTTCTTTGTTCTGGCAGAGTGGCGTCGACTGGGTGTGGGTGCTGCCGCAGCTCGTTTGATCTTCGGGCGGTTCATCGGCGATTGGCAGATCGTGACGCTCAGCAAAGATCGTGCAGCAGTCGTTTTTTGGCGCCGGGTGCTGGCGCGCCATCTGTTCGGTCGCACCACTGAAACTCGCAGTGCCGGCGAAGTGATTCAGCGCTTCAAGAGCAACGGCGCGAGATAGCGTCCGGTATACGAGCGCTGCACTTTGGCCACCTGCTCGGGTGTGCCGCAGGCGATGATCTCGC
>VGTW01000086.1 GCA_016874555.1 Gammaproteobacteria bacterium | reverse complement strand
ACAACCGCCGCTCACTGCGATGCTATCGCCGTCACGCACAGTAGTCAGCGACAACCGATCGACCACGATACGCAGGCGCACGTCGCCGCCACGACGCTCAAGTGTCGCCACTCGACCCACATCCTGGATGATTCCCGTGAACATGATTGAATTTGGGTGATCTCAGCGATCGCGGCGCAGTATGATACGGACATCCGGGCCAATCTGTTGCAGATCGTGAACGTGCCACGTCATCGCCTCGGCGAGGCGGGCGGGCCCTGCCATCTCGGCCAAGGGTTTGGCCGCCGAGCCCAGCAGTTTTGGTGCGAGATAGAGCACCATTTCATCGACGAGACCGCGGTTTAGCAGTGCGCCGGCCAGCGTCGGCCCGCATTCCGTCCACACTTCGTTGAGCGCAGCACCGCCCATCCACGCGAGCACCGCCTCAAGGTTCAAATAGCCATCAACGCCGAGAGCAATATGCTCGATGCGACCCTGCGGTGACACCATCGCCGGCGCCGGGATCAACTGCGTCGCCGCACCAGCGATGCGTACCACCTCGCCGCCCGTCGTGAAGACTCGCGCTCGCGGCGGGATGCGCAGCTGGCGATCGAGCAGTACGCGCATCGGTTGACGCAACGGTGGCGATGATCCTCCATCAGGGCGCGCATCAAGCTGCGGATCATCGGCGAGCACGGTGGTACTCGTACTCAAAATCGCCGCGCTCTCTGCACGAAAACGATGGACATCCGCACGTGCCGCAGGTGAGGTGATCCACTGACTCTCGCCATGTGCAAGTGCGGTGCGACCATCGACGCTCGCGGCGAGCTTGAGCCGCAGCCATGGCCGCCCCGTACGCATGCGTTTGAAAAAACCGCGGTTGAGTTCTTCACCCTCGTTGCCGCAAAGCCCGATCTCAACGGCGATGCCGGCCGCGCGCAAGCGTGCAGCTCCGGAACCGTCGACGCGCGGATTTGGATCACCGCAGGCAAAGATCACACGGGTAATCCCGGATTTGATCAGCGCTTCGGTGCAGGGCGGCGTACAACCATGATGATTGCAGGGCTCCAATGTCACGAACGCCGTGGCACCCCGCGCGAGCTCGCCCGCTGCGCACAAGGCAAAAACTTCCGCATGCGGTTCACCGGCCCGTTGATGCCAACCCTCACCAACGATCACGCCATCGCGGGCGATCACACAGCCAACGCGCGGGTTCGGTTGTGTGGTGCGTGCTCCGAGCGCAGCTAAGGCGAGCGCTCGGCGCATCGCGTGCAGCTCGAACTCGTTCCACGCGCCGCCCGCCTCAATCACCCTTGCGGCCTTTTTCTGCCGTCTTTGCCCGGTCGTCGAGTAGCGACAGCTGACCCACGAGCGGCTCACGGCGGCGACGCTCGCGAAGCTTCGCCACTTCCTCGCGAAATGCTTCAACATCCTGAAAGCTTCGATACACTGACGCAAAGCGCACGTAGGCGACTTCGTCGAGATGGCGCAGTTCATCCATCACGAACTCGCCCACCTGTCGCGAGCGCACTTCGCGTTCGCCAAGGGCGCGTAGTCGCTGCTGAATGCGGGCGATTGCTGCCTCGATACGTTCCTGCTCGACCGGCCGCTTTTGCAGCGCCTTGATGAGCCCGGAGCGCAATTTTTGCTCATCAAAAGGTTCGCGGCTGCCATGACTTTTGACCACCAGCGGCATCACGAGCTCGGCAGTCTCGAAGGTAGTGAACCGCTCACCGCAGCCGAGGCACTCGCGACGCCGACGGATTTGCCGCCCCTCGGCAGCGAGGCGAGAGTCGTTGACCTTGGTCTCTTGATTACCGCAAAAGGGACAGTGCATGACGGCGGGCGGTCACGCTCGTCGACCCCCTAGGGACTCGAGTCGCGACCGCGAGGATTCGTAGACGGGAAATTTACGACACAGAGCAGAAACCTGCTCGCGTGCCTTCGCAATAGCCTCTGCCGCACCCTCTGCGTCGAGCACGTCAGCGATGAGATCAGCAACGACGGTGATCTCGTTTTCTTTGAAGCCGCGCGTAGTCGCCGCCGGCGTACCAACGCGAATGCCGCTCGTAACCATGGGTGGGCGCGGATCGTTCGGTACGGCATTCTTGTTGACTGTCAGGTGCGCGGCGCCGAGCGCAGCGTCGGCCGCTTTGCCGGTGATTTTCTTATCGGAAAGATCGATCAGGAGGAGGTGGTTATCGGTACCGCCCGAAACGATGCGATAGCCGCGCTGCTGCAAGCGCACACACATCGCACGCGCGTTGGTGACCACCTGCTGTTGATATTCTTTAAAGTCAGGCTGCAGCGCCTCGAGAAAGGCTACAGCCTTGGCCGCGATCACGTGCATCAGTGGTCCGCCTTGGGTACCCGGGAACACCAACGAATTGAATTTTTTGGTTAGTTCATCGTTAGCCCGCGCCAGAATCAGGCCGCCACGCGGTCCGCGTAGCGTCTTGTGCGTGGTGGTGGTGACAACGTCAGCGTACGGCACGGGATTCGGGTATAGACCCGCCGCAACGAGCCCGGCCACGTGCGCCATGTCGACATGCAGATAGGCATCGACCTTGTCGGCGATCGCTCGAAAGCGTGCAAAATCGAGAAAACGCGAATACGCCGAGAAACCGGCAATGATCAGCCGCGGCTTAACCTCGACCGCCTGCCGCTCGAGAGCGTCGTAGTCGATCTCCCCATTATCAGGGCGGATGCCGTACTGCGTGGCATTGAAGAACTTGCCCGAAAAATTGACCTTGGCGCCGTGTGTCAGGTGACCGCCATGATCAAGGCTCATGCCGAGGATTGTGTCACCCGCCTTAAGCAGTGCCAGATACACCGCTGCATTCGCCTGCGAACCCGAGTGCGGCTGCACGTTCGCGAAATCGGCGCCAAAGAGTTGCTTGGCACGATCGATCGCGAGTCGCTCGGCAACATCAACGAATTCGCAGCCACCGTAGTAACGCTTGCCGGGATAGCCTTCGGCATATTTGTTGGTCAACACCGAGCCCTGCGCCTCGAGCACCCTCGGACTCGCGTAATTTTCGGAAGCAATCAGCTCGATGTGATCTTCCTGGCGAGCGAGCTCTGCACTCGTAGCGCCGGCGAGCTCGGGATCGAATCCAGCGATAGTCATACGACTCGAAAACATCGGCGGGGCCTCTGACTGTTAAAGAACAGAAACAAAAACCCGTGTATTCTAGCCGAACAATCCCTCGACGACCGCGTTCCAGCCCGCGGCAATGTTTTGTCGGTTGTAGCCACCGCCCCCAGTCGCCAAGACGCGGCCGTGCCCCAGTCGCTCGGCGAGCGCGGTGAGATCGCGCGCGGCCCGCCCGTGGGCTGCCGACGAAAAGGCGAGATGCGTGAGCGGATCGCCTGCGAGGCTGTCGGCGCCGCACTGCAGCAGTAGAAACTCGGGCGCGAAACTCTCGATGTGTCGCAGCGCTCGCTGCCAGGCGATATCGAACACCGCATCGTCCGAGCCGGGCGGCAGCGGCAGATTGAGTTTACTGCCGCAGGCCGCACCCTTGCCGCATTCATCGGCACTGCCGGTACCCGGATAGAGAAACCGCCCATCCTCGTGGATATCGGCAAAGATCACCTGCGCGTCATCTTCGAAGCCATAGAAAACACCGTCGCCGTGATGCGCGTCGATATCGATATAGGCAATCCGTGTGAGCGCGTACTCACGTCGCAGCCACTCTATGGCGATGCCGCAATCGTTGAGCGCACAAAAGCCCGCGGCGCTGCTGCGCCCCGCATGATGTAACCCGGCGATCGGCACGAAGGCACGACGAGCGCGGCCTGCCATGATCGACTCGGCAGCGGCCAGAGTGCCGCCCACGACATCGGCGGCCGCTTCGAACACGCCGTTGAACGCCGGCGTGTCACCACCATCCAGATAGCCGCTACCGGCCCGCGATCGCTCGCGCAAAAAATTCAGGTATTCGGGCGTGTGGAACAGCAGGATCTCGTCATCGGTCGCGGCACGCGTGTCCTGCACACGGCAGCGACGCTCGAGACCGCGCGACTCGAACTCGCGGTAAAAGGCGGCGTGACGGTCCGGACCCCAGGGGTGACCGTTGCCGAAGCCGTAGCGGGCAAGCCGCTCACACGCGATTACCAGTACCTCGGACATGCCAGCCCCTCGAACAAGATGCGATTGAGCCTAGCACAGGCCATAATACGCGCCGTTTTCCCCTGGACCTACGGTCCGCAAGACCGCACCCCATGGCCCAATACATTTACACGATGAGCCGGGTGGGCAAGATCGTGCCCCCCAAGCGCCAAATTCTGCGGGATATCAGTCTGTCGTTTTTTCCGGGCGCCAAGATCGGCGTGCTCGGTCTCAACGGCTCAGGCAAGTCGACCCTACTCAAGATCATGGCGGGCCTCGATACCAATATCGAAGGCGAGGCGCGACCCCAACCGAATATCAAAGTGGGTTATCTGCCTCAGGAGCCGGAGCTCGATCCCAACAAATCCGTACGCGAAGAGGTGATTCAGGGTATCGGCGGTATGTTTGCCAAGGTCGAGCGATTTAACGCGATCAGCGAGCAATTCGCCGAGCCGATGTCGGACGACGAGATGAACAAACTCCTCGAGGAGCAGGCGAAGCTGCAGGACGACATCGATGCCGCCGGCGGTTGGGAACTCGATCGCAAACTCGAGATTGCCGCCGATGCACTGCGTCTGCCGCCCTGGGATTCAAAGATCGATTTGCTCTCCGGTGGTGAAAAGCGCCGCGTTGCACTCTGTCGGTTGCTGCTCTCGGCACCCGACATGCTGCTGCTCGACGAGCCCACTAACCACCTCGATGCCGAATCGATCTCTTGGCTCGAAAAATATCTCGAGCAGTATCCCTCGACCGTGATCGCGGTGACTCACGATCGCTACTTCCTCGACAATGTCGCCGAGTGGATTCTTGAGCTCGATCGTGGTCACGGCATTCCGTACCACGGTAATTACTCGTCGTGGCTCGAGCAGAAAGAAAAGCGACTGGCACAAGAGGAGCGTGAGCGCGAAGCCCTGCGCAAGAATCTTGAGCGCGAACTCGAGTGGGTGCGGCAAAACCCGAAAGCGCGACAGGTCAAAAGTAAGGCGCGTATGCAGCGTTACGAAGAACTCGCCTCGCGCGAATTCCAGGAGCGTAACGAGACCAATGAAATCTATATTCCGCCGGGCGAACGGCTGGGCGATCTCGTCATCGACGCGAGGGGCCTACGCAAATCCTTTGGTGATCGGCTACTGATCGACAATCTCAACTTCAATCTGCCCCCGGGCGGCATCGTCGGCATTATCGGCCCGAACGGCGCCGGCAAGACGACGCTATTTCGGATGCTGACTGGCGCCGAGAAGCCCGAAGCGGGCGAGATTCGGATCGGCTCGACGGTGAAGCTCGCTTACGTTGATCAGTCACGACAAGCACTCAACGACACGAATACGGTGTGGCAAGAGATCTCCAACGGGCTCGATCTCATCAAGGTCGGCAACTACGAGACACCTTCGCGCGGCTATGTCGGTCGCTTCAACTTCAAGGGGGCGCAACAGCAGCAGCTTATCGGCGAACTCTCTGGGGGTGAGCGCAACCGTGTGCATCTGGCCAAAGTTTTAAAGTCGGGCGGCAACGTGTTGCTGCTCGACGAGCCCACCAACGATCTCGACGTCGAAACACTACGCGCGCTCGAAGAAGGTCTGCTCGCCTACCCCGGTTGCGCGGTGGTCATCTCACACGATCGCTGGTTCCTCGATCGCATTGCAACCCACATCCTGGCCTTCGAGGGCAACTCGGAAGTAGCCTGGTTCGAGGGTAACTATCAGGAATACGTCGAGGATTACCGCAAGCGCCGCGGCGAAGATGCCAACCAGCCGCACCGGATTCGCTACAAACCGCTGACGCGCTGACACGCAGCGTCGCTGCAAGTCGTCTCAGCCGCCGCCTGCGGCATTGACGATGGCTGAAGCGCCGATGGCGCCGCGATCCTGCTGATCGCGGACCCAATCACCCGAGGCCTTTTCAGAGTTAGGCGACGAGCACACCTTGCGGGTGCGGAAATTCGAACCGGTCACGCGCTCGGTGCGGCAGGTAATTTTCTTGGCCTCGGCAGCGGTCGCCGAAGATACCGCGACAGAATCTTGGGCGGCTGCCGTGGCCGGAGGAGCGGTCGGGGCGGCCACTGCAGTGGATGCGGGCGCAGCGGTAGTCGCGGCCTCTTGGGCAAGGCCAGGCACCGCGACCAAGAGCGCGGCAAGTGCGGCGAGGCGAATCGAGAGCGTAATGCGGACCATGGCTGTACCCTTCTGATCTGTGCAGGCGCGTTAGCTTACGCTATTGACCATGGCGATGACGTACCCCACCACCCTCCCGCTGGCAGCGGCCGAACGCGAGCTGCTCGATCGCGTCTGGCGGCACCTCGTGATGGGCGAGCTCGACCGCTCACGCCTCGCGACCGCGCAATTTCTGCGCGCCCTCACCGTAGATTTGCCCCTGCAGCGGGCCGCCCAGGCACTCTGCGACGAGCGGGTGCCCGAAGCTGACTTCTTGCTACGCGAATACCTGCGCCAGCAACCCGACGACCCGCTCGCCCTGCGACTGCGCGCCGAGGCCGCCTTCTGGCGTCAAAAAGACGCCGACGCCATCGCGCTGCTCGGGCAATGCTTGCAGCTAGCGGAGTTCCCTGGCGCCCGGTTTGCACGCGCCCTCGCGAACTACCGCGCGGGCCATGCGGTGGCGGCGCAGCGAGATCTCGAGCAGGCACTGCTCGCCGAGCCAAAGAACCCGGCCTATCGGGCGCTACTCGCTTCGGTACTCAGCAAAACCAGCGAGATCGAACGCACCGTCGCACTCTATGACGGGCTGACGCACGAATATCCGCTACAGCCCAAGCTGTGGATGGCCTTTGGTCATGTGCTCAAGGCCTCGGGACGGCAGCCCGAAAGCATTACGGCGTATAGGCGTTCGATCGAGCTCGACCCGCGTCTCGGTGAGGCATGGTGGAGCCTCGCCAATCTGAAAACAGTCAAATTCGGCGAAGCGGATATCGCCGCCATGCAAGCGCAACTACAGCGTAGCGATCTCGCCAACGACGATCGACTGCATTTTGAGTTCGCGCTCGGCAAGGCGCTCGAAGATGCGCGCCGCTACGCCGAATCGTTTCGGCATTACGATGAAGGTAATCGCCTACGCCTGCTGGACGCGCACTATGACATCGAAACTTCGACCATCAACCTGAGGCGTAGTCAGCAGTTACTGACTCGAAAATTCTTTGAAGCGCGCAGGGGTCTTGGCTGCCCCGCTCCCGATCCGATCTTCATCGTCGGACTGCCGCGCGCGGGTTCAACACTGATCGAGCAGATTCTCTCCAGCCACTCGCAGGTCGAGGGTACGATGGAGTTGCAGGATATCACCGATATCGCCCGTGGCATCGCCGAACGTCGCAAGGACAAAGGAGACTTCGACTATCTGCCCCTGCTCGCCGAGGTGGCTGCTGAGGAATGGCGCGGTTTCGGTGAACGGTATCTCTCGACCACGCGAGTGCACCGCAAACTCGGCAAGGCTTTTTTCATTGATAAGATGCCGAACAACTTCACGCATCTCGGACTTATTCATTTGATTC
The DNA here is from genome assembly GCA_016874555.1 of Gammaproteobacteria bacterium. GTDB lineage: Bacteria > Pseudomonadota > Gammaproteobacteria > Steroidobacterales > Steroidobacteraceae > UBA964. The sequence goes on along the minus strand of VGTW01000086.1, from coordinate 1,878 downwards.
TGCCGAACACGCGCATCATCGATGCACGGCGCCATCCGCTCGCCTCATGCTTCAGCAACTTCAAACAGCACTTTGCGATGGGGCAGTTGTTCTCGTACGGGCTCGAGAACATAGGACGGTTTTATCGCGATTATGTCGAACTGATGGCGCACTACGATACCGTGCTGCCGGGTCGTGTCCATCGCGTGATCTATGAGCGTATGGTCGATGACACCGAGAGCGAAGTGAGACGCCTGCTCGATTACTGCGGCTTGCCGTTCGAGGATCAATGTCTACGCTTTTACGAAAACGACCGGATCGTACGCACTGCGAGTTCGGAGCAGGTGCGCCAGCCAATATATAAAGAAGGTGTCGATCATTGGCGGCATTACGAAGCTTGGCTCGAGCCGCTTAAAAAAGCGTTGGGCCCGGTGCTCGACGCCTATCCGAACGTCCCTGACTTCAAGAGTTGATTGACCGCCGTCGGTCGAGTTAGGCGCCAGACTCAGCCGCCAAAGCGATACCCGAAGCGGTCAATGTCGACGCGATAGCGCAGCGCGACGGCGGCGCGTAGCTCGTCGTCGTAATAATCGACGTAGGGACGATGAGCCGAGGTATTGCGTGTCTCGAGCGTACAGCGTGGCAACGCCAAGAGATCACAGACTCCATCGAAGTCCTCTTGTAGTCGCTCAACGCGGCAAATCTTTGAAACAATTAGCTCGTCTGATTCATCTGTCAGAAAATCAATTTGTGCTCGATAGTGTACCGAACTCTGATTCTGCGGATTGGCTAACACTCGATGCATCGCGGCGCGCGGGTCCCGCTCAAAGAGGCCGTTGTGCCGCATCATGAAAGCCACATACGAGACGAAGCGATCCCAAGGATTTCGCACCACCGCGAAGGACAGATACTGCGACCAGACTTCGGCGCCGATGGCGGCGCGCACCTCTGCGGCAGTCTGATGGCCGTGCTCCTGCGTCTGGAACACGGGGCGCTCGATCCGCTTACGCACGAACAGTGAGACTTGTTCCTCGTCCTCGGGTCCGAGATGCGCACGCAGCGCATACCGAATGCTGTGACTGGCGACCTTAGGCACCGCGATGAACACGAGGCGGTGCCGGTGCGACAAAATGGTCATCGATAGACGGATGCAGCCACAATCGCGGGCACTGGCTCTTCGTAATAGTCGACGATGATGTGGATGCGACGAAACGGCGACGGATTGAAGACCCGATGACGTCGCATGTTGTCGAGCTCATAGGCTTCGCCGACCTGCAAAGCGATGTTCTGATCCTCGACGATGAACTGCACTTCGGGATGAGTCTCGAGTGGCACATGCACGCGGTGCGTGGCCTCGAGCGTCGGTCCGTAATCGATATGCTCGGGAATATCCAAACCAGGCCCGAGCAACGCGATCTGTGCATTGAGCACACGACCTGGCCGCGGATAAAACTCGGCGATCCGCGCGGCGATCGGCGCGAACGCCTGCTGCAATGGCGCCCAGCCCGCAAGTTCGCGGGTCGGCGCGAGTGGGCCGCCGACGGTCATCAGCAAATAAATCGTACGGCTCTTGCGATAGGGGGCAAGCTGCTTTTGGAACTGCCCATCGGCATCCCAAAGACTCTCGGGCTGTGCAGCGAGCGCGGCGACGAACGGTGCGATCTCGACCGCACCCAGATGCCGCATGGGTTCATCGCACTTCATGACGTGATGCTAACGGATCGATGCGCAGGCTGTCAGGCAGCAGGCCATGCGTTACCGGATATAGTCTCGGCATGACTCGCTCTGCGACGCCAGGCAGCTCAGCCACCCTTCTGACCGAAGCAAACCGCGCCCTCTCGGCGGGCGAACTCGAGACCGCCGCCACGGCAGTGACGGCGGCGTTGAGCGCGAGCCCCG
>VGTW01000085.1 GCA_016874555.1 Gammaproteobacteria bacterium | reverse complement strand
CCGCGCCGGCACAGCGCTGAGGACTCATCATGGATAACCCCGTAAGACTCAAACTCGCCGTGCAAAAGTCCGGACGTCTGACCGATCAGTCGATCGATCTGCTCGGACGTTGTGGCCTGAAGTTCTCGCGCGGCAAAGATCAACTCGTCGGCTTTGGCGAGAATATGCCGCTTGACCTGTTGTTCGTACGCGATGACGATATTCCCGACCTCGTCGAGGAAGATGTCTGCGATCTGGGGCTCGTGGGCCTCAACGTGGTCGAAGAAAAGCGTCTGGAATTGGCGGCACGCGGTCACGCGGCACGTTTCGAGATTCTGCGTACGCTCGATTTTGGCCGTTGTCGGCTCGCCTTGGCGGTTCCCGAAGAGGCGACCTGGTGGAGCGGCCCGCGCAGTCTTGATGGCAGGCGTATCGCCACCACCTATCCCTACCTGCTGGCGCGCTGGTTGACCGAGCACAGCATTCAGGCTGAAATCGTCACCCTCTCGGGCGCAGTGGAAATCGCGCCCCGACTGGGTCGCGCCGATGCCATCTGCGATCTCGTGTCGACCGGCTCGACCTTGGTGGCGAATCGCCTGCGCGAAGTCGAGGTCGTGCTCGAAAGTCATGCCGTCATCGTGCGCACGCCGCTTTCTTTGGCTGCCGCGAAGGCCGACTGGGTCGAGCGCCTGTTGATGCGTGTCGATGGCGTGCAACAGGTGCGCGAAAGCAAGTACATCATGCTGCACGCGCCGCGCTCGGCATTGCCGGCAATCCGTAAACTGCTGCCCGGCAGCGAGTCGCCCACCATCATTCCGCTGGAGGGCGGTACTGACAAAGTGGCAGTGCATGCGGTGTGTCGCGAGAACGTGTTCTGGGAAACACTTGAAGCGCTGAAAGCGGCGGGCGCCAGCGCTTTGCTGGTGTTGCCTGTCGAAAAAATGCTCGCATGATGCTGCCGATTCTCGATTATGCAGCGCTCGATCCACAGCGCCGTCGCGAGGCGCTTGCGCGTCCGGCTGCCGAAAACGGTGCGCAGTTGCAGGAGCTCGTGCGGGCAACCATCGCCCGGGTGCGCGCCGAAGGGGACGCTGCGGTGCTCGATTACGCCGCGCGCTTCGACGGCGGTGCACCGGTCAACCTGAAGGTACCCGCGGCGGAGCTCGTCGCGGCCGTCGACGCCCTCGATGCACGCTCCTTGGCCGCACTGCGTCGCGCCATCGATAACGTTCGGCGGTTTCACGCTGCGCAGCTCGTGGCGCCGCTCCGTCTCGAAACCACGCGCGGAGTCTACTGCGAGCGCATCACCCGACCCATCGAACGGGTGGGCTTGTACGTGCCCGGGGGCAGCGCTCCCCTGCCCTCCGCTCTCATCATGTCGGCGGTTCCCGCTGCGCTCGCCGGTTGTCCGCGTCGAATTCTTTGTTCACCGGGAACGCGCGCTGGCCGCATCGACCCGGTGATACTCGCCACCGCACAGCTGTGCGGCATCGAAGAAGTCTTTGCGGTGGGCGGCGCCCAGGCCATCGCCGCCATGGCCTATGGCACGGCAACCATCCCCAAAGTCGACAAAATATTCGGACCGGGCTCGGCCTGGGTCACGGCGGCAAAACAATGGGTGGCCCAAGACCCGCAAGGTGCGGCACTCGATCTGCCGGCGGGACCCTCCGAAGTTCTGGTGATTGCCGATGACGCGGCCGAAGCCGCCTTTGTGGCCACCGATCTGCTCGCGCAGGCGGAGCACGACCCGCTATCGCAAGCCATCTTGCTCGTGACCTCGCGCGCTCTTGCCGAGCGTGTGCGGACGCAAGCGCTCGAGTTCAGCAAAACTCTGAGTCGCGCCAGCATTCTGCAGCAGTCGCTCGCGCGTAGTCGTATTCTGCTGGTGCCTGACGTGGCGACAGCCATCACGGTCGCCAATGAATACGCACCCGAACACTTGATCTTGCATGTGCAGGAACCGCGGCAGTCGCTCGCGCAAATCACGGCCGCTGGGTCGATTTTCGTGGGGCCCTGGAGCCCCGAGCCGATGGGCGACTACTGCTCCGGTACCAACCATGTCTTGCCAACCTACGGCTTTGCGCGGGCCTACAGCGGACTGTCGGTCGCCGATTTTCAGCGCCGAATCACGGTGCAAGAACTCACGCCGCAGGGGCTCGCCGAGTTGGGTCCGACCGCGAGCACGCTCGCCGGCCTCGAGGGTCTCGATGCCCACGCGCTGGCCGTGGACATTCGTTTGCAGGCCCTGGCGTCGACACCGCGAGCGGAAACCGAATCGCGAGCAGATACCGAATACTTTGCCAGCGATGAGGCAGCCGAACTGATCCGTCGCTTGGCCCGCCCCGAGATTCTGGCCATGCGTGCTTATGAGCATGCCCATTGGGATCCGCGTTTCGAACGGCTGCACGCCAACGAGTCGCCCTGGCCACCGCTCTTCGATAGCCAACCGCTCAATCGCTATCCGGAACCACAGCCTGCTCAACTCGTGCAGGCGCTCGCCGATCTGTATGCGGTAAAGCCCGACTCGATACTCGTCGGTCGCGGTAGCGACGAGGGTATCGATCTCATCACGCGTGCATTTTGTACCACCGGCGCCGATGCCGTCGTCATTTGCCCGCCAACATTCGGCATGTACGCGGTCGCCGCCGCAGCGCAAGGTCTGCGCATCATCGAGGCGCCTTTGTGCGCCGATTTCACTCTCGATGTGCCAGGCATTTTGCAGGCTATCGAGTACGGTACAAAAATCGTCTGGCTCTGCTCGCCAAACAACCCGACGGGTAACCGAATGGCCGATGCGTCGCTCGAGCAAATTCTCGCCGCGGCACGCGGACGTACTTTGGTGGTCATCGATGAGGCTTACGCCGAATTCTCCACCGCAGCGTCTTGGTGCACCCGCCTGGCGTCTCACCCGCATCTCATCGTGCTGCGTACATTGTCGAAGGCGCACGGTCTTGCTGGCTCGCGCATCGGCACGGTCGTCGCGGCCCCAGCCCTGATCAACGTACTGCGCAAGTTGATTCCGCCCTACGCGGTCGCCGCGGGCAGCGTGACCGAAGCTTTGGCCGCACTGCAGCCCGCTGTCCTTGAGGTGACTCGCGCCCGTATCGCGTCCGTGTCAAGCGAGCGAACTCGTCTCGCCGCCGGGTTGTCCCGCGCGCCGTCGGTGCGCAAAGTTTTTGCGAGCGATGCCAACTTCGTGTTAATCGAGGCCATCGACGCCGCCCAACTTGCCTCGCGTCTGCGCGATGCGGGATTGCTTGTCCGCGACTTCTCGGGCAAGGGTGGCCTCAGTCAGGCCCTGCGAATCACCGTGGGCACGGTCGAACAAAACACGCGCGTCATCGAGGTCGCCAACAGGAGCGCATCGTCATGAAAGTGGTTTTTCTCGATCGTGACGGCACACTCGTCGAAGAGCCCGCCGACGAGCAAGTCGACCGGCTGGAGAAAATCCGCTTCGTCCCTGGCGTATTTGCCGCGCTCAAACAATTGCAGACCGCCGGGTATCGCCTCGCCATGGTGACCAATCAGGACGGTCTCGGCAGCGAGTCTTTCCCGCTATCCGATTTCGAATTGCCACAGCGTTTCATCATCGACAGCTTTGCTTCGCAGGGCATCGTGTTCGATGAGATCTTTGTCTGTCCGCATCGCAAGAACGATGGCTGCAACTGTCGCAAGCCCAAGACCGCCCTCGTCGATCGCTGGATCGCGGCTCACCAAGTCGATCTTGGTGCGAGCGCGATGGTCGGCGATCGCGAAACCGATTTGCAGTTCGCGCGCAATCTGGGAATTCGCGCCTGTAAATTGGCGCTGAACGGTGACGCCGCCGAAACCTGGCCAGCCATCGTCGCCGACCTGCTGGCCCGTCGGGCGCGTATCGAGCGCGTGACGCGGGAGACGGCGATCAAGGTAAGCGTCGACCTCGACGCAGAGGGCCCGACCCACGCGCAGACTGGCATCGGATTCTTTGATCATATGCTCGAGCAAATCGCCAAACACGGCGGTTTCGCTCTGCAACTCGAGTGCCGCGGTGATCTGCAAGTCGATGAACACCACACCGTCGAAGACTGTGCACTCGCCCTCGGTGAGGCACTGCGCAAAGCGCTGGGTGACAAGCGCGGTATCGGTCGCTATGGCTTTTTGTTGCCGATGGACGAAGCCCGCGCGCAGGTGGCCATCGACCTCGCGGGGCGAAGCTACGCCGTTTTCGAGGGCAAGTTCGGCCGCGATCAGGTGGGCGGATTACCGACCGAGCTCGTGCCGCATTTTTTCCGCTCGCTCGCCGACTCTCTGGGGGCAGCGATCCACGTGAGTGTAATTGGCGACAATACGCACCACCAGGTCGAGTGCTGCTTCAAAGGAGTGGGCCGCGCGCTGCGCATGGCACTACGCCGCGACGGGCAGGACCTGCCGAGTACCAAAGGCATCCTGTGACGCAACCCCAGGCTGCAAACAGCGCCGGTCACGTCGTCGTCGTCGATTCGGGCGGCGCGAATCTCGCCTCGCTGGGTTACGCGCTCGAGCGGCTGGGCGTCACGGCGCGGGTGACCACCGATGCAAACGTGATCTCGAGCGCTGAGCGTGTGTTGCTGCCTGGCGTGGGCAACGCGGCAGCTATCATGCAGCGTCTCGAAGAACGGGCACTGATACCGATCATTCGGGCACTGACTGCGCCGGTGCTCGGCATCTGCCTCGGTATGCAACTGCTGTTCGAACACTCCGCCGAGGGCAATACGACCGGGCTTGATCTGCTGCCAGGCCGCATCGAGCGCATGCCCGCCGCCGCTGGCCGCCCCGTCCCGCACATGGGCTGGAACACGCTACAACAAAAACGCGATGACCCGTTGTTACATCGCCTCACGGACGAGGACTGGTTTTATTTTGTTCACGGCTACTACGCGCCGGCGACGGCAAACTCCGTGATCGCCACCGTCGAATATGGTGAACAGTATGCAGCCGTGGTTCGGCATAAAAACTTTTGTGGCGTGCAATTCCACCCGGAGCGCTCCGGGAAATCGGGTGCGCGCCTGCTCGCTAATTTCATGGCACTCGCCAACTGATGCACGTCACTCGCTCGACGCTTGCCGCATGATGCTTCACCCATGATGCTCATCCCATCCATCGATCTTCGTGGCGGCCGTTGTGTACGGCTGCTGCAAGGCGACTTTGCGCGCGAGACCCGGTATGACGTCGAGCCGCTGAGCCTCGTCGATCGCTATGTCGCCGCAGGTGCCGCCTGGCTGCATCTGGTCGACCTCGATGGCGCACGCGACGGCACACTCGCCAATCGCCGTTTCATCCTCGAGCTAGCGGCGACAGGTCAAATCAAGCTGCAAGTTGGCGGCGGAATCCGCTCTCTGGAAGTGCTCGAGGCTCTGCTCGCAGGCGGCGTTGCGCGCGCCGTCATCGGCAGCGCAGCGATCGAACAACCCGAAGCAGTGTACGCCTGGCTCAATCGCCATGGCGCCGAGCGCATTTGCTTGGCGCTCGATGTGCGCGTGCAAGCGGGTATCCCCATGGTCCAAACCCGGGGCTGGACCCAAGGCTCTGCGCTGTCGTTGTGGCGAGCCGTCGATATTTTTTTGACTGTCGGGCTGCGGCACGTGCTGTGCACCGACATCGATCGCGATGGGGCGCTGCAGGGGCCCAACGTCGAGTTGTATCGCGACTGCCGGCAGCGCTATCCGCAGCTCTTGTGGCAGGCATCCGGCGGCGTGCGCAATGTCGCCGACCTCGCCGAACTGCGCGCACTCGGTATGCACGCGGCGGTCAGTGGTAAAGCATTGCTCGAGGGCAAGTTGAGCGCTGCCGAACTGCGAACCTGGGTCAGTGGCTGATCATGCTCGCGCGCCGCATCATTCCCTGTCTCGATGTACGTGCGGGTCAGGTCGTCAAAGGCGTTCGTTTTCGCGATCATCGCGTGGTTGGTGACATCCTCGAACTCGCGGCGCGCTATCGCGACGACGGCGCCGATGAACTCGTCTTCTACGACATCACGGCAAGTCCTGAGGGCCGCAGCGTCGATCGTAGTTGGGTCGCGCGTGTCGCCCGAGTACTCGACATCCCGTTCTGCGTCGCGGGCGGCATCCGCAGCGTTGCCGATGCCGAAGCCATCCTCAATGCCGGTGCCGAAAAAATCTCGGTAAATTCCCCCGCGCTCGAAAACCCGTCGCTCATCGACGCACTCGCCCGCCGCTTTGGCAGCCAATGTGTCGTCGTCGGCATCGACAGCGAAACCGCCCCCGGGGGTTATCAAGTGCATCAATACACCGGCGACCCGAACCGCGCGCGTGACTCGGGGCGCCCGACCTTGGCGTGGCTGAACGAAGTGCAAGACCGCGGCGCCGGCGAAATTGTCCTCAACTGTATGGCGAGTGATGGCGTCCGTCGCGGCTACGATCTCGAGCAACTCGCGCTGATGCGCGCCGCGTGTCGGGTACCCCTCGTGGCCTCGGGCGGCGCGGGTGCAGCGCGCCATTTCATTGACGTATTCAAAGTGGCCCAGGTCGATGCAGCCCTGGCCGCGAGTGTTTTTCATTCCGGCGCTATCGTGATCCGTGAACTCAAAACGGCACTGCGCGCTGCAGGCGTGGAGATTCGACCATGATCGTGACCTTGACGAACCTTGCCGAGGTCGCTTTCGGCGACGGGCAACTGTTACCGGCGATTGCGCAAGACATCGACAGTGGCGAAGTGCTGATGCTCGCCTGGATGAACCCCGAGGCGCTGCGCCAAACCTTGCAGCGCGGTCGTGCCGTGTTCTGGAGTCGCAGTCGAGCGGCGCTCTGGGAGAAAGGCGAAACGTCCGGCAACACGCTGACGCTGATTACCTGCCACGCCGACTGCGACCGTGATGCCTTGCTGTTGCTGGTGCGCGCCCACGGTCCCGCCTGCCACCAAGGCACTCTCACCTGCTTCGCGGGCGACGCGCTGCTGCCGCGCGAGCGCGCCACGCCGGCGCTGCCGTTCTTGGCGAAACTCGAAGCGACCGTCACGGCCCGACTCACTGCAGCAGAACCCGGCAGTTACACCGCCAAACTCGCCAGCGAGGGCCCCAAGCGGCTCGCGCAAAAAGTTGGCGAAGAGGGTCTGGAAACCGCACTCGCGGCCGCGTCCGGTAGCGATACCGAATTCATTGGCGAGGCCGCGGATTTGCTCTACCACCTAACGGTGGCCCTGCGCGCGCGGGGGCTATCACTCGCCGCCGTCGAGGACGAACTGCGGCGCCGTCACGCCGCGCGCAGCTGAGCCGCTGAGTGCAGCAGAACTACTCAGCACGGCAGAGCAGCTCAGCGCGGCAGAGCCACTCAGCTGAGCAGCAACTCGATCGCCGGATCGCGCAAGTTGTAGTGTGATGCCATCGACGCGCCGTAAGCTCCGGCGGTGGCGATCAACAGCACGTCCCCTTCGGCAGTATTCTGCGGCAACAGTCGATCGTGGCCGAGTACATCGCCGGTTTCGCAGATCGGCCCGACCACATCGCAGCGTAGGCTGCAGCGCTCCTCGAGCCGCGTCAGATTGACGATCTCGTGATGTGCGCCGTATAGCGCCGGGCGAATCAATGAATTCATGCCAGTGGCAACCCCGACAAATGCTGCCTCACCTTTGGCCTTGAGCTGCGTGACTCGGGCCAGCAATACACCTGCCTCGGCCACGACAAAGCGACCCGGTTCCAGCCACAGCTCGACGCTCGGCAGCTGCCGTTTGCACTCGAGCAAGGAAGCATCGAGAGCCGCGATGTCAAAGGCGTTGCCGCCAACTCGGTCCGGGACACCGAGTCCGCCACCCAGATCGAGTACGCGGACCTGCGGGAATTGCTCGCGCAGCGATGCAAAGTAATCGGCGATCTCACGCCAATTGCGAACCTCAAACACACCACTGCCGGTGTGTGCATGCAGCCCGGTAACGGTTGCTCCGGCTTGGCGCAGGGCTTGCTGCAAAGCCTCTAGTTCGCCGCGCGCAATGCCGAATTTGGATTGACTACCGCCGGTACGCACGTGTGCGTGATGACCCCGGCCCGTTCCCAGGTCGAGCCGAACAAAGATCTCGCGCCCTGCAAACAAGTGCGGCCATTGCTGCAGCGGATACAGATTATCGAGCGTGAGGTGGATACCCTCGGCGAGCGCCCAGACATATTCCTCGCGCGTAGCAAAGTTCGGCGTGAACAAGATCTCCGCCGGCTGCAACGCGGGAATCGCTGCCCGCGCGCGCTCGACTTCGCCACGTGATACACACTCGATCTTCAGCCCCGCAGCGTAAATTCGCTGCAGCAACGCCGGATGCGAGTTGGCTTTCATCGCGTAAGAAATTCGATCGATCGCCCGCAGCGACTTGAGAGTACAGCAGCGTTGCGCCACGGTATTCGCATCGTAAACATAGGCCGCCTCACGGGCCGACATCAGCTCGAGCAGTTCGCTGCGACGCTCGCGCCACCAGATCGGCGCTGTTGGAGTCTTTTCTTTCGGCGTGGCGAACAGCTGCTGCCAACTCGGGCCGAGCACGGCATCATCATGAACCGGCTCGACAAGCAGATAGTGCAAGCCCTCGACTAAGCGATCCCCTTGCGACTCATCGACGACAAAAGTCAGATTGAGATCGTTCGCAGCCTGGCTGACGAGGTAAATACGCTGTTCAGCAAACAGCTCGAGCGCAGGTCCAAGCTGATGGAGGATACTGCGAATGTTACGACCGACGAGGCTCACCGAAGCGCAGGGGCCAATGATTTCAGCGTGACACGAATCTGCAAGTTCAGTCTGCAGACGAGCGAGGGTCTCGCTGTCGAGGGTATTCGCCTGCGGATCAAGCGATACGGTGACGTTGGTTTCCGAGGTCGAGACGAGATCCACCGATAGGCCATGCTGCTTGAATACCTGGAATGTATCGGCCAAAAAACCGACTTGATGCCACATTCCTGGGCTTTCAAGTGAAACCAGGGTTACACCTTTTTTGACGCACACGGCCTTGACCTGCCCCGTATCGTTAACGGACTGCGAACTGATGCGCGTGCCGCACATTTGCGGTACCTGCGTCGCATAAACAAACAGCGGGATATCGTATTGCCTCACCGGCAGCAAGCAGCGCGGATGTAGTACCTTGGCGCCCGCGGTTGCGATCTCTTGCGCTTCGTCGTAAGTCAGCTCGAGTAACTGCCGCGCGCTCGGTGTGGAGCGCGGATTGGCGCTAAACATGCCCGGAACATCCGTCCAAATCTCGATGTGCTCCGCCTGCAGCAGCGCCGCAAAATAGGCGCCCGAAGTATCCGAGCCACCTCGGCCAAGTAGTACGGTGTCACCGGCTTCGTTGCTGGCAATGAAGCCCTGCGTGATGACCAGCGGCGACAAGCTCGCCAGCTTCTGCTGCAGCAAATTATTGGGGCGAAAGTCGCAGGTCGCCGACAGAAACTCCGCTTTGGCGGTGGCCGAATCGCGGGCTTCGGCACGCAGCAGCGTACGTGCATCGACCCACGATGTGCGCAAACCCTGGCTGCTGAGATAACGCTCGCCGATAACAGTCGCGAGGATTTCGCCCATCGCCATGATTTGCGCACGCGCGCGATCGGAAACTTCAACCGCGTTGTGGATGTCGGTGAGCCGTTGCTCGAGTTCCCGAAACCAGGGTTCGAGGGCGGCGTCAGCCTCTATGCTCAGCGACCGCACGAGCTCGAAGTGCCGCTCGCGAATCG
>VGTW01000084.1 GCA_016874555.1 Gammaproteobacteria bacterium | reverse complement strand
GTGCAGCACTTCGGCGAGTTCCGGGACGGCGGTGATAACATTCATCACCGGTTCGACGAAACGTGGCGTCACTTCACTCGGCTTGATGTACACCGCACAGCCCGCGAGTAGCGCCGGGATTGCGTCGATGAAACACAGCGACACAGGAAAATTCCACGGACTAATGATGCCGACGAGCGGGTAAGGCACGTACTGCGAACGATAGGAAATATTCGGCATGGTGGCCGAGCGCAGTTCCTCTTCTTGGGCAAGGCTAGGCGTGATCGCAATCCAGCGATCGATCATGCCGAGCACCGAACCCACCTCGCTGGTGGCGATCAAAAATCGGCCGGTATCGTGAGCGAGTGCGCCAACGATTTCGGCTTGTCTCGCGACCCATTGTCCGCGCCAACGCTTGAGGATGGCGATTCGTTCTTCAAGCGGACGGGCGGCCCAGCGCTGCTGCGCGTGACGCATCGCGCCGAGCCGCGCCGCGAGCTCCACCTCGCTCGGTGCATTGAATTCGTAGTCGATGCGCCCGGTGCGCGGATTGCGCACCTCGATGAGCTCGTTACTCGACCGTAGCGGTAATTCATCGGGATTTGGGCTACGTTCTGCGCTACTCATTTTTTTACTATCACGTTTTAGCCACCATCAAGCAACTGGCGTCACCGCGGCTGGCGACATCTTGCCGTCCGGGGTACGCCGCTGCAAAGCGCGAAGGAAAGGCAAATCCGCTTCGAGGATATCTGCGTGGTCGAGTTGCGCGGGGGTCACCCAACGCAGCCGCTGACCATCTAGTGACTTCGGCTCACCTACGAATGAGTCGACCACATAAAAGCGCAGTTGCACTTCGCGATCGGGATAGCTGTGCACGAGCTCCATGACGAAATCGGCCTGCGCCACCTCAACACCGAGTTCCTCGCGCAGTTCGCGCTGCAAAGCCTGTTCCGGTGACTCGTCGATTGCCACCTTGCCACCGGGAAATTCCCAGCGCCCGGCCATGTGCGCACCCGACGGACGCTCAGCGATCAGCACCCGACCGTCTTGATCGAAGAGTGCCCCGGCGACGACGATCAGGCCTGCAGCGCGCCGTGACACTGTTTGAATTTGCGACCCGAGCCGCAGGGACAGGGCTCGTTGCGTCCGACCTTACGCTCGCCGCGCGTGACCGGCGACTGCGGTACAGTCTCGGCCGTGAAACCGTCCTCGCCCTGTGCGTTAGCAGTCTTTTCGGCAGCCGGACCCGCGAGTACTGATTGCGCCTCGGCATGCTGCGCCTGCAGCGCGGCGAGCAGCCGACGTTGTCGCTCTTCCTCTTCACGCTGCAGCTCGGTTTCGCTGCGAATCTCGACGCGGGTCAGCATGGAAGCGGTATCGAATTTGACGCGATCGAGCATGCTCGCAAACAGCTCGTAGGCCTCGCGTCGATACTCGTAGCGGTAGTCCTTTTGTGCGTAGCTGCGCAGATGAATGCCCTGACGCAGATAATCCATCGCCGCCAGATGCTCGCGCCAATGCTGATCGACGGTACGCAGCATGATGTCTTTCTCGAGCGCCTGCATGAGATCGACACCGTAACGCTCGGACTTCACCGTGTAAACTTTTGCCACAGCCTCGACGACCCGGGCACGCAGCGTGACTTCTTCGAGCTCGGGCTCGGCGGCGAGCCAGCCGCGCGCGTCGATCTCGGCATTGAAATCTTTGCGCACTGCATCGCGCAAGCCATCGAGATCCCAGTCCTCGTGCGGCACATTGCGCGGCAGATACTCATCGAGCACACGACCCACAACGTCGGCCTGAATACCGCGAATGGCGGGAGCGAGCTCGTTCGCACCCATGATCTCGGTGCGCTGCTGATAGATGACTTTGCGCTGATCGTTGGCGACGTCATCGAAAAGCAACAACTGCTTGCGGATGTCGAAGTTGTGGGCCTCGACCTTGCGCTGCGCGGCCTCGATGCGCTTACTGAGCATGCGACTCTCGATGACCTCGCCTTCCTTCATACCTGCGGCCGACAGCAGCCGCTTGGTGAAGTTCGGATCACCGAAGATGCGCATCAAGTTGTCTTCCATCGACAAATAGAAGCGCGAGGAACCCGGGTCACCCTGACGACCGGAACGACCACGCAACTGGTTGTCGATGCGGCGCGACTCGTGGCGCTCGGTGCCGATGATGTGCAAACCACCTGCAGCAATGACTTGATCGTGACGCTGCTGCCACTCGGCACGCACGCGCTGTCGATCGTCATCGCTGGCCTCGGCGGGCAAAGCGCTAAGCTCGGACTCGAGACTGCCGCCGAGCACGATGTCGGTGCCGCGGCCCGCCATGTTAGTGGCGATGGTCACCGCGCCGGGACGGCCGGCCTGGGCGACGATCTGCGCTTCTTTTTCGTTCTGCTTGGCGTTCAGCACTTCGTGTGCGACGCCCTCTTTTTGCAGTACGCCCGAGATCAGTTCGGAGGTTTCGATCGACGTAGTGCCGACGAGTACCGGCTGCTGCCGCGCCACGCAGTCGCGAATATCTTCGACGATGGCTTTGAACTTGTCGGCCTGCGTGAGGTGTACGAGGTCGGGCATGTCTTTGCGCACCATCGGCCGATGGGTCGGGATGACATTGACCTCGAGGTTGTAGATTTGCAGGAATTCCGGCGCCTCGGTGTCGGCGGTACCGGTCATGCCCGACAATTTTTTGTAGAGCCGAAAATAATTCTGGAAGGTGATCGAGGCGATGGTCTGGTTTTCTTCGCGGACGCGCACGCCTTCTTTGGCCTCGATCGCCTGATGCAAGCCCTCAGACCAGCGTCGGCCGGGCATGGTGCGGCCCGTGAATTCGTCGACGATGATGACTTCGCCACCGCGCACGATGTACTCGACGTCGCGCTTGTAAAGCGCGTGGGCGCGCAGCGCCGCGTTCAAGTGATGCATCAGACGAATATTGGCCGGGTCATAAAGGCTTTCGCCATGACGCAGCAGACCACCTTCGATCATCAAGGCTTCGACTTTTTCGTGACCGACTTCGGTGAGGTGCACCTGCCGCTGTTTCTCATCGACCATGTAGTCGCCGGCAGGTTCGGGCTCGGCCTCGCCCGAGAGCATGCCACTGGAGCGCGGAAGCGGTCCCTCGACCCGATCAAGACGCGGCACAAGCTTGTTGACCGACACGTAGGTGTCGGTGCTTTCTTCGGCAGGCCCCGAAATGATGAGCGGCGTGCGCGCCTCGTCGATCAGGATTGAGTCGACTTCGTCGACGATCGCAAACGACAACGTGCGCTGCACACGGTCTTCACGCCGGAATGCGAGGTTATCGCGCAGGTAATCGAAGCCGAATTCATTGTTAGTACCATAGGTTATGTCGCAGGCGTAGGCGGCGCGCTTGTCCGCGGCGCTCTGACCGTTGCGAATCACTCCGACCGTGAGTCCGAGAAAGCGATAGACCTTCGCCATCCAATCGGCGTCGCGCTGTGCGAGGTATTCATTGACGGTGACCACGTGCACGCCCTCACCGGCGAGCGCATTGAGGTACGCGGGCAAGGTAGCGACCAGCGTCTTGCCCTCACCGGTGCGCATTTCGGCGATGCGACCACGATGCAGCGCCATGCCGCCAACCAACTGCACGTCGAAATGCCGCATGCCAAGCGAGCGGCGCCCCGCCTCACGGACCGCAGCAAAAGCCTGGGGCAGCAGCGAGTCGAGGGTCGCACCCTGCTGCAGGCGCCCGCGGAACTCGGCGGTCTTGGCCTGCAGGGCCTCAACGGAGAGGGCCTGCATCGCCGCCTCGTGATTCGCAGCCGCGCGAACCTCGTGGGCCATGACCTTGAGCATGCGGTCGTTGCGACTGCCGAATATACGCGTAAGAAAGTTAAGCACTCTCGAAGCCCTGCCGGGGAGGCCGGTAAAAAAGCGCGTATGTTACGCGCTGGAATCAACCGCCGATATAGGAGATTGGGTTGACCGGATTGCCGTTGCGCAGTACTTCGAAGTGCACGTGCGGACCGGTGGAGCGGCCCGTCGAGCCCATCACCGCGAGCTGTTGACCGCGAGTCACGGTGTCGCCCGCTTTCACGAGCAAACGCTCGTTGTGAGCATAGCGGGTGATGTAGCCATCACCGTGGGTCACTTCGACGACGTTACCGTAGTCGAGCTTATATCCCGCCGAGGTGACGACGCCCGCGGCGACTGAGATCACGACATCACCACGGTTGCCGGCGAAGTCGATACCGCGGTGGAACGCGAATTTACCGGACAACGGATCCTGTCTCACGCCGTAACCCGAGGACATAAATCCGCGCACGACTGGACGGCCTTCGGGGACGGTCTGCTGGCGCAATTCACGCTGCAAAATGAGCTGTTCGAGGACGCTGAGCTGCGATTCGCGCTGCGAAAGTTTCGACTCGAAGTCATCGAGCATGCCCGATAAATCCGGTGCTGCCACGGCCATACCAGACTCGGACTCGGGGCCACCCGCGGCAGGTGCCGCCGAGAAAACGAATTCGCTGGAATTAACGTCAGCCATCTCGGCGAGTCGTTTGCCAAGCACGTCGAGTCGGACCACATGGGCATTCAATTGACCGATACGCGCGGACATCGAGTCGACGCGCTCTTGCAGGCGCTCGCGCAGCTCGTCGAGTTCGCTTCTTTGTTGCAATGCGGCACGCGCGACCGCCGCCGGGTTGCCATCACCGAGATCAATGCTCCGACTGCCGACGTTTAAACCCACAAAGAATGCACCGCCGAGCAGCGCGAGCACGCACGCCGAGCCGACGCCCAGCATCCCGGGCCCGGATACATTGATACTCGAAGCGCCTTCAGCGCGTCGCCTGAGAACCACTAGCCTCACGTCACTTCCCCCGACGGAAGGCGCCGAAGATCAAGAGGGCCGACCACTAACCAGGGGCCGGTGACATAATTCTTCGACTGCTTTTGGATGGTAGCCGAACAACAAACAGACGCGACTATGCCCAAACCGTCCCCCCGAAACAACCCAAAAACGGCCAAGGTGGCCGGAAATGCTCCCGCCGGGCCTGGAAAGCCCCGGGAAATCAGTAGCTTATTGTCAGGTTCGGGGCTTTCCGATCGGGCCCAGGAATTTGTCCGGCGTCAGGAAGACTGGGCGAGCTTCTTTGCCGCGCGCCTCGAGCCCGCGCTGCTCGCCGCTATTGGGCACTTCGTCGAGAAGGACGGAACACTCACCATTTTTGTGGGTTCGGCGGCCTGGGCGGCTCGCCTGCGTTATGCCCTGCCCGATCTTTGGCCTGCGGCGAGTGGATTTCGCCCCGGCATCGCACGCTGGAAGGTGAAGATTCAGCCAGTAGCCGCGAGGACCGGGGCGCGCGAATAAGAAATCGGCGCGTCCTCGGGACGTTCGAAGACGATGGCTTCCCAAGCGGATTCGTCGGCAAGCAACGTCCGCAGCAAACGGTTGTTGAGGCCGTGACCCGACTTGAAGGCGGAGAATTCGCCGATCAGGCTGTGTCCGAGCAGGTAAAGATCACCGATCGCATCGAGGATCTTGTGCTTTACGAATTCGTCCTCGTAACGCAATCCGCCCTCGTTCAGTACTTTCGAGTCGTCTAGCACGATAGCATTGTCGAGGTTGCCACCGAGCGCGAGGTTGCGCGCTCGCATGGTCTCAAGGTCACGTATGAAGCCGAATGTACGGGCGCGGCTGATTTCTTTTAGGAACGACGTCGTAGAAAAATCCATGCTGGCGCGCTGCGCACGTCGCTTGAAGATCGGATGGTTGAACTCGATCTCGAAGTTGACTTTGAAGCCATCGAAGGGATCGAACTGCGCCCACTTGTCACCATCTTCGACCCGTACCGACTTGCGGATACGCACGAAACGCTTAGGCGTGCGCTGCTGCTCGATGCCCGCCGATTGCAGCAGGAACACGAACGGCCCCGCGCTGCCGTCCATGATCGGCACTTCGGGACCACTGACTTCGACCAGGGCATTATCGATGCCGAGGCCAGCGAACGCGGAAAGCAGGTGCTCGATGGTCGACACGCGCACATCATCTTTGACTAGCGAGGTACCCAGCGTGGTCTCGCCGACGTTATCCGCTCGCGCCGGCAAATCGACCGCCACGGCGAGATCGGTGCGTCGAAAGACGATGCCCGTATCCGGAGCTGCCGGCCGAATGGTCACGAGAGCGTGCTTGCCGGAGTGAAGGCCGACACCGCTCGCGCGAATGACGTTTTTAAGCGTTCTCTGTCCGACCATCGCTGTCCCCGAGTTTCCCCCGCGCCCGCTGCGCACGAGCGGCGGACCGGAGAAATCACAGAAGGTCGCGAGTTTACCCGAAAAGTCTCGCGATCAATCGGCTTGACGACGCAGGAACGCCGGGATGTCGAGGATCTCCTCGGCACCTTCGGGCCCGTGACGCAGACCATCACCCGCTGCCGCCTTGAAGCGCTCGTAGGCGGGAACGTCGAGTTTGCTGTAGTCGGTCGGCACCACCACCGGTCGACGCCCAGCGCGCAGTCCCTCAAGACCCGAGCGTTCGATACTGGCGCGGGCCGCAGGTGCGGCGGCCATCGCAGGGGCAACCGCGATCGGCGGTGCCGCCGCCTGAGCTTGCAGGCGACCGAGACCAGTCGCCACAACCGTGACGCGCAGCTCGTCGCTGAGGTTCGGATCGATGACCGTGCCGATCACCACCGTCGCATCTTCCGAGGCGAATTCTTTGACGATATTACCGACCTCTTCGAACTCGCCGATACCGAGATCGAGACCAGCAGTTACGTTGACGAGGATGCCGCGGGCACCACTGAGATTCACGTCCTCGAGCAGCGGCGATGATACCGCCATCTGCGCTGCGACACGGGCGCGATCCTCGCCGGTCGCGAATCCGGTACCCATCATCGCCATACCGGTTTCACTCATTACGGTGCGCACGTCGGCAAAGTCTACGTTGATGAGACCCGGACGGGTGATGAGATCGGCGATGCCCTGCACCGCTCCCTGCAGCACGCCGTTGGCGCGCTTGAAGGCATCTAGCAGCGTAGTTTTCGGGCCTAGCACGGTGAGTAGCTTCTGGTTCGGAATGGTGATCAAAGAATCGACGTGCTTGGCGAGTTCGTCCATACCGTAATCGGCGATCATCGAACGCTTATTGCCTTCCATGTTGAACGGTCGCGTGACGACCGCCACGGTGAGGATACCGAGCTCCTTCGCGATTTGCGCCACGATTGGCGCAGCGCCGGTACCCGTACCACCGCCCATGCCGGCAGTGATGAACAACATGTCGCAGCCTGCGATCAGCTCGATGATGCGATCGCGATCTTCCATCGCCGCCTGGCGACCGATGTCGGGATTGGCTCCAGCGCCGAGACCCTTAGTGATGCTGGAGCCAATCTGCAACGCGGTCTTCACGTTCGAGCTCTTTAACGCCTGTGCGTCAGTGTTGACGCACATGAAATCCACGCCCTCGATGCCGCTCTGTACCATGTGCGAGACAGCGTTACCCCCACCACCGCCAACGCCGAGAACTTTGATCACCGCGCTCTGGCTGTATGAGTCCATCAGTTCAAACATGACGTATCACTCCTATTTAAAATTCAAAACTGATCTCAAAAATTGCCCTGAAACCAATCTCGCATACGCTCGGTCATGCCGCGCGCCTTGCCCGTGATCGCACCGGTGCGCGAGCGATTCGGCGCGAGGTGATCACGCCCGTACAGCAAAAGACCGACGCCGGTCGAATGGATCGCATTGCAAGTAACATCCGCGAGACCCCGCACCCCGACCGGAATGCCGAGCCGCACCGGTACGTGGAAGACTTCCTCGGCAAGCTCGATGGCGCCTTCCATCTTCGAACTGCCGCCGGTGAGCACGATGCCGGCGGCAATGGTTTCTTCGAAACCACTGCGGCGCAGTTCCTCGCGGATCAAGCTGAACAGCTCCTCGTAGCGCGGCTCGACGATTTCGGCGAGGGTCTGCCGGGCGAGTCGGCGCGCCGGTCGATCGCCGACGCTCGGCACTTCGATGGTTTCATCCGGGTTAGCAAGTTGCGAAAGCGCGCAGGCGTAACGCAGTTTGATCTCTTCGGCGTTCTGCGTCGGCGTGCGCATCGACACGGCAATATCATTAGTGACCTGATCACCAGCAATCGGAATCACCGCGGTATGCCGGATCGCGCCATGCGAGAACACCGCAATGTCGGTAGTGCCCCCACCGATATCGACAATGCAAACCCCGAGATCTTTTTCGTCTTCGGTAAGCACGGCATAGCTCGAAGCCAGCTGTTCGACTACGATGTCGTCAACGTCGAGACCGCAGCGCTGGATGCACTTTTCGATATTCTGCGCGGCGCTGTCGGCGCCGGTGACGATATGGACCTTGGCCTCTAGACGCACGCCGGACATCCCGATCGGATCGCGGATGCCCTCCTGCCCGTCGATAATGAACTCCTGCGGCAGTACATGCAGAATTTTTTGATCGGCTGGAATCGCTACGGCTTTGGCGGCATCGATCACGTGCTCGACGTCGGAGAGCTGCACTTCTTTGTCACGGATCGCTACCACCCCGTGCGAATTCAGACTGCGCACATGACTGCCGGCGATACCGGCGTAAACCGAATGGATCTCGCAACCGGCCATCAACTCGGCCTCTTCGACGGCACGCTGTATGGACTGTACGGTCGATTCGATATTGACGACGACCCCGCGCTTTAGTCCGCGCGATGTCTGCGAGCCGATGCCGATGACCTCGACACTGGTGTCGGGCGCAATCTCGCCGACCAGCGCCACCACTTTGGAGGTACCGATGTCGAGTCCGACGATGAGCTGTCTTTCTGGTTTCTTTGCCATGCCTGTTCCGTCCGTCAACCTTCGGTGGACTCGTCGAACTCATCCACTGCTGCAACCTTAGTGCTACCGCGCCAGCCGACCGAGAAGCCGTTGGTGTAGCGCATGTCCACGTAATTGATTTCCGCCGAGCGCTGCACCACGAGTCGCAGCGCAGCCGCCACGAAGCGCTCGAAGCGCTCGTCGACCTGCCGACGACCGAGTCGGATACGTACGCCGTTATCGAGGTCGATCTCCCAGGCGCCGCGCGCATCGAGCCGCAACGCGGTGATGCGCACGCCACCCTCGATCAACCGGCCTTGAATGGCGAGGTAGCGCTGGGCCACTGTGCCCTCGCTGCCCTTGGGCCCAGAGAGTCGCGGCAACTCGGGAGGAATGAATCGCGACTCGGATAAGAACAACTCGCCACGTGCGTTTAAAAGTCCGTTGGCGCCCCAACGAGCCGCCGCGACCTGCTCGACGACGCGCACTGCGAGACCGCGCGGCCAGGACCGGCCCACGCTCGCGCTATCCACCCAAGGAAGTGTTTCGATGGCTCGCTGCAGCGTTGCAAGATCGGCGGTGACGAGGCCAGCATCATGCAGGCGATCACGCACCGCCTGTTCGACTTCCAGCGGCGAGACGCGCTGGAAGCGACCCTGCATCAGCACGCGATCGATGGGCTGGTCAAGCGCCGTGACGACCAGCCAAAGAAATGCGCCGACCACGGTGAGACCAGAGGTCGCGGAAGCCAGATGCCTCCAGTCGATCTGCGGCATTTGCCACGCCGATTCCGCAGTACGTTTGCGATTACGGGGTTTACGGTTACCGAATATGGCCACGGCCTGTGCCCTCCGCCGAATTTTTCGGCAGGCGCGTGAGGCTCGTCTCGAGCACGCGCCACACCAGCGTCGGAAAATCGATGCCGGTCGCCCGTGCCGCCATCGGCACCAGGCTGTGT
>VGTW01000083.1 GCA_016874555.1 Gammaproteobacteria bacterium | reverse complement strand
CGAAGACGTCGACAACCCGGCCAAACTGCCGGCGCCGAACAAGCTCGCGGAGATTCGCGAGCCCATCATCATCGCCAATATTCTGGTGCCGCCCGATTATGTCGGCGGTGTGCTACAGTTGTGCACCGAGAAGCGCGGCTCGCAGAAGAAGATGCAGTATCTCGCCAACCAGGTGTCGCTGCAGTACGAGCTGCCGCTTGCCGAAGTGGTGCTCGATTTCTTCGACCGACTGAAGTCGGCGAGTCGCGGCTACGCCTCGTTCGACTATGAATTCAGTCACTTCCAGACGGCGCCGCTCTCCAAGCTCGACATCCTCATCAACGGTGATCGGGTCGATGCGCTCTCCATCATCGTGCACCGCGATACCGCCTATCAGCGCGGTCGCGAACTCGTCGACAAGATGCAGGAGCTCATTCCGCGGCAGATGTTCGAGGTGGCGGTGCAGGCGGCAATCGGCTCGCATGTGATCGCGCGGGCCACGGTCAAGGCGCTGCGCAAAAACGTGTTGGCGAAGTGCTACGGTGGCGACATCAGCCGCAAGCGCAAGCTGCTCGAGAAGCAAAAAGAAGGCAAAAAGCGCATGAAGCAGGTGGGTTCCGTGGAGATTCCGCAGGAAGCCTTCCTCGCGGTGCTCAAAGTCGGCAGGAAGTGACCCCATGATCGATCTCATTATTTCGACGCTGGCCTTGCTTGCGCTGCCGGTCGCCATCCTGTGCGTGATCGACGACTGGTTCGTGCGTCCCGCTCGCCAGCTCGTGCTCAAAGAGGGCCAGCCTACGCCCGATCCGCTCGTCATGCGCCTGCTCTACGGTGTATTGCCGTTTTTGGTGATCGCCTGGTTCTTTCAGCTGATGTCGGCACAGCGGGCGGATTTCAGTCTGCTGTTGATCCTCATCACCGTGGCCTCGGGGATCGTCTGGGCGATCGATCATTGGCTGCTCGCGCCGCGGCGGCTGGCAGCGGCGCTCGCGGCCAAGCGCGAGCCCGAGTCGCTGCAGTTGCCGGGCACTGTCGATTACGCGCGCAGTTTCTTTCCGGTGATGGCGGTGCTGCTCGTGCTGCGGTCGTTTTTCTATGAGCCGTATCGAATCCCCTCGGACTCGATGATGCCGACGCTGCTCGATGGCGATTTCATCCTGGTCAACAAATATGCGTACGGTGTGCGCTTGCCGGTGGTGCATCGCAAGATCGTCGAGGTCGGCAAGCCTGCGCGTGGCGATGTCGCCGTGTTCCGTTTTCCGGCCGATCCGGCCGTCAATTATGTGAAGCGCGTGGTTGGCTTGCCCGGCGATCTCGTCGAAGTGCGCAACGATCAGCTGATCATCAACGGCAAGCCGGTGCCGCTCGTGCAGCAGAGTCGCTACGAAGACGGTTGCTACCAGAACATGCGGCTTGCCGAGGAAGACCTCGACGGGCGCAAGCACGCCGTGCTGCACTGCCTGAGCTCGGACATGCTGGCCGTGCCACCGCTGCCGTCCTGTAACCGCAACATCATGCAGGGTTACATCTGCAATGAGTCCACTGCCGGCATCAATCCAGACTCGGGCGATCGCTTCATGCAGGTACCGCAGGGTCAATATTTGATGGTCGGTGACAATCGCGACAACAGCGCAGATGGTCGCGTCTTCGGTTTTATCGATGAGTCGTTGCTCGTGGGCCGGGCGAGTGCGATCTGGTTCAATTGGGATCTGCAGCGCACCGGGGGCCCGAACTGGTCGCGTATTTTCACTCGAATTGAGTGAGCAAGCGGTGAGCGTGATGCGTCCCGATTGGCCGCAGCGATGGTTGCAGTCAGCGCTGGGCTATGAGGCGCGCGACCTGGCGCTTTTCACAGCGGCGCTGACTCACCGCAGCGCGTCGGGTCGTAACAATGAGCGACTCGAATTTTTAGGCGACGCAGTGCTCAGTCTTTTGGTTGCCGAGTTGCTCTATCAACGGTTCCCCGCAGCCGACGAGGGCGATCTGAGTCGGTTGCGCGCGAGTCTCGTGAGCGCGGGGCCGCTGGCCGGTATCGCGCAGA
Source organism: Gammaproteobacteria bacterium (assembly GCA_016874555.1). Classification (GTDB taxonomy): domain Bacteria; phylum Pseudomonadota; class Gammaproteobacteria; order Steroidobacterales; family Steroidobacteraceae; genus UBA964. The sequence continues at coordinate 7,749 of VGTW01000083.1, read as the reverse complement.
GTCTGGGGTTGGGCGAGGAGTTGCAGCTAGGCTCGGGCGAGCTCAAGAGCGGTGGCTTTCGTCGCGAGTCGATTCTGGCCGATGCCTTCGAGGCAACCGTGGGCGCGGTTTACCTCGATTCTGGACTCGAGGCGGCGCGTGCTATCGTCATTCGATTCTGCACGCCGCTGCTTGAGGCGCTGCCGCAAGCAGACTCGCTCAAAGATTCGAAGACCCGGCTGCAGGAGTGGCTGCAGTCACGCACGCTGCCCTTGCCCGCCTACAGTGTCGAGAGCGTGAGCGGTGAGCCACACGATCAGCATTTCGTGGTACGCTGCGAGATCGCAGCCAAAGATATCAGCACTATGGGGGAGGGCTCGAGCCGAAGGCGCGCCGAGCAAGAAGCTGCGCAGCGTGCGCTCGCACAAATAGGTGAAAGCACATGAACGAGTTGTGCGATTCTGCAGGATTTCGGGCCGGGTTCGCCGCGCTTGTGGGTCGACCCAATGTCGGCAAGTCGACCCTGCTCAATGCGCTAGTCGGCGAGAAAGTGTCGATCGTCACGCCACGTCCACAAACAACGCGACATCGCATCACCGGGCTCGCTAACCGTTCTGGCTTGCAGATCGCTTTCGTCGATACGCCGGGTTTGCACACGGGTGGTAAGCGCGCCCTCAATCGCGCGATGAATCGCACGGCGGCGGCGGCGCTGCTCGATGCCGATCTCGTCGTGTTCGTGGTGGAGGCATCGCGCTGGACGCTGGAGGACGAAGCGGTGCTGCAGCGGATACGCGAGAGTGAGCGTGCGGCGCTGTGTGTGGTCAGCAAAGTCGATACCGTAAAGCCTCGCGATCGTTTGCTGCCCTTCATTGCGCAGCTCGCGAAGCGACATGAATTTCGCGCCATCGTACCGGTGTCGGCGGTGCGTGCCGACAACCTCGAGGAGCTGATCACAGCCATCGAGCGCGAGCTGCCGCTGTCGCCGCAGCTGTTCGACGAGACCGATCGTACGGATCGCGATCTGCGCTTTCGTATCACCGAAATCATTCGTGAAAAACTTACGCTGGATCTCAATCAGGAAGTGCCCTACGGCATCGCTGTCGAGATTGAAAAAATGGAACGCGAAATGGCTGATGGCGACGCGCGCGATCTCATTCACGCGGTGATCTGGGTTGATCGCGAGGGTCAAAAGCCCATCGTAATCGGCGCCGGCGGCGCGCGACTCAAGCGAGTCGGTAGCTCCTCCCGTCGCGAAATCATTGGACTGCTTGGTCATCGCGTTCACCTCGAGCTGTGGGTCAAGGTACGCGAGAACTGGGCGGATAATGTCCAGGCGCTGCGAACGCTGGGCCTCGAGTAAGCGGAGCGCTGCGGTGGTCAAAGGCAGCCGACGCGTCGACCTCGCCGAACTGTACGTGTTGCATCATCGCCCTTGGCGCGACACCAGTCGCATGCTCGATGTGTTCACGCGCGAGCATGGTCGGCTGACGCTGTTTGCGCGCGGAGTGCGCGGACCCAAATCGCGCAGCGCCTCGGTGCTACAGCCGTTCCGCTTGTTGCTCGGCTCCTGGACCGGCACCGGGGATGCGGGACAACTCAAGCAGGTGGAGGCAGCGCCGGCAGCGGGCGAGTGGCAGGCGCTGCCCGCCGCTGCCTTGCTCAGCGCGTGGTATCTCAATGAGCTCGTGCTCAAGCTGACGCTGCGCCATGATCCGCAGCCACTCGTTTTTGATCTCTATCATCAAAGCCTCGAGCGCCTGCGCGCGACGGAGCCGGTGTCCGGGGTGCTGCGCAGCTTCGAGCGGCAGCTATTGGAGATACTTGGCTACGGGGTCGAGTTTCGCGCCGAGGCCCGCGAGGGCGCCGCGCTGCGCACCGATGCGTATTATCATTTCCACCCCGATCTCGGTTTCATCGAAGTGTCGGGCGCGCCGCCGACTTCGGCCGTGGCAGGATGCGACCTGCTGGCCATCGCCGAGGATGATTATCGGGGTCCGGCCGTGCTCGATACGGCACGGCGGGTGTTGCGAACGGCACTGGATCGTGCGCTCGAGGGTCGCGATTTGAACACGCGTGCGGTGGCGCGGACGATCAGCCGTCGGCCACGTCGCCAGGAGACAAACAATTCATGACTGTGAGCATCGATCTTGGTGTCAATATCGATCACGTGGCAACGCTGCGGCAGGCGCGACACGTGACTTATCCGAGTCCGATCGAGGCTGCGCTCGCCGCCGAGCAGGTCGGTGCCGATAACATCACGCTGCACTTGCGCGAGGATCGCCGGCATATTCAAGACGCTGACGTCGAAACGCTGCGACCGCTGCTGCAGACGCGTATGAACCTCGAGATTGCAGTCACCGACGAGATGATCAACTTCGCACGGCGTATCCGTCCCGCCGATTGCTGCCTGGTGCCGGAGCGTCGCGCCGAGATCACCACCGAGGGAGGGCTGGATGTCGTGGGACAGATCGGTCGACTGCGTGAGAGTTGTGCGCTGCTCGCGGCCAGCGGCATCCGTGTAGCGCTTTTCATTGATCCAGAGCCCGCGCAAATCGAGGCGACGGTGCGCGCCGGCGCACCTGTGGTCGAATTGCACACTGGCCGCTATTGCGAAGCGACGGGTGCCGACGCGGCACATGAACTCGAACGTCTGCGTGCGGGAGCGCGGCTTGCGGCCACGCTCGGTCTCGAGGCCCACGCCGGTCACGGGCTGCACTATGAAAACGTGCACGCCGTGGCGGCGATCGCGCAGATTACCGAACTTAACATCGGCCACGCGATCATCGCACGCGCCGTTTTTACCGGCCTTGCCGCAGCTGTGCGCGACATGAAGGCCCTGATGATGGCAGCTCGCGCATGACGACACTTGTTTTCGATATCGAAACCGTTCCCGACGTCGAACTTGGTCGGCGGGTTTTTGGTCTCGAAGGACTCGCTGACGTACAGGTCGCGAAAGCGATGTTCGCGCAGGCACGTCGTCACGGCAGCAGCGATTTTTTGCCGTATGAGCAGCATCGCATCGTGGCGATCTCGTGCGTTATGCGTCGTGGCGATACGCTCAATGTGTGGAGTCTCGGCGATCACGAGTCCACCGAAGCCGACCTCGTCACGCGTTTTTTCGAAGGTGTCGAGCGGCACACGCCGAATCTCGTCTCCTGGAACGGCGGCGGGTTCGATCTGCCCGTGTTGCACTACCGGGCACTCAAGCACGGCGTGGTAGCGCGTCGCTATTGGGAGACCGGTGGCGAGGATCAAAGTTTTCGCTGGAATAATTATCTGAGTCGGTTTCACGAGCGGCACACCGATCTCATGGATGTGCTCTCGGCTTACCAGCCGCGTGCCAAGGCGAGCCTAAGCGACATGGCCTATCTGCTGGGTCTGCCGGGCAAGCTTGGTTTCTCGGGCGATCAGGTGTGGGAAGCCTACACCGCGGGCAACTTGCAGGGTATTCGGCGCTACTGCGAAACCGATGTCCTCAATACTTGGCTTATTTTTTTGCGTTTCGAGATGATGCGCGGTCGAATCGATGCGACCAATCTCGCCGCTGAAGAGGTGCGTGTACGCGAGCTACTCGCCGCGGCCGATGAACCGCATTTCGCGGAGTTTCTCGCGGCCTGGCCGCCGACCGCATCGTGAGTCGCAGTCCGAGGCTCCCCGGTCCGCCCGAAGAGGCGGCGGTCGCTGCGCTCAATAATAACGGCGAGGGCGTGGTACGCGAGGCGAAGACCGTCTTTGTTGCCGGGGCTTTACCGGGTGAACGCATTCGTTTTCGCCGGGTTCGTCAGCATCGGCAGCACGATGAAGGCGAGCTCCTCGAGGTGATCGAGGCCTCGACTGCACGCGCGACGCCGCGTTGCGCGCACTTCGGGGTGTGCGGCGGTTGTTCGCTACAGCACCTCGCGCCTGCCGCGCAGTTGCAGGCGAAGCAGCGCGAGCTCGCCGATAATCTCGAGCGCATCGGGCGGGTGAGACCTGAGCGCTGGCTGGAGCCACTCGCCGGACCGGTGTGGAATTACCGTCGCCGTGCGCGTCTCGGTGCCAAGTTCGTGCCGAAGCGTGGCCGTGTTCTGGTCGGTTTCCACGAGCGCGCGAAGCCGTACATTGCGGCGCTCGAGCGCTGCGAAATCCTCGCGCCGCCGCTCGATGGTTTGATTACGCCGCTCTCCGAGCTACTGACGGGGCTTACGGCGCGGGCGTCGATTCCGCAGATCGAAGTCGCGGTGGCCGACAATCTCACCGTGCTCGTGCTGCGTAATCTGCTGGAGCTCGGCGCCGCGGATCGCGCTGCACTCGCCGCGTTTGCGGTCAAATACGGGCTACGCATTGACCTGCAGCCGGGTGGTTTCGACAGCATTCGATCGCTTGATGCAGCCGGCGCTGCGCTCGAATACCGCGTGCCTGCCGAGGGTCTACGCTACGAGTTTCAGGCAACCGATTTCGTGCAGATCAATGGCGCGGTCAACCAGGCGCTGATTGCGCAAATGATCGAACTGCTCGAGTTACAGCCGAATCATCGGGTGCTCGATCTGTTCTGTGGCCTTGGCAACCTCACGCTGCCGATTGCTCGTCGGGTCGCGGAGGTGGTCGGCATCGAGGGCGAGGCGGGACTGGTCGCGAGAGCGCGCCACAACGCAGCGCTCAATGATTTGCGTAATGCACACTTTCATGTTGCGAATCTTTCTGAGGCCGATGGCGGTGCTGCGGTGTTAGCCGGTCGCTTTGAACGCATACTGCTCGATCCGCCCCGTGCCGGTGCCATCGAGGTGATGCCGCGAATTGCGGCGCTTGGTGCCGAGCGCGTGGTCTACGTATCGTGTCATCCGGGAACCTTGGCGCGCGATCTAGGTGTGTTCTGTCACGAGCACGGCTATAAGCTTGCAGCGGCGGGCGTGATCGACATGTTCCCGCATACCAACCACGTCGAGTCCATTGCCGTGCTGGAGGCCTCGCGATGACTTTGGGACCGTTGATGATCGATCTCGAGGGTACCATCCTGCAGCCCATCGAGCGCGAGCTGCTGCAGCATCCGCTGGTCGGCAGCGTGATCCTGTTCGCGCGTAACTATGAAAATCCTCTGCAGGTGCGACAACTGGTCGCCGATATCCATGCGGTGCGTAATCCTGCGCTGATCGTCGGTGTCGATCACGAAGGCGGTCGCGTACAAAGATTTCGGGAAGGTTTCTCGCGGCTGCCCCCGCTGCGCCGTATCGGTCAAGAGCACGACTCAGCGCCGCGGGCGGGTCTCGCGCTAGCGCGCGAGCTCGGCTGGTTGATGGCGGCGGAGGTGCGCGCCGTGGGCGTTGATTTGTCTTTTGCGCCCTGCGTGGATCTGGATTACGGCGTAAGCGAAGTCATCGGCGATCGCGCTTTGCACGCTAATTCCGAGGTGGTCGGCGCGCTCGCCGTCGCGTACATGCATGGCATGCGTTCAGCGGGCATGGTGGCCACGGCCAAACATTTTCCGGGTCATGGCGCAGTGGTCGCGGATTCGCACCACGCCTTGCCAGTTGATCGTCGCTCGCTCGCCGACCTCGATTCGGATATCGCGCCGTATCGCCTGCTGATAGCCAACGGCCTTGCCGGCGTAATGGTTGCGCATGTGCTTTATCCCGAAATCGATGCGCTTCCCGCGAGTGCCTCGCAGCGCTGGATTCGCGGCTATCTGCGCAACGAGTTGCGCTTTCAAGGTGTGGTGTTCGCCGATGATCTGTCGATGGCCGGCGCTGTGGCAGTGGGGGGTATCGTCGAGCGTGCCGAGAAAGCGCTGGCTGCGGGCTGCGATGTGCTTCCGGTCTGTAACCACCGCGACAGCGTGATCGCGCTACTCGATGGCTTCCAACCGCCCGTCGATGCGGCGGCCGCTTTGCGTCGGGTACGCTTGCGCGGCCGCGGCCAATGGTCGGTCGAGTCGTTGCTCGAGTCGGCGGAGTGGCAGGCGGCGCAGGGCACACTCGAGCGCTGTCTGGCGCCGCCCGATCTGCGGTTGGCCTGAGACTCGATCGAGATTTATTTGCCACCTGGCGTGATGACCGCGACGACGCCTAATCCCGGGTGGTCGTAGTAATTCTTTTCATTGAAGCGGATACGGCGGATCTCGCTCATCTGCAGCGCTGCGCTGCCCTCCGGCGTGTAGCGCAGATTCATGCCGAAGTGCAGCAGCGAGCCGCGTTCGAGTAAAAATTGTCCGCTGAGCCCCGGCACTTGCAGACCCACGCGTTCTACCGCGAGCCCGTTGCGCGAACCCCAGCTGCTGGCGGTCTGCGTCCAGCCGGTATGCGCAAGCACGCGGTATCCCGCACCTGCGAGTTTTTGTCGAGCTCCGGCGAGTTGCAGTTTGGCGGCGGGCAGGGCGCCCACATAGCGCGCTACTTGGGTTGCACCTTGGGCCGAGTCGCCGCTTGCCGAGCGTGCGGCAGCGGCGCCAGATTCACCCTCGCGCGGCCCATTCATGCGGAAAATCAGCACCTCGATGTTGTAGGTGCTGGCGGCCGGGCCCTGCGTGATGGCGGGCGGACTGGCGACGAGCACGAGCAACATCACGCCGACGCAGGTCAGGCTCGGGCGCACGATCAACCCAAGACGCGCGCTCAAACTTCGACGCATGCTCGAGCTCGGACGCATGCTGGGGGCACTCGCGGCGGCATGGGCGGATGATAGCCGAGCGGCCTTAGGCTACGGCGACGAGCTTCTTTAGCAGGCCGCTGACGAATTCGTAGCGCTCGGCCTCATCGTCAAGCTCGCGCGAGACCCGCAGTTTGAGCGGCCCTTCGAGGCGGTACTCTCGCGAGCGATCCTGAATGAGCCTAATAACCGCTCGCGGATCAATACGATTTTCGATTTCGAAAAGGACCGTGCCGCCGTGGCTGCTAAACTCGAGCCGCCGGATACCGAGCTGCTGGGTGATCAGGCGCAGCCGCGCGTTGCGCAACAGGTTCAGGGTGTGCGGTGGGAGCTCGCCGAAGCGATCGACGAGTTCCGCGGTCAGCGTGTCGAGTGCATCGCTGTCGGCGGCGGCCGCGATTTTTTTGTAGAGCGCGAGGCGTACATTGACATCGCTGACATAGGTCTCGGGCAGCAGGGCGGGCACGCGCATTTCGACCTCAGCCTGCGCGGCGAGCGGCGCATCGAGATCGACCGTACGGCCATCCTTCATCGCCTTGACCGCCCGGTCGAGCATATCGAGGTACATGGTGAGACCGACTTCGGTCATCTCGCCGCTCTGCTCCTCGCCGAGCAATTCACCTGCCCCGCGAATTTCGAGATCGTGCGTGGCGAGTACGAAGCCCGCGCCCAGATCGTCGAGCGACTCGAGTGCCTCGAGTCGTTTAAGCGCATCGCCGGCGAGCGCTTTGCGCGAGGGGACTAAAAAATAGGCGTAGGCCTGATGGTGCGAGCGACCGACTCGGCCGCGCATCTGGTGCAGCTGCGCGAGACCGAACCGATCGGCACGATCGATGAGTATGGTATTGGCGCTCGGCACGTCGATACCGCTCTCGATGATGGTCGTGCAGACCAGAATGTCGAAACGCCGATGATAGAAATCGACCATCAGCTGCTCGAGTTCACGCTCGCGCATTTGGCCGTGACCAACGCGGATGTTGGCCTCGGGCACGAGGGTGGTGAGATCGGCAGCCACTTTTTCGATATCGCGGACTTCGTTGTGCACAAAGTAGATTTGCCCGCCACGCCGTAACTCGCGCAGGATCGCCTCTCGGACCGCCGTATCGCTCCATTCGCTGACAAAAGTTTTGATCGCCAGGCGCTCCGCCG
>VGTW01000082.1 GCA_016874555.1 Gammaproteobacteria bacterium | reverse complement strand
TCTGCGAGAACTGGCGGAGAGAGAGGGATTCGAACCCTCGAAGGGCTTTTGGCCCTTACACCCTTAGCAGGGGTGCGCCTTCGACCACTCGGCCATCTCTCCGCTGCAAGGAGACCCGATCGTACTTGCCGATCTCCGGCAGGTCAAAGCCAGCAAGCCCCGACCCGAAGGCCGCGGCGCCCGAACTTAGGCTCGCATCTCGCCTTGGCGGGACAGACTCTCGTCGGCCCCCTCGGACTTGATGCGTTCGAAAATCTCTTCACGGTGCACGGCGACATTTTTCGGCGCGTTGATACCCACCCGCACCTGATTGCCCTTGACGCCGAGTATCGTGACCGCGACTTCCTCACCTATGATGACGGTCTCTCCGACTCGTCGCGTGAGAATGAGCATGCTCACCCCTCCGAGGCGCTCTTTGAAGACCGTCGGACTCGGGACACCTCACCCCCTGTGGGGCCCCCGCCGACGGCCCAACCTTCATGGCGGGCGCCTTTCCACCGGAAGGTAGAGGAATCAGGAGGTGGCGTCCACTGCCTGTTGCAGGGATACCGGTGTCAGGCACCGATTTTTTGGCGTACGAAGCCAACGACGCCCGCAAGCGCCGCCGGCAGCTGGGTGGCATCGCTGCCCCCAGCCTGGGCGAAATCGGGGCGACCGCCGCCGCGACCGCCGATCTGCGCGGCCACGTGCCCCACCACCTCGCCGGCCTTTATCCGGCCCACCTCGCCCGCCGTCACGCCTGCGACCAGGGTGACCTTGCCCGCGGCATCGGTTGAAGCCAGCACGATGACCGCCGTCTTCAGGCGATCTTTGAGTTGATCGACCGCGTTACGTAGCGCGCCAGCATCGGCGCCATCAACCGTAGTCGCGACCACCTGTAGACCGCCGACGTCCACCGCGCCTGCCGCAAGATCGGTGCCCTGCCCCGAAGCCAACTTGTCACGCAGAGTACGGGTTTCTTTTTCGAGCAGACGAATCCGCTCCAGCGCATCGCGGACCTTAGTCGCGACATCCTCGCGAGTGCTGCGGACGAGTCCGGCGATTTCTTTGACAAGCGCCTCACTGGCTTCGGTGGCAGCCAGCGCACCCTCGCCGGTCACCGCCTCGATGCGGCGTACGCCCGCGGATACACCACCCTCAGAAATGATCTTGAACAAACCGATATCACCCGCGCGCCTGACGTGAGTACCACCACATAATTCTTTTGAGAACTCACCGATGTGCAGCACGCGCACCGTTGACGAGTATTTCTCTCCGAAAAGCGCAGTCGCGCCCTCGGCAACCGCAGCATCGTAATCCATTTCGCGAGTCTCGGCTGCGGCATTGAGTCGGATCTGCTCGTTGACGCGGTGCTCGATGCGCTGCAGTTTCTCAACGCTGATCGCCTGAAAGTGCGAGAAATCGAAACGCAGTCGATCCGGCGCAACCAACGAGCCCTTCTGCTGCACATGCGTGCCCAGCACTTCGCGCAACGCGGCGTGCAAAAGATGCGTCGCCGAATGATTGAGCGTCGTTGCGCCACGCAGTCGCTCATCGACCATGGCGGCAAGCGTCATACCTTCACGAATCGCGCCGCTGTCCGCAGCCACGTGACCGAGATGCGAGTGTGCGCCCGCTGTGCCGCGCTTCTGCGTATCTTCGACGACGAAGCGGACGCCGCTCGCGGACAATTCGCCGGCATCACCGACCTGACCACCCGATTCGGCGTAGAACGACGTGGTTTCGAGGATGACCTCACCTCGCTCGCCGGGTTTTAGCTCGCTTACGCGCTCGCCCTCGCGCAAGAGGGCAATGACTTTGGCCTCGCTACGCGTGCTCTCGTAGCCGCAGAAACGGGTCGCCACGTCGATCTGTGCACCACCGCGAAGGTCGACCCCGAAGCGACTGGCGGCGCGGGCACGCTCGCGCTGCGCTTCCATCGCCGCCTCGAAGCCCGCATTGTCGATGGCAAAGCCGCATTCGCGAGCGACATCTCCGGTCAGATCCGCAGGAAAGCCGTAGGTATCGTAGAGCCTGAACACCGTCTCACCGTCGAGCACGCGATCCGGTCCAAGGCGATCGAGCGCATCGTTCAGCAGCGACATGCCGGTATTCAAAGTCTCGGCAAAGCGTTCTTCCTCCTGCAGTAATACGCGCCGCGCGAGATCAGCGCCGGCTCGCAGCTCAGGGTAGGCCTCACCCATCTGTGTTTCGAGTGCGGATACCAACTTGTGGAAGAACGCGCCATTGATGCCGAGCTTGTGGCCGTGACGGACAGCGCGACGAATGATGCGCCGCAGCGCATAACCGCGGCCTTCGTTCGAGGGCAGCACACCATCGACGATCAGGAAGGTACAGGCGCGGATATGATCGGCGATCACGCGCAGCGACGGATTAGCCAAATCTTTCGTATTAGCAAGATCGGCAGCAGCTTGGACGATGCCGCGGAACAGGTCGATGTCGTAATTGTTGGTGATACCCTGCATCACTGCGGACAGCCGCTCGAGTCCGGCGCCGGTGTCGACCGAGGGCTTGGGCAGCGGCGTCAGCGTGCCGTCGGGCGCGCGATCGTACTGCATGAAGACTAGGTTCCAGATCTCGACGTAACGATCGCCGTCCTCGTTAGGTGACCCCGGCGGCCCGCCCGGAATATGCGCTCCGTGATCATAGAAAATCTCAGTGCAGGGCCCGCAGGGGCCGGTATCGCCCATTGCCCAAAAATTCGACTTCTCACCCATGCGCGTCAGGCGATCCGGCGCAACGCCTATTTCTTTGATCCAGATATCCGCCGCCTCATCGTCATCTTTAAAAACCGTGACCCAGAGGCGGTCTGGATCGAGTTGCAGCGTGCCGGTGACGAAATCCCAGGCGTAACGGATCGCATCTCGCTTGAAGTAATCGCCGAAAGAAAAGTTACCGAGCATCTCGAAGAACGTATGGTGGCGCGCCGTGTAGCCGACGTTCTCGAGATCGTTGTGCTTACCGCCGGCGCGCACGCAGCGCTGCGAGGTGGTGGCGCGTACGTAATCGCGCTTATCTTTGGCGAGAAAGACGTCCTTGAACTGCACCATGCCCGCGTTGGTGAACAACAGGGTCGGATCATTACCTGGGACGAGCGAACTTGAGGCAACGATCGCATGACCGCGGCCCTGAAAAAATTTGAGGAAAGCGCGCCGCACTTGGGCGGCGCTCATGTGGGGCGGCTTACCCGGTTTAGTCGTGCTCATCGGCGGGATTTTCGGAAGAATCGGGATCCTGGTGTATTGCGAGCCGGATATGATCCGATGAAAAGCCCCGATACTGCAAAAATCTCGCCTGTTTACCCTTTTCCGCCCAGCTGCTTGGCGGCCGCGCCCCAAACTTGCGGACCCGGACCTCGCGGCAGAGGGTCAGGAAATTGGGCCCGGTCTCGAGCGCGTTGGTAATGGGTTCGGCACTGAACCCGAGTTGACGCAGCTCCTGCCGAATGCGGGCCGGGCCCTGACCGCGACCGGCGTGGGCCCGCACAAAATTATCGAGAAAACGCCCATCATCGAGCAGCCGCTCACTTTTCAGGGCGGCAACGGTGTCGTCGACGACCGCAGCCGAGTGCCCCTTGGCTTGCAGCTTGTCGCGCAACTCGAAGGAAGCGAAGTCGCGGCGGCCGAGCAGCAGAAGCGCCGCTCGGCGCGCCGACTCGAGGGGGTCAGACTCTGTCGCCAAGCTTACTCGGCGGCTTCAGCCGCGCCGCGTGGGGGCTTGACCACCAACAGCTTGGCGCGAACCTGGTCTTCGATCTCGCGGGCCATCTTGGCGTTCTTCCTAAGGAACTCGCGAACGTTTTCCTTGCCCTGGCCGATGCGCTCGCCCTTGTAGGAGTACCAAGCGCCCGACTTTTCGATGATGTTCTGCGCGGCGCCGAGTTCGATGATTTCGCCTTCGCGCGAAATACCCTCGCCGTACATGATTTCGAACTCGGCCTCGCGGAACGGCGGGGCGACCTTATTCTTGACCACCTTGACGCGGGTTTGGTTGCCAACCACTTCCTCGCCGTTTTTGATGGCGCCGATGCGGCGGATATCGAGGCGTACTGACGAGTAGAACTTGAGCGCGTTGCCCCCGGTGGTGGTTTCGGGGTTACCGAACATTACGCCGATCTTGAGGCGGATTTGGTTGATGAAGACGACGATGGTGTTCGAACGCTTGATGTTGCCGGTGAGCTTGCGCAGCGCCTGCGACATGAGACGCGCATGCAGACCGACTTGCAGTTCGCCCATCTCGCCTTCGATTTCAGCCTTGGGGGTCAGTGCGGCGACCGAGTCGACAACGACGATATCGACCGCACCGGAACGCACGAGCATGTCGGTGATTTCGAGCGCCTGCTCGCCGGTGTCGGGCTGCGAGACCAGCAGATCGTTGACGTTGACGCCGAGTTTTTCGGCGTAGACGGGGTCGAGCGCGTGCTCGGCGTCGACGAAAGCTGCGGTACCGCCGTTACGCTGAATTTCGGCGATGACCTCAAGCGTGAGGGTGGTTTTGCCAGAGGACTCGGGCCCGTAGATCTCGACGACGCGGCCGCGCGGCAAGCCACCGATGCCAAGCGCGATGTCGAGGCCCAGCGACCCAGTCGAAACGGCTTCGACATCATATGCGGCAGAGGCGTCGCCCAGACGCATGACCGACCCTTTGCCAAATTGCTTTTCGATTTGACCGAGGGTGGTGGAAAGGGCTTTCTTGCGGTTGTCGTCCATTAATCCCTCACGAAGAAAAAGAATAAAGATAAAGCGTGTAGCCCTACGATTATCCCACAGCAAGCGCCGCGGAGAACGCCGGAAAACAAGGGCAATACGTTTATTTCAAGACGCGTTCACGCGGTATACAGCGTTATGCTTTTGATACTACTGTACACACCGCGCAACGCGAAGATGACGGCCTTGCGGCGAACGTCATCACGGCCGCCGCGAAAGCGGCGTACCACGGTCTGCAGATGCACGCCACAACCTTGTCGACGTGCGAACGCAAACCACACTGTACCCACGGGCTTGCCGGGTGTCGCACCACCCGGACCCGCGATACCGCTGATCGCAATGGCATGCCGCGCGCCACTGCGTCGCAGAGCACCGCGCGCAAGTTCGGTAACCACCGCCGCACTGACCGCACCCTGTTGACGCAGGGTCGCTGCGCGTACGCCGAGATCACGCTGCTTGGACTCGTTGCCGTAGCAAACCCAACCCGCCATGAACCATTTGGAACTGCCGGGAAGATCAGTCAGGCATTTCGCCAGCCAACCACCGGTGCACGATTCTGCGGTGGCCACCGTCTGTCCGGTCGCAGCGAGGCGCTTCGCCAATCGGCGAATGTCACGTTCGATGATACTTACCCCTGCTTGGGCGTCGAGGTCTCAGCGGACGCGCTCGCCCCCAGGGCCATCAATGCGATCAAAAAATAGACTCTGTTATTCGCGCTCATACTCGCCTCCCCGGTTAGCTTAATAGCACTGACACCGTCGCCTGTTTTAGCTGCCCGATACCGGCGCAGTCAACGGTTGATAGGCCCGCTTGGCAAGCCGGGTTGGTGAGCCGCTGCCGAGGGACGGTAAACTCGCCGCCCCGCCGCCGTTATGCGGCCCCGATAAAGCAGACGATGAACTCAGCTTCCGATCACACCCCTGTCATGCAGCAATATTTGCGACTGAAGGCGCAGCATCCCGATGCCCTGCTCTTTTATCGGATGGGCGATTTCTATGAGCTCTTTTACGACGATGCGCGACGCGCTGCGCAACTGCTCGACATCACACTGACTGCGCGTGGCCAGTCCGCAGGCGCGCCGATTCCGATGGCGGGCGTACCATTTCATGCCGCCGATAATTATTTGGCGCGTCTCGTTCGCAAGGGCGAGTCTGTAGCGATTTGCGAGCAAATCGGTGATCCAGCGAAAGCCAAGGGCCCGGTAGAGCGCGCGGTGGTCAGGGTGGTCACGCCCGGCACCGTCACGGATGCCGCACTGCTCGATGAGCGTCGCGAAACCTTGCTGGCAGCCGTTCTGCCGTTGAGTAACGATGGCCCTCGGGCGCTCGAGACACGTTTTGGCCTTGCCTGGCTCGATCTGGGTGCCGGACGTTTCTCGGTGCTCGAGGCTAGCGGCGCGCAGACCCTCGCCGCCGAAATCGAACGTCTACAACCTGCCGAAGTGTTGATGCCAGAAGGCTTGCTGCTAGTGCTCGAGCACGCCTCGATGGATTCGCCTGCGGCAAGCGAGCTAGCCGCAGCGCTGCCCGCACGTCGGCGGCGCGCACGGCCCCCTTGGCACTTCGAAGAAGAGTCGGCACTGCGCACGCTTTCCGAGCAGCTCGGCACAATCGACCTGCGTGGCTTCGGTGTCGAAACCCTGCCGCTGGCCATCGGCGCCGCGGGTGCGCTGTTGCAGTTCGTGCGTGAGACGCAGCGTACCGCGCTGCCGCATCTGCGCGCGTTGCGCGTGGAGGAGCGTGATACGACGCTGCAACTCGATGCGGTAACGCGGCGCAACCTCGAGATCGACTCCAGCCCAAGCAGCCGCGAGGATGCAACGCTGGTCGCCCTGCTCGACACCACGGTCACGGTAATGGGCGCTCGCGCCCTGCGCCGGCTCGTCAATCGACCCATCACCGACCACAAAGAATTACGCGATCGACATAGTGCCGTCGGCGAACTGATCACTGACCAAAGATATCTGGTGCTGCGCGAGGCGCTGCAACCGATCGGCGATATCGAGCGAATTCTGGCGCGGGTCGCTTTGCACTCAGCAAGGCCGCGCGACCTGACGGGCCTACGGCTCTCGCTCGCCGCACTGCCCGCGCTGCGCGCGCGGCTGGGCACCCTCGAATCACCGCTGCTTGCAGCCCTCGGCGAGCAGGTGCTGGGGCATGAGGACGAACTCGTATTGCTTCAGCGGGCGATTGCAAGTGAGCCTTCGGCCATGGTGCGTGATGGCGATGTCATCGCCAGTGGCTTCGACGCCGAGCTCGACCAGCTGCGTCGAATTTCGACCGATACCGATGCCTTCCTGCTCGAACTCGAGGCCCGTGAGCGCGCGCGAACCGGTCTCCAGCAGCTGAAGCTCGGCTACAACCGGGTACAGGGCTTTTTCATTGAAATCGCACGCAGCCAAGCCGAGAAAGTCCCAGCCGATTACATTCGGCGGCAAACGGTCAAAAATGCCGAGCGTTTCATCACAGCCGAACTCAAGAGCTTCGAGGATAGGGTCCTCGGCGCGCGCGACAAATCGCTGGCTCGCGAAAAAGAACTATACGAGGGCGTACTCGAGCAGCTTTGTGCGCAGGTCGCGCCATTGCAGTCGACAGCAGCGGCGATCGCCGAACTTGATGCCATCGGCGCCTTGGCCGAACGCGCGGTGAGCCTGCGCTGGTCCGCGCCCACACTGACGACACAACCCGCGCTGCGTATCAGCGGTGGGCGTCATCCTGTTGTAGAGCGCTTTTTGCAGGAACCCTTTGTTCCGAATGATATTGCACTCGATGCCGCGACCCGGATGCTGGTCATCACCGGTCCTAACATGGGCGGCAAAAGCACCTACATGCGGCAAGTTGCCTTGATCACGCTGCTGGCGCATATCGGCAGTTACGTCCCGGCTGAGTCAGCGGTGATCGGGCCGATCGACCGTATTTTCACGCGGATCGGTTCGGGCGATGACCTCGCGGGCGGGCGCTCGACGTTCATGGTCGAGATGACCGAGGCGGCCAACATTCTGCACAACGCGACCACGCGAAGTCTGGTCCTGATGGACGAGATTGGTCGCGGTACGAGCACGTTCGACGGGCTGTCACTGGCATGGGCGACGGCGCGACATCTAGCGAGCAGGGTGAGCGCATTTACTTTGTTTGCAACCCATTACTTTGAACTAACGGGTCTCGCCGCAGAACTTCCCGGTGTACTCAATGTGCACCTCGATGCAACCGAGCACCGTCAGGGTATCGTTTTCATGCATGCCGTCAAACCGGGGCCGGCCAGCAAAAGCTATGGCCTCGCAGTGGCGAAACTTGCCGGGATGCCGCGCGAAGCGCTCGCCGAGGCCCGTCGATATCTCTCTGCCTTAGAGGCTCAGGCCGCGCGGAGCGGCCAATCCTCAGGCCCGCAGGGAAGTCTACTTTTTGGCGCGCCGACCGACAGGGCCCCCACTGCCGGGGAATCCGAGCCCGACGTTGCCGACAGAAATGAGGCAGTTGCGGCTGCGATCGCCGCCATAAATCCAGATTCTTTGAGTCCCCGCGAGGCACTAAATAAAATCTATCAGCTGAAGTCGTTGCTCGATAAGTGATTCACCTTTTGGTCGTCTGCTACGGCTGGGGCGTAAAGAGCTAGGAAACCCACTACCGCCGTACCCGCAAACGTCGTCACACGCGACTGATGGGCAATATGAACGCCGACTTCGGTCTGACCCGAGCCCGGTTACGCATCCTCGATATCGTTGTTCAATCACGAGGGACACCTTGCCCACCAGCATGCCGCGGCCGACCGACATGCCGCGATCCGCCGAACGACTAGCAGCCGTCGCGCTTACTCAGGTCTGCGAATTTGTCGAGGGCTGAACGGTTCCAGCGAGCTGGCGCACGCGGACATGCAGCTCGCGCAACTGACGCTCGGTGACTTCCGTCGGCGCGTCGGTGAGCGGGCAGGCAGCCGTCTGCGTTTTGGGGAATGCAATGACGTCGCGGATGCTGTCGGCACCCGACATCAGCATGGCAAGTCGGTCGAGACCGAAGGCGATACCGCCATGCGGCGGCGCCCCGTACTTGAGGGCATCGAGCAAAAAGCCGAACTTGCGCCGGGCTTCCTCGGTTTCGATGCCGAGAAGATCGAACACGGTCGACTGCAACTCTTGACGAAAGATGCGCACCGAGCCACCGCCGATCTCGGACCCGTTGAGTACCATATCATAGGCTTTGGCGAGGGCGTTGCCCGGATCGGCCTTGAGTGCTTCAGGGTCAAGATTCTTTGGCGAGGTGAACGGGTGATGCATCGCCACCCAGCGCTTCTCGTCCGCGTCGAACTCGAACATTGGGAAGTCGATCACCCACATCGGGGCCCAGGCGCCCGTTAGCAACTTCATGTCATGACCGATCCGCAGGCGCAGCGCACCCATCGAGTCGTTGACTACTTTGGCGCTGTCGGCGCCGAAGAAAATGAGATCGTCATTCTGCGCGCCGCTGCGCGCGAGTATGCCGACCACGGCCTCATCAGAGAGGAACTTGATAATCGGCGACTGCAGACCCTCACGGCCCTTGGCGATTTCATTGACCTTGATATACGCCAGCCCGCGCGCGCCGTAACGCGCCACATAAGCCGTGTAATCATCGATTTCCTTGCGGGTCAGCGCGCCACCCGCAGGCACACGCAGCGCGACCACCCGGCCATTCGGGTCTTTCGCGGGCTCGGCAAACACTTTGAAGTCGCAGGTTGCAACCAGATCGGCGACATCGACGAGTTCGAGCGGGATACGAAGATCGGGCTTATCGCTCCCATAGCGACGCATGGCCTCGGCATAGGTCATGCTCGGGAAAGGCTCCGGCAGCTCGACATTGCCGACGGTCTTGAAGATATGGCGAATCAGACCCTCCATGATCGACATGATCTCGTCCTGTGACAGGAACGAGGTTTCGATATCGAGCTGGGTGAAGTCGGGCTGGCGATCAGCACGCAGATCCTCGTCGCGGAAACAGCGCACGATCTGGTAATACCGATCGAAGCCAGAGACCATCAGCAACTGCTTGAAGATCTGCGGCGACTGCGGCAAGGCAAAGAATTTACCGACATGCGTACGCGATGGTACGAGATA
>VGTW01000081.1 GCA_016874555.1 Gammaproteobacteria bacterium | reverse complement strand
TGATTGTTTTCTTTGGGCGGGAGATGGTCGGGATGAGAGGATTTGAACCTCCGACTCCTACGTCCCGAACGTAGTGCTCTACCAGGCTGAGCTACATCCCGATTTGTGCGGCCACGGTGGCGTCCGGGCTCAGGTACTGCGTTCGACCGCGAACCGGGCGAGGGCGGCAAGGCCTTGTTTATGCGGCGACTCGGGCAGCGCGT
This sequence comes from Gammaproteobacteria bacterium, assembly GCA_016874555.1. Taxonomy (GTDB): domain Bacteria; phylum Pseudomonadota; class Gammaproteobacteria; order Steroidobacterales; family Steroidobacteraceae; genus UBA964. The sequence continues at coordinate 9,623 of VGTW01000081.1, read as the reverse complement.
GGAGCGCTGTAAGCGCCCGATCTGCCTCATCCTGAGCGTGTGTTCGAGTGTATTCAAGTGCCCCTGTTGATTCAATCTCGGTCACGATGCGTTCAAGGTGCTCGAGACCACCATTTTCGATGGCTTTACGGATCATAGCGCGGGTGTCGGCATCTGCGCTTTTTCGCAGCGCCTGAATCAGCGGCAGGGTGGGTTTGCCCTCGGCAAGATCATCACCCAGATTTTTGCCGCGCTCAGCCGGGTTCGCCTGGTAATCGAGCACATCGTCGATCAGCTGATATGCGGTGCCGAGGTGGCGTCCATAGTCGGCGAGTGCACGCTGCTGACTCGGGCTTGCACCGGCGATGACCGCGGCGACCTCGGCGCCCGATTCAAAGAGCTTCGCGGTTTTGCGATAAATGACTTCCAGATAGCGTTGCTGTGTGGTGTCGGGGTCGCCCGAGTTCATTAGTTGCAGCACTTCGCCTTCGGCGATGACATTTGTCGCTTCAGCCATGATTTCCATGACCCGCTGCGAGCCGATCGCGGCCATCATCTGAAAGGCCCGCGAATAAACGAAATCGCCGACCAGCACGCTTGCCTGATTGCCATATACCGAATTGGCGGTCGGGCGGCCGCGGCGCCGGGAGGAGCCGTCGACCACGTCATCGTGTAACAGTGTGGCGGTATGGATGAATTCTATGAAGGCTGCGGCGTCGATATGACTCGAGCCGCGATAGCTGCAGGCCCGGGCGGCCAGCAATACAATGAGCGGCCGCAGGCGCTTACCGCCGCCGGAGATAATGTGTTCGGCCACCTGGTCAACGAGGGCTACCGAGCTTTTCATGCTGGCGCGGATGACGGCGTCGACCGCCACCAGATCCTGACGCACCAGGTCCTTGACCGTGGCCAGAGTGTTCATGGGGCCGCCATGGTAGCGGAACAACCCGGAGGGTGGGGCGATTTGCCGCCGATAACGGGCCAGTAACCCATCGACCGGACGGGGACTTCGGGGCCTGCCAGCGGGTTTGACCGACAGGGGGTCGGACAGTAAACTGTTGGGCTGGGTTTTTTTGAGGTTCCCACATGTACGCGGTCATTGCCACGGGCGGCAAACAATATCGGGTCGAAGCGGGCAGCGTACTGCGCGTGGAAAAGCTCGCGGCAGAGCCGGGTGCAGAGGTCAAGTTCGGCGATGTGCTGCTGGTGGGCTCTGGCGAAACCGTCAAGGTCGGCTCGCCGCTGCTCGCGGGGGCGTCGGTTTCGGCGACCGTGCAGCGACATGGCCAGGGCGGTAAGGTGAGCATCGTCAAGTTCCGCCGCCGCAAGCACTACCTGCGCATGAAGAATCACCGGCAGCAGTTCACTGAAATCAAGGTCACCGGCATTCAGGGCGGTTGATCCCTCGGAGTACGACACATGGCACATAAAAAAGCAGGCGGCAGCACCAAGAACGGCCGCGAGTCACACAGCAAGCGTCTCGGCGTCAAAGCGTTTGGCGGCGAGCAGGTCGCGGCGGGCAACATCATCATCCGTCAGCGCGGCACGCGGTATCACCCGGGCAATAACGTCGGCATCGGCACCGACCACACGCTGTTCGCCCTGTCGAACGGCAAGGTGCAATTCAAGCGCCGTGGCGCCGAACAGCGGATGTTCGTGAGCGTGGTTGCCGACTGACGGCGACCGCGGTCTACGCATTCCAAACCCCGGCCGCGTGCCGGGGTTTTTGTTTTCGGGCCACGCGGAGACGGTAGAGCGGGATCGAGGAGTAGCAATGAAGTTCGTCGATGAGGCAAAACTTCGCGTGCAGGCGGGGAACGGCGGCCGCGGCTGCATGAGCTTCCGTCGCGAGAAGTTCGTGCCCTTCGGCGGCCCCGATGGTGGCGATGGCGGCCATGGCGGCAGCGTTTGGTTGCGCGCGGCTGCAGGTATCAACACGCTCTCTGATTTTCGTGTCGAGCGCACGTATAAGGCGCAGTCGGGAGAGGCGGGCAGCGGCAACGATTGCACCGGCTGCGGTGGTGATGATCTTTACGTCGCCGTGCCGACGGGTACGGTGGTGCGCGACTCCGAAACTAGCGAGCAGCTTGGCGATCTCGTGTGCCAGGGCGATGTGCTGCTCGTGGCGCGCGGCGGCAAAGGTGGTTGGGGCAACGCCAAATTCAAAACCAGTACCAACCGAGCGCCGCGCACTTTTGGTCCGGGCCTGCTGGGCGAGAGGCGTTCACTCGAGCTAGAGCTCAAGGTCATCGCGGATGTCGGTTTGCTGGGTTTACCGAATGCCGGCAAATCCACGCTCATTCGTGCGGTGTCGTCGGCGCGACCGAAAGTCGCCGATTATCCCTTCACTACGCTACACCCGAATCTCGGTGTCGTGTATTGCGGCGAGCATCGCAGCTTCGTGATGGCCGATATCCCGGGGCTCATTGAGGGTGCTGCCGAGGGCGCCGGTCTTGGCATCCGGTTTTTGAGGCATTTGCAGCGCACGCGAGTGCTGTTGCATCTGATCGATATGGCGCCGCTCGATCCACAGGCGGATCCCGTGAAAGATGCTCGCGCGATCGTCGGCGAGCTCAAAAAATTCTCCAAAGATCTCGCCATCAAGCCGCGCTGGCTGGTGATCAACAAAAGCGATCTGCTGCTGCCTGCCGAGGCCAAGAAAAAAGCCAAGGTGATCGTGCGATCGCTGCGCCATAGGGGACCATGGTTCTTAATCTCGGGCGCGACCGGTGCCGGAACGCATGAGCTCACCGAGGCCGTGATGAGCTTTCTCGAGGGGAAGAGTGCGGGAGCGTAACGCCAAGGTTCGCAGGCGACTCGCAGCCGGCAAATTGCGGCTGCGCATCTGCGATCTGCGTAACCTTGGGCCGCAGGCCGAGCGCACGCTGGCCGGTGTCGGTATTCGCAGTGTCGAAGATTTGCGGCGCATCGGCGCCCTCGAGGCGTATCTCGCGGTGCGGCGTAGCGGTCAGACGCGCTCGTTCAATCTGCTGTGGGCACTCCTCGGGGCCCTCGAGCCCTGGCCCGAGGGTCGAAACTGGCGCGAGATTGCCGCCAGCGAGGCACGCCTGCCATTGATGCTGCAGGTCGCGGGGAGCGAGGAGGGTAGCCGGGAGGAGCCCATGTGGGCGCCGGGCCTACCCTTCGAGGCAAAAAAAAACACGCGCTGAAGAAGCTAGGCGGGGTTACTCTTAAACGAGTTTATTTGCCGGCGAGCTTTTTCAGCTTGGCGGCCAGGCGCGATTTGTGACGAGCAGCCTTGTTCTTGTGCACGAGACCTTTGTTGACCATGGCGTCGACCGTGGAGGTGGCTTTGCGGTAAGCCGCCGGAGCGTTTTTGTCACCCTTGGCAATGGCCTCGCCCGCATCGCGAATGGCGGAGCGAGAGCGCGAACGCAGGGCGACATTGCGCGCGCGATGCTTGATGGCTTGGCGGGCGGCTTTTTCGGCGGACTTGGTATTGGCCACGTAGGGTGCTCGGATCGGTAAAACGGCGTGTATCTTCGTGTCGGGACGGGGGGTTGTCAACGCCGATTCGGGGCGGCTCCGGTATAGTTCGCCCGGCTTCTATGAGTCGCGCGATCTTCAAGAGCACATCGGTGGTGGGCCTCACCACGCTGTTGTCCCGGGTCACTGGTCTGCTGCGCGACATGGTCTATTCGCAGGCCTTCGGTGCCGGCACCCTAATGGACGCCTTTTTGGTGGCCTTCAAGATCCCGAACTTCCTGCGCCGGCTGTTCGCCGAGGGCGCGTTCTCGCAGTCGTTTGTGCCCGTGATCAGCGAGTACAAGGCCCGGCATGGCCAGGCCGAAGTGCGCCAGCTCGTCGGTGGGGTGGTCGGCACGTTCGGCGTGGTGCTATTCGTGGTCACGCTCATCGGGGTGGTCGCAGCGCCGATCATCATCTTGGTGTTTGCGCCCGGCTTTACGCAGGAGGCAGGTAAGTACGAACTTGCCGTCGACATGCTGCGCTGGACCTTCCCGTATCTCTTCTTCATTTCTTTGACTGCGCTCCTCAGTGGTGTGCTCAATACTTACGGTCGCTTCGCCGTGCCAGCCTTAACACAGGTAGTCATGAACCTCGTGATGATTTTGTTCGCGGTCGGTATCGCGACGCGCGCGGACAACCCGGGCATCGTGCTGGCGATCGGCGTGTTCGTTGCGGGCGTTTTGCAGGTGTTCATCCAATTACCGGCGGTGGCCAAGCTCGGCCTGCTGTCGCGACCGCGCTGGCAGCCCGCCGCCGAAGGCGTGCGCCGCATCGGTAAACTGATGGTGCCGGGCATCATCGGCTCCTCGATGGCGCAGATCAGTTTGATGCTGGATACTTTAATTGCCTCGTTTCTGGTGACCGGCAGTATTGCCTGGCTGTATTACGCAGATCGACTGATGGAGTTCGCGCTCGGCGTGTTCAGCATCGCGCTCGCCACGGTGATTTTGCCGAGGCTTTCCTCGCAATACTCCGCCGGCGATACCGAGCGCTTTTCGGCCACGCTCGATTGGTCGCTGCGACTTGTGGTCGTGGTGGTCGTTCCGGCAGCCGTCGGTTTATTGGTATTGGCTGGGCCCATCACCGCTACTATCTTTGGTTATGGTGAGTTTTCGACGCGCGACGTGCAGATGACGCAGTACGGTTTGATGGCCTATTCCTGGGGTTTGATCGGTTTCAGTCTCGTCAAAGTATTAGCTCCGGGATACTTCGCGCGCCAAAACACCAAAACTCCGGTTCGGGTCGGCTTGATTGCGCTCGCGGTTAACATGGGGCTGAACGTGGGCGTCGTGCTGCCCGCGCACTACGCGGGTTTTGCCACGCCGTTCGTGCTACTGGCGACCTCGACCTGCGTCTCGGCTGCGGTGAACAGTTTTTTATTGTGGCGGGGTCTGCGGCGCGATGGCGTGTACCGTGCTGCGGCTGGCTGGCAAGCGTTGCTGCTACGTGTGCTGGTGGCCAATCTCGCGATGGCGCTAGTGCTTATCTGGGCGGCGCCAGCCTTCGAGAGCTGGGTCGCGGCCTCGCCGGCGGTCCGCGCGGTGCGCCTTGCCGGCTGCATCGGAGTCGGAGCGCTCGTCTACGCGACCGTACTCTGGCTAATCGGCCTGCGATGCAAGGATCTACGATGAAGTTGCTGCTGGGGACCAAACGGATACCTGCGGCACTGCGCGGTGGCGTGCTCACGATCGGCAGTTTCGATGGACTGCACTTAGGGCATCGCGAACTCATCGAACGCACGCGAGCCCGCGCGCAGGCCAGTAGTCGGCCGGCGCTAATGCTCAGCTTCGAACCCACGCCGCGCGAATTTTTGAACCCGGACTCGCCCCCTGCGCGGCTGACGAATTTTCGCGAGCGCTGGCGCCTGCTCGAGGGCAGTGGGTTCGATGCGCTCATCGTGCTGCGCTTCAACGCGGCACTGCGCACGCTTTCAGGCGGCGAATTCCTACGCCTTATGGTCGAAGACCTTGGGGTTACAGGCATCGTGGTGGGTCACGACTTTCGCTTCGGGCGGCATGGCGAGGCGAGCGCTGCTTTTTTGCAGGCCGCCGGAGCGAGTCACGGTTTCGTGGTCGAGGTGCTCGATCCGGTGCGGGTCGGCGAGGATCGGGTCAGCAGCTCGCTGGTGCGTGAGGCGCTCGAGGCGTTTGATCTCGCGCGCGCCGGGCGTTTGCTCGGCAGGCCTTACTCGATGCGCGGTCGGGTGGTGCGCGGGCAGCAACTTGGCCGCACACTCGGCTTCCCGACGGCTAACATTCGTCTGCGGCGACGACGCATCCCTTTCAAGGGTATCTTTGCCGTGTGGATCTACGGCATTGCCGCGACGCCAATGGGTGGAGTGGCAAGTTTAGGCACTCGCCCCACGGTGGGAGGCATTGAACCTTTGCTCGAAACCGCGGTGTTCGATTTCACCGGTGACCTTTATGGTCGTGAACTCGAGGTCGAATTCGTCGCGTACCTGCGCAGCGAGGTGCGCTTCGAAAGCGTCGAGTTGATGGTGGCGCAGATGCAGGTGGATGCGCGAGAGGCGCGCAAACTGACGAATAAGACGTGACCGACTACAAGCAGACAGTCAATTTGCCGCAGACTGAATTCCCCATGAAGGCGGATCTTGCGGCGCGAGAGCCGGGCTTCGTGGAGCGCTGGCAAAAGGACGACACCTACGGACGGCTGCGCGAGATTGCGCGCGGCCGGCCGCGTTTCGTGTTGCACGATGGACCGCCGTACGCCAACGGCGGCATTCACATTGGTCACGCTCTTAATAAAATACTCAAAGATATTATCGTCAAGTCGCGCACCCTCGACGGCTACGATGCGCCCTACATCCCGGGCTGGGACTGTCACGGCCTGCCGATCGAACTCGCAGTCGAAAAAAAGTACGGACGCCCAGGCCAAAAGCTCGATGTAAGCGCTTTTCGCGCGGCTTGTCGCGCCTTCGCAGCCGAGCAGATCGATCTGCAGCGCGTTGATTTCAAGCGACTCGGGGTGCTCGGGGATTGGAATCGGCCGTATCGCACCATGGATTTCAGTTTCGAGGCCGAACAGATGCGGGCCTTCGGACGCATCGTGCGTAATGGTCATCTCTACAAAGGCGCGAAGCCGGTGCATTGGTGTCTCGACTGCTGCTCGGCTTTGGCTGAGGCCGAGGTCGAGTATGAAGACAAGATCTCGCCAGCCATCGATATCGCCTTCGCCTTCAGAGACTTGACGGCTTTCGCCGAATGCACGGGCGTGTCGTCGGCGGTGCTCGGTGCCGATAGTGTATCGATCGCGATCTGGACCACCACGCCCTGGACACTGCCGGCGAACGAGGCTGTCGCCGTGGGCGCGGCAATCGACTATGCGCTTGTGCGGTCGCCCTCGCAGCTTTTGGTGCTGGCGAGCGATCTCGTAGCCGCAGCGAGCAAACGTTATGGCTTCGCCGAAGTCGAGGTGCTCGCGCGCTTCCCGGGCGGTACCCTCGAAGGGCTCAAGCTACAGCATCCGTTCCTTGAAAAGCAGGTGCCGGTGATCACTGGAGATCACGTCACGCTTGATGCCGGTACCGGTGCCGTACACACGGCGCCCGCGCACGGCCAGGAGGACTTCGCGGTCGGTCAAAGATACGGTTTGCCCGTGCATAACCCGGTGGGTGGCGATGGCCGATTCATTGCCGGCACGCCGATCGTCGAGGGACTCAAGATCGATGAGGGTGGAGAGCGCGTCATCGCGCTCATGCGCGAACGTGGTACCCTGATCCACCACGCACCTTATCAGCACAGCTATCCGCATTGCTGGCGTCACAAGACGCCTGTGATCTTCCGCGCGACGCCCCAGTGGTTCATCAGCATGGATCAAAAAGGTCTGCGGGCGCAGGCACTAGCCGACATCAAAAACGTGCAATGGACGCCCTCATGGGGTGAGCAGCGCATCACCGGCATGATCGAGAACCGTCCGGACTGGTGTATTTCGCGGCAGCGCACCTGGGGTGTGCCGATTCCATTGTTCGTGCACAAAGATACAGGCGAGTTGTATCCGAAAACACTCGAGATCATCGAGCGCGCAGCCGACAAAGTGGAGCAGGGCGGCATCGAGGCGTGGTTCGCGCTCGCCCCGGCAGAGTTACTGGGAGCCGAGGCCGACCACTACGACAAGGTCAGTGACGTCATGGACGTCTGGGCCGACTCGGGGCTCTCGTTCGAATGCGTGTCAGCGCAGCGTCCGGAGATTGACGGTCCCGTCGATCTTTATCTCGAAGGTTCGGATCAGCATCGCGGTTGGTTCCACTCATCGCTGCTCATGTCCGAGGCGCTCTACGCGCGCGCGCCGTATAAGGGCGTGCTGACGCACGGATTCACGGTCGATGAAAAGGGCCGCAAGATGTCGAAGTCGCTCGGTAATGTAATCGCCCCGCAAAAAGTGATGCAGAGCCTCGGTGCCGACGTGCTGCGACTGTGGGTGGCCTCGACCGACTACGCGAATGAAATGAGCGTGTCGAATGAGATCCTTAAGCGCATGTCGGAGAGTTATCGTCGCATCCGTAACACCATGCGCTTTTTGCTCGGCAACTTAGCGGGATTTGACCCGGCGCGCGATGCCGTACCGGTCGCCGAGATGGTGGCGTTCGATCGCTGGGCCCTGCGGCGCACGCGCGAGTTACAAGACGAAATCATCGTCGCCTACCGCAACTACGAGTTTCACCTCGTCTATCAGAAGGCGCACGGCTTCTGCGTGACCGAGCTCGGTGGCTGCTACCTCGATGTGCTCAAAGATAGGCTGTACACCACGCCGGTGCGCAGTCACGCCAGGCGCTCCGCGCAGACCACGATGTATCATATTGTCGAGGCTATGGTGCGCTGGCTCGCACCGGTGCTCTCGTTCACTGCCGAAGAAATCTGGGCGCAGTTGCCCGGCAAGCGTGAGGCCTCGGTGTTCCATGCACTTTGGCATGCCTCGCCCGAGGTACCTGCCGAGACCATCGATTGGGATGCGCTGCTCGCGCTGCGCGCCGAGGTTATGCGAGAGCTTGAGCGCTTGCGCGAAGTGGGTGAGATTGGCTCGTCGCTCGAAGCTGAGGTTAATATTCTTTGCACCGCTGCCGAGTATGCGCGCTATGCAGTGCTCGGCGATGAACTTCGATTTTTCTTTATCACCTCTGCAGCACGGGTGTTGGTCGATGCCAGCGTCGAAAGCCGCAGCGTACGCGTACGACCGACCACGGCGCCGAAATGCGTGCGCTGCTGGCACCGCCGCGACGACGTCGGCAGTCACGTTGAGCACCCCGAGCTCTGCGGTCGCTGCGTCACCAATGTCGTCGGTGTAGGCGAAATGCGTCTCTGCGTATGAGCGAGACCGAAAAATCCAAGTCTTGGCGCGACGCTCTGCGTGCGGTCAGTCTTCGCGAGTCGGGGTGGCGCTGGCTTGTGTTGACTGTGTTGTTGATCGTTGCTGATCAGTGGAGTAAGGGCTGGATCGAGGTCAATTATTTACTCGGTGAATTCACGGCCGTGTTTTTTTGGCTCGATATCACTCGGCTGCATAACCCCGGCGCAGCCTTCAATTTCTTGGCAGGGGCGGGCGGCTGGCAGCGGCATTTTCTGAGTGTGCTGGCGGTAGCTGTCACCGTGTTGCTGCTGATCTGGTTGCGCGCGCTGCATGCGCGCCGCGAGGGTATCCTCGCTGCGGCGCTTGCGCTCGTGATCGGCGGGGCAACCGGCAACGTGATCGATCGCATCGAACACGGCTACGTGGTCGACTTCATCCACGTACACTGGCAGCAGGCCTATTTTCCGGCCTTCAACATTGCCGATTCCGCTATCACGGTCGGTGCGGTGCTTCTCCTCTGGGACGCTGTCGCCGATTGGCGACGTAGCCGCGAGGCCGGGCGCATACCATGAAAATCTTGCTCGCCAATCCACGTGGCTTTTGTGCCGGTGTGGATCGTGCCATCGAGATCGTCGAACGCGCGATCACGCTATTTGGCGCACCAATCCACGTACGGCACGAGGTCGTCCACAACCGGCATGTGGTCGAGCGTCTGCGGCAGGTGGGTGCGGTATTCGTCGAAGAACTCGACGAAGTGCCCGATGGCGCAACCGTCATCTTCTCGGCGCATGGCGTGTCGTCTGCCGTCGAAGAGGAGGCCAAACGGCGTGCGCTCAATGTGTTCGACGCGA
>VGTW01000080.1 GCA_016874555.1 Gammaproteobacteria bacterium | reverse complement strand
AATCAGCAGCATCGCCACTTGCTGGATGAGCTTGCGCGGCATCGCCGGCTCATCGCCCTGCAAATTGACGATCACATCACCGTCGGCCCAACCACGGCGCACCGCGACCTCAGCAATGCGGTCGGTACCGCTCGTATGTTCGGGTGCGGTCATCTCGACCTGCGCACCGAAGGCGGCGGCGACGATGCGAATCCGCTCATCGTCAGTGGCGATCACCACCTCGCGTACCGTGCATTCCAGCGCCCGATCGTGAACCCAGGCGAGCATGGGACGACCCGCAATCGGCAGCAGCGGTTTGCCGGGGAGCCGGGTCGAACCATATCGAGCGGGAATGACGATACGAAACATGGCGAGATCAGCGGGCAAGTAAGGGGTCGTCACTGGACAAGACCCGCGCTTCTTCCTCCAGCATCATCGGGATGTCATCTTTGATGGGAAACGCGAGCCGATCGGCCCTGCACACGAGTGCCGCTGCCTCGCGCTGCAGCACCAAGGGTCCCTTGCAGATCGGGCAGGCCAGAATATCGAGCAGTCGATGATCCATGATCAGTGTGACCCCTGCAGCCTTTGACTCGTTCAGAGCCGCCGCGAGAAACAAAGTTTCTCGATCGCAGTCACGAGGCTCGCCGCGCCACCGGGCGAGAAACGCGCGACCACCGGGACCTCCCAGCAGCGCGCATCGGCGAAGCTGCGGCATTTTACGGCATCTTTGCTGGTCATCAGAATGGCGCGGGTGTCGCCGAAGTCTAGATCGCCCATGGCGAATGTGTGGTGATCGACAAAAGCGTGCTCGATCACCTCCAGCCCCGCCGCGCGCAGCATACCAAAGAAACGAGCGGGGTGGCCGATTCCGGCAACCGCATGTACCGGCTCAGCGCGCAGGCTCTCAAGACTGCACCAACGCAGCGGATCGACAATGCCGCGCAAAGCCTCGGGCACCAGCATCATCGATAACCTACCTTGACGACCGCGCCACGGGCTACCTGTCGTATCGCCATCAACTACACCGTTAACCACCACCCAATCGACCGACTCGAGACGCGATACGTCCTCGCGTAGTGGACCCGCCGGTAGCAGCCGACCGTTACCTAGACCGCGTGCCGCATCGATGACTACGACCTCGAGATCGCGGGCGAGCGCGTAGTGCTGCAGACCGTCGTCACAAAGAATCAGATCCACACCGAGCGCTTCGAGCGCACGCGCGCCCGTCGTACGATCGGGTGACGTCATCACTTCGACACCGGTTGCGATCGCCAGCATCAAAGGTTCATCGCCCACTGCGCCGGGGTCGGCATCGCGCGTCACCCGTATCGGCTCGGGCACACGCGCTCCATGACCGCGCGTGAGAATACCTGGCCGCAGACCGCGACTTTTGAGCGCGCTGGCGAGCGCGGCCACCAGTGGACTTTTGCCGGTGCCGCCGACGCTGAGATTGCCGATCACGACCACGGGAATTCGTGCGCGATAAGCGCCGATCATGCCCGATCGATAGAGTGCGCGGCGCACTCTGGCGACTAAGGTAAACATCGCGCTCAAGGGCGCAAGCAGCGCCGCACCCGGTTGACCGCGGTACCACACGCCTTGCAACCAAGCTTCAATCCTTGTCGTCATCGGACTTGGCAGTCATCAGACCGCGAACTGCAAGCGGTGCAGCTGCGCGTAGGGTCCGTCGCGCTGAATGAGTTCGGCGTGCCGCCCGCTTTCGACCACCCGCCCCTCGTGCAGCACCACGATGAGATCGGCCTGCTCGATGGTCGAGAGTCGATGCGCGATGACGAGTGTGGTACGGCCGCGCTGCAGCGTGGCGAGTGCCGCCTGGATACAGCGCTCCGACTCATTATCGAGTGCGCTCGTGGCCTCATCGAGCACCAGAATGGGCGCATCTTTGAGCAGCGCCCGAGCGATCGACACTCGCTGCCGTTGCCCACCGGAGAGCTGCGAGCCGCGCTCCCCTACGGCCGTGTCGAGACCCTGCGGCAGCTCGGCCGCGAAGTCGAGCACATAAGCGGCGCGCGCGGCGTCCTCGACGGCCGCAGTCGTAGCGTCAGTAATATTGAAAGCGATGTTGCGGCGGATGCTATCGTCGAACAGCATCACCTCCTGACTGACCACGCTCACCTGCCGTCGCAAATCATCGCGTCGATACTCGCGCAGATCGACGCCGTCGAGCCGCACGCTGCCGCTGTCTGGATCAAAGAAACGTGACAGCAGGTTAGCGAGCGTACTCTTGCCGCTGCCCGACTTGCCGACGATGGCGACCGTCTGCCCCGGACTGACTTTGAAGCTCACCGCCGAGAGCACCTCGCCTTGTGCAATCGAGTAACTGAAACCCACCTCACGAAACTCGATGGCGCCCTGTGCGCGCCCGATCGTACGCGAGCCGCCCGCGTCCTCGATCGGCGTATCGAGCACCTCGAACACGCTTGCACCGGCGGCGATACCTTGCTGCAGCGGCCCGAACACCTGCACCAAGCGCCGTAGCGGTGCGGTGATCAGCAACAACGCCGTCATGAAAGCCATAAACTCATCGACGCGCATTTGATAGGTGAACACCTGCCGAATCGAAAAGAACAGCACGCAGGCGAGTCCGAGCGAAGCGACGATCTGTACCACAGGGTTGGCGAGTGCTCGCGCACCAATCAGTCGCATATTACTGTGGCGGTTACGCTCGTTGGCCGCGGCGAAGATTTTTTCTTCATACCGCTCGGCATTGAAACTTTTGATCACCTTATGACCATCGAGCGCTTCTTTAGCGACGCGTGTCACATCACCCATCGACGCCTGAATACGCGTGCTATAACGACGAAAGGAACGGTTGATGTAGTGGATCAGCCGGGAGATCGGTAGCGCGAGCGCGAGTACAAAGGCCGCGAGCTGCCAGTTGTACCAGAACAGCATCACGATCAAGCCGATGATGGCGAGCGTATCGCGAATGAGCACGATCACCGCATTAGTGGTCGCCTCAGCCACGAGCTCGATGTTGTAGGTGAGGCGCGACAGCATCCCGCCCGTGGCCGCCGTGTCGTAATGCCTGGTCGGCAGCCGCAAATAGTGAGCAAAGAGCTCAGCGCGCAAAGTTTTGATGATCTGCCGACCCACCCAGCCCGGAAAATAATTGGAGACGTAATCGCCGATACCTCGCAGTACGAATAGCAGCACAGCGCCGAGCGGAATCGCCCAAATGATGCGCGGGTCAGGGTTGACGAAGGTACCGCCTAGAAGGCGCTGCACCAACACCGCCAGCGCCGCATCGGTCGCTGCGAATAACGCCATGCCGAGCACACCGACTAGGAACATGCCGAGGTGCGGGCGCGCGTAGCCCAACAAGCGGCGGCAGACCTTTGCGGCGTCGGGGATCTCGACCGGCGTTTGGCTCAAGGGCGTGGCGGACCCTGCATGGCATCGGCAAGCCGACGGTTATTGGCGTGGATCATAGCGCCAAAGCAAATCGGCCTGCAGGTCGACGTGCCGAAGCCAGCGTGGCGGTAGGCCCGCAGGCAGGTGGATCGTGACCGCACGCTACTCGGCGAGGGCATAGACGCGCCCAGCCGCGTTCTTCCAGGTGCTCGCGACGCGCTGACGTCGATTGGCAGTGGCATCGCGACCGTCGAGTAATACCCACCGCGGTCCGACCCCTCGCACGAACTCGGGCGTGACGGCCGCCAGTGATCCGCGTCGCGACGCGATGACCACCGTCGCTGCCAGATCGAGCTCGCCCCGCTGCGCACGACGGACGAGCCCGGCGGCGGCGCGCGCGAGTTACTCGCGCAGCACGCGCAAACCACCTTACGCGATGGCGATGCGCAGTGTTCTCTACCGTTCGCCCATGTGTTCGTCGACCTGCGGCTGTGGTCGCTGCAGCGGCGCAGCATCACAGGGGCGTTCGGTGTCGGGCTGTCGATCTGCTTCGTGCCGCTGCCAGTACACATTCGGGTGACGTTCATGCTGGCGATGCTCGTGCGACTAAATGTGCCACGCTGATCGACACGGTGTTCATCGTGAACCCGGTGACCGTGGCGCCGATCTATTACGTCGCCTATCTAACGGGTCCCACGCTGCTCGGCGAGACGCCGGGGCAGTTCCGCGCTTCGAACTCAGCCGGGATTGGCTGCAGAGCGGTCTCGGACCGATGTGGCAGCCGTTTTTGCTGGGTTGTGGGGTCTGCGGGGCAGTCGCCGGGTTCGTCGGCTGAATTGTGCTCGATCGGATCTGGCGGTGGCGGGTGCGGCAGAAATATCGCACGCGCGGCGGGCGGACCGAGCCCTGGGACGAGCGTAAACCCCCGGATTCGCGTCTCAGCTGACGATTCGACCTTCGCTCAAGGTGAGCACACGGTCCATGCGTGCCGCGAGTCGCGCATCGTGGGTGACGATCACGAGCGTGGTGTGACGCTCGCGGTTGAGTCGCAGCATCAGTTCAAAAACTTGCTCGGCATTACGGCCATCGAGATTGCCGGTGGGCTCATCGGCGAATACCAGTGCAGGTTCGGTCACCAGCGCGCGCGCCACCGCGGCCCGCTGTCGCTCGCCACCCGAGAGCTGATGCGGTCGATGCGTGAGCCGCTCACCTAGCCCCACTTGCTCAAGCAAGGCCTGCGCCTTGGCCTTGGCCTCAACGGTCGGCAGGCGACGCACGAGCAGCGGCATGGCCACGTTCTCGAGTGCGCTGAACTCCGGCAGCAGATGATGAAACTGATAAATGAAACCGATACTGCGATTACGCAGCGCGCCACGCTCCGCTTCATCGAGCGCGTGCAGATCACAACCCGCTATGCGCACGCGTCCTGCGGTCGGACGATCAAGTCCGCCTAAAATTTGCAGCAGCGTGGTCTTGCCCGAACCCGACGCCCCGACGATCGCTACGCACTCGCCCCGCGCGAGTTTTAATTGCAGACCATCGAGTACGCGCAAGGTACTCGAGCCCTCGCGAAACTCGCGCACCAATCCCTCGGCCTCGAGCACGAGCTCGCGAGTCGGTTCACTCATGACGCAAGGCCTCCGCCGGTTCCGTGCGGGCCGCACGCCACGCAGGATAGAGCGTCGCCAAGGCGCAGAGCGCAAACGCCACGCCGCAGACCCGCACGACGTCGCCCCACTCCACCACCGCTGGCAGCTCGGTCATGAAATAAATCTTGGCATCCATGAGCTGCACGCCGAACAGTCCCTCGCTAGTGCGTACGATCGCCTCGATCTGATCGGCAAGAGCAATACCCAGCAGCGCCCCCACCAGCGTCCCCACGAGTCCGATCAGCACGCCCTGAATGGCGAAGGTGCGCAGGATATCGACGCGCGACGCGCCCAGGCTACGCAGCAAGGCAATATCACCCTGTTTTTCCTTAACGATCATGACCAGCGTCGAAACGATATTGAACGCGGCGACGCCGACGATGATCAACAAAATGACGAACATCATGCCCTTGGTAAGTTCGATCGATTGGAAAAAGTTTGCGTGATTACGCGTCCAGTCGCTCACGTAGTACCCGCCACCCAAGGCGAGCGCGAGTTCATGTACCGTGTCTGCTGCGCGGCGGGGGTCATCGAGCGCGAGACGGATGCCCGTCGCCTCACCGCGCATTCGATAGAGCCGTGCGGCATCGTCGATGTTCATCAGTGCCAGACCACGATCGAACTCGTACATCCCTGACTCGAAGGTCCCGATGACCTCGAGTCTGCGCATGCGCGGCTGCACGCCTTCAGGCGTTGCCGTACCGTCAGGCACGACCACCACGATCTCATCGCCGCGCGCGACGCTCAGCTCTCGCGCGAGTGCCGAGCCGAGTACGACGCGCCAGGAACCTGCGACCAAATCTTCGATGCGCGCAGCGCGTACATGTTGGCCAAGTCCCGTCGCCTCGCGTTCGAGCGTCGGCTCGACGCCGCGCACCGCCGTGCCCAGCACGCGACTGCCGCGCGAAATCATGGCCTGCGCTTCGACGTAGGGCACAGCGTGGCGAACGCCCGGGGCTTGCAGCGCCCGCGCCCGTACGTTCTGCCAATCAGGCAGTGTGCCCTCGAGCCCCATCAAAGTCGCATGCGAAGTCACCGAAAGAATGCGTGAGCGCAACTCGCGCTCGAAACCGTTCATCACCGAAAGCACCACGATCAGAACAGCAACACCCAGGATCAGACCAAACGTCGACATGAAGGCGACAAAAGATATGAAACCGCGCCGATGCGTCGAGCGCAGGTAACGCGTGGCGACCATCCATTCCCATGGACGCTGCATGATCTACTCGTACCTCAGCGCTTCGGCGGGTGCGACCCGCGAGGCGCGCAGTGCGGGGTATACCGTGGCCGCGGCCGTGATGATGAGTGCAAGCGCGGCAATCATCAGCACATTCCCGAGCCGTACCTCAGCGGGAATCTGCGTCACGTAATACACGCTCGGATCCATGATCCGAAAACCGAAAGCACCCTCGAGCACCGGCACGATGCTGCCGACGTTGGTAGAAATCAGTACCCCAAGCAGCACGCCGAGCACGACACCTGCCCAACCGATCACGAGTCCCTGCGTCAAAAATATCTCGAGTACGCTGCGCGGCGTGGCACCAAAGGTGCGCAAAATGGCGATGTCGCTACGCTTGTCGGTGACCACCATCACCAGCAAGGCGACAATATTGAAGGCCGCCACGCCGAGGATCAGCATCAGGATGATCGTCATCATCGCCTTCTCGATACGGATGGCCCGAAAATAATTGGCGTGATCCTGCGTCCAATCGCGCAAACCCAGCCCACGACCGAGCCGAGCGCCGAGCTCGAGATTGACTGCGGGGGCGGCCAGCGGATCGGTCAGCTTCACATACAGACCGAACGCGCGCGCATCATCCAGCGTGAGTGCACGGACATCGTCAATGTGGGCAAGTGCGAGCGTGCCGTCATGATCATGCAAACCCACTTCAAAGATTCCGTTCACCGTGAACTCGCGCAGGCGTGGCGAGGGTACGCCGCTTTGCTCGACGCCGGGTATCAACAACGTCACTCGATCGCCGCTGACCACACCGAGCAGGCGGGCGACCACGCTGCCAAGAATCACGCGATCTTCGCCAGGCAGCAGATCATCGAGGCGACCCTCGACTATGGCCGAGGCCGCCGCCGAGACGCTGGGCTCTAGCGCCGGGTCGATCCCCCGTAGCTGCACCGGCAACATCTCGGGCGTGCGCAGGGCGAGTGACTGGATTTCGACGTAGGGTGCGACGCCCTGCACCCGCGAATCCGCACGCAACACAGCAAGTGCCTGCGACCAGCCGTAGTCGCCGGCCTCCGCTGAGGCACCCTCTGCGACCGTCGCCACCACCCGGGCGTGACTCGAAAGCGAAAGCAAGCGATCGCGCAATTCACCCTCGAAGCCATTCATCACCGAGAGCACGACGATGAGCGCGGCCACGCCCACGGCCACGCCGGCGAGCGACACCCAGGTAATAAAGGACACGAAGAATTTCCGCGTTCGTGAGCGCACGTAGCGCAAACCGACGAACAGCGAGAGCGGCTGGAACATCGGGTTGAATTTAACCACATCGCAGGGCTTGCCTCCGTGGGGCGGCCCGGTAAGCTTGCGCGCCCATGTCGCGGCTCCTCCGGCCCCTAATCCCTCATTCCGGGCGCCCGCAGGTGCACTGGACGGGCCTGCATGGCAGCGCAGCGGCCCTGGCTCTTGCCGAGGCCGCCGCAACCGATGAGCGCCCCTGGCTCGTCATCGAACCCGACAGCCGCAGCCTCGAACGCCGGCGTGCCGAGCTCGGTTTCTTTGCCCCCGCCGAACTGCGCGTGCTCAGCCTGCCCGACGGCGAGGTGCTGCCCTACGACGTGTTTTCGCCCCATCCAGACATCACGAGCGAGCGTCTGCTGGCGCTCGCCGAGTTGCCGACCCTGCGCCACGGCCTGCTGCTCGTCACCGTCGATACACTGCTGCAACGGCTCGCACCGCGGCAGTACGTGGCGAGTCGAAGCTTTTCGCTCGCCGTGGGCGAGCGGCTCGCCCTAGAGGCCTTCCGTCTGCGGCTCACCGAGGCGGGCTATTCGAGTGTCAGCCAAGTCGCCGGCCCCGGCGAATACGCCATGCGCGGTTCGTTGCTCGATGTATTTCCGATGGGCACTGATTTGCCACTGCGCATCGATCTTTTCGATGATGAGATTGAGGCGATTCGCAGTTTCGACCCGCAGACGCAACGCTCGCGGGACGCGCTGAACTCGATCCGCCTACTGCCGGCGCGCGAAATGCCGCTCGATGGTGATTCAGTACGCGCTTTCCGTCGTCGCTATCGCACGCGCTTCGAGGGCGACCCCACGCGCAGCGCCGTCTATCGTGGCGTCAGCGATGGCATTGCACCTGCGGGCATCGAGTTCTATCTGCCGCTTTTCTTTGACGAGATGACTACACTCTTCGACTATCTACCCGCCAATGCGGTCATAGTCGATTTCACGGGGGATCTCGACGGCACGATCGAAAAAGCCTGGCAGGCGCTGCAAGCGCGTTACGAGGACCGCTGCGGCGATCTCGAGCGGCCGCTGCTGCAACCCGCAGAGCTTTTCATTGACGGGGCGGCGGTCAACACCGGTATCGATACTCGGCAGACGATCACCCTGCAAAGTTTTCGCTGCGAGTCCGCCGGGCCCGGGACCTGCGACTTCGGCTCGCGACTGCCGCAGGAGCTGCGCCTCGATGCGCGCGCCGAGAAACCGCTCGCACCACTGCAAAATTTTTTGGCAAATCACACGGGTCGCGTGCTACTTGCAGCCGATTCGCCGGGGCGGCGTGAAGTGCTTGGCGAGCTGCTGCGCGGCGCTAATCTCCGAGCCACCCCCTGCGAGGGCTGGGCGCAGTTCGTCGCCAGCAACGCCGAACTCGCGCTGACGGTAGCGCCCGAACTCGCTGGTCTTGCACTCAACGAGCCTCCGCTGCTCGTACTCTCCGAGTCGCAGCTGTTTGGTGCGCGCGCGCGTCAGGAGCGCCGCCGACGCAAAGTTGTCACCGACCCTAACGCCATTCTGCGCGATCTGCAATCGCTCACCGCGGGCGCCCCCGTGGTTCACGAGGAATACGGCGTCGGCCGCTATGTCGGGCTGCAGGTGATGGAGGTCGGCGGCCAAAGCGGTGAATTTTTGGTACTCGAGTACCAAGGTGGTGATCGGCTTTACGTGCCAGTGCAATCGCTGCATCTCATCAGTCGCTACTCGGGGGCAGCGCCTGAATCAGCGCCCCTGCACAAGCTCGGTACCGATCAATGGAGCCGCGCCCGCAAGCACGCGGCGGAAAAAGTGCGCGACACCGCCGCAGAGTTGCTCGATCTCTATGCCCGACGCAAGGCTCGCCGCGCGCTGCGCCTCGAATCGCGCGAGCTCGAATATCAGGCCTTTGCCAACGCGTTCCCCTTCGAAGAAACCGCCGATCAGGCCGACGCCATCGGCAAGGTGGTGGCCGATCTGTGCTCCGAGCAGCCGATGGATCGGATCGTTTGCGGTGACGTCGGTTTCGGCAAAACCGAAGTCGCGATGCGCGCCGCCTTCGTCGCTGTACAAGCCGGCAAGCAAGTCGCTGTGCTCGTGCCGACCACCCTGCTCGCGCAGCAGCATACCGCGAATTTCGCCGACCGTTTCGCCGACTGGCCAGTGCGTGTCGAAGCGTTGTCGCGCTTTCGCTCGACTCGCGAGACAACAGCCGTACTCGAGGGTATCGAGAAAGGTACTGTCGATATCATCATCGCCACGCATCGCCTGCTGCATACTAACGCGCGCTTCAAAGACCTCGGACTCGTCATCGTCGATGAGGAACACCGCTTTGGCGTACGCGACAAGGAACGCCTGAAAAAGCTGCGCGCCGAAGTGCACGTTCTCACCCTGACGGCAACGCCCATCCCGCGCACCCTCAACATGGCGCTCGGCGGCTTGCGCGAGCTGTCGTTGATCGCGACACCGCCGGCGGAGCGCCTGGCGATCAAAACTTTTGTCAGCGAATGGAGCGATACGGCGGTCCGAGAGGCGATCCTGCGCGAGTTACGGCGTGGCTGGCA
>VGTW01000079.1 GCA_016874555.1 Gammaproteobacteria bacterium | reverse complement strand
AAAAAGCGCGCCAAAGATAGCGCCTGCAAAGCTCGAGCTCGCAACGTTATTAATGTCCGCGACGCGACTCGAAAGCTCCTCGTCGTACGAGTCCCACAGCGGCATCGGCCAAACGGGATCGACCTCGAGATCGCCGCAGCGCTTCAGGTCGGCTGCCAGAGAATCGTTGTTGCTGAATACTGCGGGCAGCTCCGGACCCAAGGCCACTCGGGCGGCGCCGGTGAGGGTCGCAAAATCGAGTAACAAAGCCGGGCGCTCGCTGTCCGCCTCGGTAAGAGCGTCCGCCAAGATGAGCCGCCCCTCGGCGTCCGTATTACCAATTTCGACGGTGATGCCACGCCGCGAGCGCAGGATGTCGCCAGGCCGGTACGCCCCGCCCGCAATGCTGTTCTCGACCGCAGGAATGAGCACCCGCAGACGAATCGGCGCGGCCCGAGCCATCAGACATCGCGCGAGGCCAAGCGCTACGGCCGCCCCACCCATGTCTTTTTTCATCAGCAGCATGCTGGCACCCGGCTTGATATCCAGACCGCCCGAATCGAAGCACACCCCCTTGCCGATGAGGGTCACCAAGGGCTTCGTAGGATCACCCCAGCGAACGTCGATCAGCCGTGGCGCCTGCTCGCTCGCGCGACCGACGGCGTGCACAAGCGGATAGTTATGCGCTAGTAGGTCCTCGCCGACCAGGCAACGGAATTCGGCCGCAAATTCTGCGGCAAGGGCTCGCGCCGCCTCGGCTAGCTCCCCGGGTCCGAGCGCACTCGCCGGCGCGTTGATGAGATCACGCGTCCAGGCGCAGGCCGTTGCTTGGTTGACAGCCGCTTGGGTGTCGACGCCCGAAGGCGGCACCAAACGAGCACCGACCGCGGGGGTCATATTCGGCATCGCGGTGCCCGACTTGAACCGGGTCAGGCGGTACCCCCCCGAGAACCAGCCGAGCAAAAACTGGGCAGCGGGCTCCGCGGCGAGTGGAGTCGCCAGCACGTAGTCGCGGGCTGGCAGGCGCTCGATCAAGCCCGAAACCTCCCACAGCGACAGCTTTGACCAGTCCTCGAGCGGGCCCACCCCGGCGACGGCGCCTATCAGCTCACCGCTGCTGCCGGGAATGCCGAGCACGCGATGCCGCTCGGCCACGAAGGCATGCTGCTCAAGCCAGGCGCCTACGGGGGCCGATTGCGCAGCCTTAAACGCGGCAAGATCGCTCTCGCGCAGCAACCAAAGTGGGATGGCGGGGACACCGGGCGGTGCGAGCAGCCGATCGAGCGCAAGGCCGGCGGGAAACATGGCCGCATGTTAGCGGGGCGCCGACGGTTTTACACGACGCTCCCTTGTACAGTGTGGGGGCTCGCGTGGTAAAGTTCACGAATGATCCGCGTTGTAAGCGTGCTCGCGTCCCAGCTGGCGGCCTCCGTCGGCCCGCTGCTATCGCTAGGGCTCGCGCTACCCCTCAAGGGTGGCCGGCGCGGGTCGCTCGTCGGGGTCTGAGCCTAGAGCCAGCGTCCGACGGCGAGCAAAGATGCGATAAACCCCGCACCGGTCCCATGGCCGATGCGGGGTTTTTTTTTAGTCAGAGCTAACCGGCTGAGTATTCAGGGAGTCAGCAAATGAAGTTGTTTTCGCAGAAGGACGTCGACAAGAAAGCCCTTCGTGGGGCGCGTATTTGCGTACTCGGCTACGGCAGCCAGGGTCGCGCGCACGCCCTCAATTTGAAGGACAGTAGTTTCGACGTGATCATTGGCGTTCGCAAGGGCGACAGCTGGAAGAAGGCAAAGAAAGACGGTCTGCCCGTCGCCGAGCCAACGGCCGCCGTAGTGGGTGCCGATCTCGTTGCCATGCTCGCACCTGACCTCGCGCAAAAAGCACTGTACCAGACGGTGGTCGACAACCTGAAAAAAGGCGCAACGTTGCTGTTTGCGCACGGCTTCAATATTCATTTTAAACAAATCAAGCCGCGCAGAGATCTGGACGTGGTGTTAATCGCGCCGAAAGGGCCCGGTGATCTCGTGCGCCGCCAGTACCAGCAGGGACGCGGCGTGCCGTGCTTGCTCGCGGTGTTTCAGGATGCCTCGCGCAAGGGCTTCGAGAAAGCCCTCGCCTACGCGCACGGCATCGGCGGTACCCGCGGCGGTGTGCTGAAGACCACCTTCGCCGAAGAAACCGAAACCGACCTGTTCGGCGAACAGGCCGTGCTCTGCGGCGGCGCCACCGAACTCGTGGTCAAGGGCTTCGAGACGCTGGTCGAAGCCGGCTATCAGCCGGAAGTCGCCTACTTCGAGTGCATGCACGAGTTAAAGCTGATCGTCGATCTCCTGCACGAGGGTGGCATCTGGAAGATGCACAAGTTCATCTCCGAGACGGCGAAGTACGGCGATCTCACCCGAGGGCCGCGCGTGGTCAATAAAAGGACTAAGGCCGAGATGCGCAAGATCCTCAAGGAAATCCAACAAGGTAAATTCGCCCGCCAATGGATCCGCGAGAACGCCGCGGGTCGCAAAAAGTATGATCGTATGCTCAAGACAGATCTCAACAGGCAGATCGAGAAGGTGGGTTTCGAGCTGCGCGGCCGTATGCCTTGGCTCGATCAGGGCCGCTGAATATTCTTTGTACGGGGTGACGTCATGACTTCGAACGCCGACCGGGTAATGATCTTCGACACCACGCTGCGCGATGGCGAGCAATCGCCAGGCTGCAGCATGACGCAGCCGGAAAAGCTGCGGGTAGCGAAGGCGCTAGCCGAGCTCGGCGTCGATGTCATCGAGGCCGGCTTCCCGGCCGCCTCGCGCGGCGACTGGGAATCAGTGAACGCGGTGGCGCGCGAGGTGCAAGGTCCGATCATCTGCGGCCTCGCGCGCTGCGACCGTGACGACATCGCCAAGGTGGCGAGCGCAGTCGCGCCGGCGGCGAATCGGCGCATCCACGTGTTTTTGGCGACGAGTGCGATCCATCGCGAGTTGAAGCTCAACATGGCGAAGGACGAGATCATTCGTCGGGCCGTCGAGGGTGTGAAGATCGCTTGCGGGTATTGCGATGACATCGAGTTTTCGCCCGAGGACGCATCGCGAACCGAACTGGAATTTTTGGCGCAGGTCGTTGAGGCGGTCATCGACGCCGGCGCGACGACGGTGAATATCCCGGACACCGTCGGCTACACCGTGCCGCACGAGTTTGCGGAGCTGTTTCGCTACTTGCGCAAAAACGTGCCGAACATCGAGCGGGCACGTCTCTCGGTGCATTGCCATGACGATCTGGGCATGGCGGTAGCCAATAGCCTGATGGCGGTGGTGGCGGGCGCCCGGCAGATCGAATGCACCATCAACGGTATCGGCGAGCGCGCAGGTAACTGCTCGCTCGAAGAAGTCGTGATGGCCATGCGCACCCGCGAAACGTTCTTCAACGCGCGTACGCAGATCAACTCGCAGCGGCTCTACCCCGTGTCGCGACTGGTGTCGAGCATCACCGGTATGCCCATCCCCCGTAACAAGGCCGTCGTCGGCGAGAACGCCTTTGCGCACGAGTCAGGGATCCATCAGCACGGCATGCTCAAGCATGCGAGCACCTACGAAATCATGCGTCCCCAGGATGTCGGCCTTTCGCGCTCGAGTCTCGTACTTGGCAAGCACAGTGGGCGTCACGCCCTGCGTGAGCGCATCAAAGAACTCGGCTTTGTGCTCGAGGACGCAGAGTTCGAACGCGTCTTCAACGAATTCAAGGCGCTCGCCGACAAAAAGAAAGAACTCTTCGATGGCGATATCGAAGCGCTGGTGTTGCGTGCCGAGGGCGGCGATGCGGGCCCTTGGTCACTGGTGTCGCTGCAGACCACTTCCTCGGTGGATGGCGGTGGCAAGGCGACGGTGGCACTGCAGAACAGCGACGGCACCCGCACCGAACGCAGCGCCTCGGGCGATGGTCCCGTCGACGCCGCGTTCAAGGCCATCGAGGAAGTCACCGGGCTGCGGCCTGCACTGCAAAAATTCGAGCTGCGCAGCCTCTCCGAAGGCGAAGACGCCCAAGGCGAGGCCGTAGTCTACGTCAATTATCAGAGCCGCAGTTATCGCGGCGCGAGCGTCACCACTGACATCGTCGAGTCGGCCACGCGCGCATTCCTCGAAGTGATCAATCGCATCGAATCATCGCAGCGTGCACACGCGGCCTGACCCGCAGAGGAAAGATCAGCGATGTCTGCACCGAAGACCATGTTTGAAAAAGTCTGGACGGCTCACGAGGTCGTGCCGGAGACTGCCGACACTCCCGGCGTGATTTTCATCGACCTGCATCTCACTCACGAAGTGACGACACCGCAGGCGTTTTCTTTGCTGCGTGAACGCCGGCTACGGTTGCGGCGCCCGGATCTGACGCTAGCCACCATGGATCATGCGACTCCCACCCGCACCGAGCAGGTGTTCGGCGGTGCGCCGATCACGATCGACTCGGCAGCCAAACAGATCCGTCAGCTCGAAGTGAACTGTGCCGAGTTTGGCGTCGAGTTGCTGGGGCTGCGGGATGCGCGGCGCGGTATCGTGCATATAATTGGGCCCGAACTCGGCGTCACCCAGCCCGGCAAAACGATCGTCTGCGGCGACAGCCATACCTCGACCCACGGTGCATTCGGTGCTCTCGCCTTCGGCATCGGCACCACGGAAGTCGGGCACGTACTAGCCACCCAATGTCTGCTGCAGAAGAAGCCCAAGACTTTCGCCATCGAAGTCGACGGTCGTCTGGCTACGGGTGTCACGCCCAAAGATTTGATTCTTGCCATCATCGGCAAGGTCGGGGTCTCGGGCGGCACGGGCCACGTCTTCGAGTATCGTGGTGCAGCGATTCGTGCGATGTCGATGGACGAGCGCATGACGGTCTGCAACATGTCGATCGAAGCGGGTGCTCGTGCCGGGATGATCGCGCCCGATGAGACCACTTATGCCTACCTCGCGGATACACCGCGCGCGCCGAAGGGTGCAGCCTGGAAAGCTGCACTCGCCCGTTGGCACAGTCTGCCCAGCGACCTTGGCGCAACGTTCGACAAGTCGGTGCACATTGACGCGGCGACGCTCGAACCCATGGTGACCTACGGCACCAACCCAGGGATGGTCGTTGCCGTGAGCGGACACGTACCTGATCGCAAGGGCGACCCGGTATTCGATGCAGCGATGAAATACATGGGTCTCAATCCGGGCGAGCCGATCGGCAATGCGCCTGTCAACGTGGTGTTCGTCGGCAGTTGCACTAACGGCCGCTTGTCCGACCTGCGCGCCGCTGCTCGCGTGCTGCGCGGCCACAAGGTTGCTAGCGGCGTTCACATGCTCGTCGTGCCAGGCTCGCAGGAGGTCAAGCGCCTTGCCGAGGCCGAGGGTTTGCACGAAGTGTTTCGCGCTGCGGGCGCCGAGTGGCGAGAGTCCGGGTGCTCGATGTGTCTGGGCATGAACGGCGATACGGTGGGAAAGGGCCAGTATTCCGTCAGTACCAGCAATCGAAACTTTGAAGGTCGTCAAGGCGTCGGCGCTCGTACCCTGTTGGCGAGCCCGGAGACCGCTGCCGCCTCAGCCATTCGCGGCCGCGTTACTGATCCGCGGGAGCTGATGTCATGACAACCGTCGTCATCGAGCCCATCGTCACCATCCGCTCGCGCACCGTGGTAATGCCCTCGACCAACATCGATACCGACCAGTTGGTACCCGCGCGTTTTTTGACCACCACCACCAAAGAGGGCCTCGGTAAAGCGCTGTTCGCCGACTGGCGGTACGACGCCGACGGCAAGCCGCACCCCGATTTCATTCTCAATCGCCCGGAAGCGGTCGGCTGTCGCGTGCTAGTTGCCGGGCGCAACATCGGTTGCGGCTCCTCCCGCGAACACGCACCCTGGGCGCTGGTAGATTACGGCTTACAGGCCGTGATCAGCACCGAGATCGCCGATATATTTCGCGGTAATTCTTTGAAGAACGGTTTGTTGCCGGTAGTCGTAGACGAGACGACGCATGCCTGGCTGCTTGCGAATCCGGGCGCCGAGGTCGAGATCGACCTCGCCAGCGCCACGCTGCGTATCTCCGGGCGCGCAGCCGTAAGCTTCCCCATCGATCCTTTTGCCCGTTATTGCCTTATGAATGGTGTCGATGAACTCGGCTTTCTGTTGTCGAAAGACGCCGCCATCAAAGCCTACGAGGCGAAGCGCGTCGCATGAAGGAACACAGCGCGTGAAGGGACGTATTGCGGTACTGGGCGGTGATGGCATCGGTCCCGAGGTGATTGCCGAGGGCGTGCGGGTACTCGCGGCCGTAGCCTCGCGTTTTGGTCATATCTTTGAAATGGAGGCCTTGCCATTTGGCGGCGTGGCTATCGATACGTTCGGCGACGGCCTGCCGGAACACACGCTCAAAGGCTGTTTGGCGGCCGACGGTGTACTGCTCGGGGCCATCGGCGGTCCGCAATGGGGCCCCGATGCGCCCGTCCGGCCTGAACCGGCACTCCTCAGACTGCGCGCCGAGCTCGGCGTCTATGCGAACTTGAGGCCGATAGCCGTGCAGGAGCCCTTGCGCGACGCCTCGCCCATCAAGCCCGAATATCTCGACGGTGTCGATCTGCTCTTCGTGCGCGAACTCACCGGTGGTATTTATTTTGGTCGCAAATGGCGCGATGGTGATCGCGCCGTCGACGAGTGCGCCTACTCGGTGAGTGAGATCGAACGGATCACGCGCGTGGCTGGCAAACTGGCCGCCCTGCGGCGCGGCAAAATCACCCAGGTCGACAAATCGAACGTGCTCGAGACCTCGCGACTTTGGCGCACGGTCAGCGAGCGCGTGATTCGTGCCGAGTTCCCGGGCGTCAGTATCGAACACATGTTCGTCGATGCGGCGGCGATGCACCTGATTCGCCGCCCGCGCGATTTCGATGTCATCCTCACCGAAAATCTGTTTGGCGACATCCTGACCGACGAAGGCGCGATGCTCGCGGGCTCGCTCGGCGTGCTGCCATCGGCCGCGCTCGGCGATGGCCGTCGCGGGCTCTACGAACCCATCCACGGGTCGGCGCCCGATATCGCCGGGCGCGGGTTCGCCAACCCCTGCGGCACCATCCTGAGCGCAGCGCTATTGCTGCGTCACTCGCTGGGTCTCGAGAGCGAAGCGCGTGCCATCGAGGCGGCGGTCGCCACCGCCCTGTCGCGCGGTGCGCGCACGGCCGATATCGCCGCGAGTGGCTCGGCGACGCTATCGACCCAGCGGATGGGCGACGCCGTTCTGGCGGCGCTCGCTTAACCGACCATGCGAAT
Organism: Gammaproteobacteria bacterium; assembly: GCA_016874555.1. Classification (GTDB taxonomy): domain Bacteria; phylum Pseudomonadota; class Gammaproteobacteria; order Steroidobacterales; family Steroidobacteraceae; genus UBA964. The sequence continues at coordinate 2,759 of VGTW01000079.1, read as the reverse complement.
TACGCGAGCGCGGCGAGGCCTGCTGCCAGATCTTCGCGCAGATCGCGCTCGGCCTCGATGCCGATCGAAAGACGTAGCAAGCCATCGACAAGTCCCGCGGCCGTCCGCGCAGCAGGATCCATCGCCGCATGCGTCATGGTGGCCGGGTGGGCGATCAGGCTCTCGACGCCCCCCAAAGATTCGGCTAGCGAAAACAGTTTCAGTACACCGACGAATTCTTTGACTGCGATCGTACCGCCCTCGAGCTCGATGCTGATCATCGCACCGAAGCCACGCTGTTGGCGGCGTGCGAGCTCGTGACCGACGTCACTCGCCAGACCTGGGTAATAAACCCGGCGGACACCACGCTGCCCCACGAGCCAATGCGCCAGGGCATTGGCGTTCGCCTCGTGCAAGCCGATGCGCGCATGCAGGGTACGCAGGCCACGCAAGGCGAGAAAACTGTCGAACGCCGAACCAGTCATGCCGAGCGCATTGGCCCACCAGGCCAGATGCTGCGCATCTTCTGCCGTGGCCGCCACGACGGCACCACCCACCACGTCGCTATGACCGTTGATGTACTTAGTCGTCGAGTGCACGACGAGGTCGGCACCCCAGGCCAGGGGGTTTTGCAACACGGGTGAGAGGAAGGTGTTGTCGACCACGGACTTTGCACCCGCCTTGCGCGCGCACTCGGCGATCGCTGTAATATCTGTGATCCGCAACAGCGGATTGCTCGGCGTTTCGATCCAACATAGTGCCGCCGGACGCGCCAAGGCCGCGGCCACTGCCGACTCATCGGCGAAATCGACGAACTCGACGTGGTGATCGCCTCGGCGGTGCCACGCCGAGAGCAAACGGAAAGTACCGCCATAACAATCGTGTGGGGCAATGATTCGCGAGTTGTGCGGCAGGATCTGCCCGACGAGCGCGATGGCTCCCATTCCCGAACCAGTGATGACCGTGCCCCGCCCGCCCTCGAGATCGTTGATCGCATTAGCCAGCAGATCGCGAGTCGGATTTCCCGAGCGCGAGTAGTCGTAACGACCTTTGACCCCGAACTCGGGAAACGCGTAAGTCGAACTTAGGTGCAGCGGCGGTACGACTGCACCGGTCGTGGGATCGGACTCGAGTCCTGCGCGTACCGCTTGGGTGCGCGGATCAAAGGTGTTGCTCATGGTGCCCTCTCGGCGCTACTGACCAAGCCCAGTGGTACGGCGAATAAATTCTTGAGTCGGCTGCATTCTTTGAGAAACGCATCATGCCCATAGATTGATGACATCTCGAGGAGCTCCGCTTGCGGAAGACGCGCGCACAAGGCGCGCATATCGGCGATCGGTACCAACTGATCTTCTCGCACCGCGATGGCGGTGACGGGAACGTTCACCTGCGAGGCGTCGATGCGGTGCAGATCGATAGACTCGGACAGGATCAAAAAACCGTCGGGCTGGTAGCGCCTCGCATAGTCCTCGCCACGCGCTTGTAAGTATTCTTCGACCGGAAACACGAAGCGGCCGTCAATCTCGTGCGGTTCGCCGGAAAAGCGCGCTGCAAATTCGTTTGGACTTCGATAGGTGGTCATCGCGAGTGCGCGCGCAAGCTCCAAGCCCGCCTCGGGCCTGCTGCTGTCGAGCCCCAGCCGCACGATGCGCCGCTGCAGGCTGCGCCAGGCGGTCGCCATCGGATGTGCGCGATCCGCCGCGCTGACCACCAGCAAACGGGAAACACGCTCCCGGTAACGTTGTGCGAATGCCATGGCGACCATACCGCCGTAGGATGCGCCGACAATGGCGTGCAATTTCTTGATGCCGAGATGATCGAGCAGACGCAGCAGCAGCTCCGCCTGATCGTAGGTCGAGACCGCGGGGAACCAGTCCCCATTGCTGGGTCCGGTGGTCTCGCCGCTGCCGCCCAGATAGTCGAAGGCCAGGATCTGCAGCTGGTCGGTGGGTAGCGCAAGATCAGGCCCTACGACCTCGGACCACCAACCAATGCGCGCTGGATCGAGCGTGAAAACGGTACGGTGACCGGAGATGCCACCAAGGACGACGACGAGGGGTGCGGCCGCGGGTCCTGTCATGCGCCAGCCGAGACGGGCGGTCTCGAGCCTAGCCCCGTGGTGCAAGCGTAATCCACCCGGAATTTCGATGATGCCCTCGAGCAGGTTTACCCCGCATACGACACCGTCGCGCCGGACCGTGGACACGTCAATGACGCTAGCCGTGTCGACTGGACGAGGGTTTTCCGCACGCATTGTGTCTTTGAACGCAGTCATGGCTCACCTTCAGCCGCCCATCTGACGCGACCACCCGGGTGGAGCGCGCGGAGTTGGCACCTTGTCCAGATTGGTTGGATCTGGCGGTTGCCCCGGCGTCGTCGGGCCTTTCCCTCAGCCGGTCTCGATAGACCGTTGAATAATAGGTCACGTGGGCGGCGGTCGTCAATCCCGGGGGCCTTGCCAAAAGTGTTCTGATGTATTAACGTATTAATACATTATTACGCTGATATCATCCAATGAAAACCCATGCCCAGCTCTCACCGCGCCAGGAAGCGCGCGCCGAGCGCAGCCTCTATCAGGCGATCCTCACCCTCCGCAATCTCGAGGAATGCCGCTCTTTCTTTCGCGATCTGTGCACGCCAGCGGAGTTGCAGGCGATGTCCGACCGCTGGGCCGTGGTCGAGTGGCTGGAGCGCGGCCTGCCCTATCGGGAAATCCAAAAAATTACCGGGGTCAGCGTCACGACGATTGCGCGCGTCGCGCGCTATGTCGGTAGCGGTCA
>VGTW01000078.1 GCA_016874555.1 Gammaproteobacteria bacterium | reverse complement strand
CGGCGCTTTGGTGCGCTCGACCCGCGGCCTGCACGGCGGCTACTCGCTCGCCCGACCGGCTGCGGCCATTTCCGCTGCAGCCATTCTCGATGCGCTCGAGGGGCCGGTCGCGGTCACCGATTGTTCCGCCGGCAGCGGGCATTGCGAAATCGAAACCACCTGCGGCGTCGGTCAAGCTTGGCGGCGCGTGAATCTTGCCATCCGCCGCTCACTCTACGACGTCAGTCTCGCGCAACTCGCCGGGCTTCACAGCCGAAACCTTGAGCTGCGCGGCGTCGAACATGAACTCAACCCGATGGCGGGCGGTCGCGCCGCCGCCGCGCTTCACCGTCGCCGCACCGCCGACTCTGCGACCGTGCCGAACGAGCAAAAATGAGCCAGAACGCCGAAATCCAAAATGCAGAAATTCGCGATGTCATGGGTCGTGGGTATCAGCACGGTTTTGTTACCGACATCGAGTCCGAAAGCCTGCCACCCGGTCTCGATGAAGACGTGGTGCGCGCGATTTCGCGGATCAAACGTGAGCCCACCTTTCTCACCGAATGGCGGCTGCGCGCCTTCCATCACTGGAGGACCCTAAACGAGCCTGAGTGGGCGCACGTGCGGGTCAAGCCAATCGATTATCAGGACATCTCCTACTACTCGGCGCCCAAGCTGAACAAAGACGGACCCAAGAGTCTCAATGAGGTCGACCCGAAGCTGCTCGAAACCTATGAAAAGCTTGGGGTGCCGCTGCACGAACGCGCGCGCCTGGCGGGCGTAGCGGTCGATGCCGTCTTCGACAGTGTCTCGGTGGCCACTACCTTCAAAGATCGACTCGAGAAAGCGGGCGTCATTTTCTGCTCGTTCTCCGATGCGGTGCACAAGCACCCGGAGCTGCTCGAGCAGTATCTCGGCAGCGTCGTCCCCTACACCGACAACTTCTACGCCTGTCTCAATTCAGCGGTGTTTTCCGACGGCTCATTCGTCTACATCCCGAAGGGCGTGCGCTGTCCGATGGAGTTGTCTACCTACTTCCGTATTAACGCTGCGAAGACCGGACAATTCGAACGCACCTTGATCGTCGCCGACGAAGGCAGTCACGTGAGTTATCTCGAAGGCTGTACGGCCCCGATGCGCGATGAAAACCAGCTGCACGCCGCGGTGGTGGAACTCGTCGCCATGGCCGATGCGCAGATCAAATATTCGACCGTACAAAACTGGTACCCGGGTGATGAGAACGGTGTCGGCGGCATCTACAACTTCGTGACCAAGCGCGGCGAGTGCCGCGGCCGCAATTCGCGAATTTCCTGGACGCAGGTCGAGACCGGCTCGGCCATCACCTGGAAATATCCGAGTTGCTTACTGCGCGGTGACCACTCGGTCGGGGAGTTCTATTCGGTCGCCCTTGCCAACCACTGCCAGCAGGCCGACACCGGTACCAAGATGATCCACATCGGCGCCAACACCCGTAGCACCATTGTTTCGAAGGGCATCTCGGCGGGTCGCGGTCAAAACACCTATCGCGGACTCGTCAAAATCCTGCCGACGGCCACGGGTGCACGCAATTTCACCCAGTGCGATTCTTTGCTGATGGGCGCGCGTTGCGGAGCTCACACCTTCCCGTATGTCGAGGTGAAGAATCCGAGTGCCACGATCGAGCATGAGGCCTCGACCTCGCGGATCAGCGAAGACCAGTTGTTCTATTGCCTGCAGCGCGGCATCTGCGAAGAAGATGCCGTCAACATGATCGTCAACGGCTTCTGCAAGAGCGTGTTTAAGGAACTGCCGATGGAATTTGCCGTCGAAGCCCAAAACCTGCTTGCAGTCAGCCTCGAAGGCTCGGTTGGCTGAGCCCACTGCGGCACGCTCATCTCGGAGAGATCCATGCTTATCATCAAAGATTTACATGCCAGAGTTGGCGATCGAAAGGTACTCGATGGCCTGAACCTCGAGGTACCTGCCGGCCAAGTACACGCCATCATGGGTCCAAACGGCTCGGGGAAAAGTACTCTCGCTTATACGCTTGCGGGTCGTCCCGGCTACGAGTTGATCTCGGGTAGCGTCAGCTACCAAGGCCGCGATCTGCTTACGCTCGCACCTGAGGCACGTGCGCAGGCCGGGCTTTTTCTCGGCTTTCAGTATCCCGTCGAGATCCCGGGCGTGAACAACGTCTACTTGCTCAAGGCCGCGCTCAACGCAGCCCGCAAACATCGCGGCGAAGCCGAGGTCGATGCCTTTGAATTTTTGACGCTGGTACGCGAGAAAATGAAAGTCATGCAGATGGATGAGACGTTTCTGTCGCGCGGTGTGAACGAGGGCTTCTCGGGTGGTGAAAAGAAACGCAACGAAATTTTGCAGCTGCTCGTGCTCGAACCTTCGCTCGCGCTACTCGATGAGACCGACTCGGGTCTCGATATCGATGCGCTCAAGGTGGTGGCCCAGGGCGTCAACACGCTGCGCTCGCCGCATCGGGTCATCGTGCTGGTCACCCACTATCAGCGCCTGCTCGATCACATTCAGCCCGATCGTGTTCATGTATTGGCGCGCGGTCGCATCATCCGCAGCGACGGTCCCGAGCTCGCCCGCGAACTCGAGGCGCGCGGCTACGACTGGGTGCTGAACGAGGCGGCATGAGATGAGCGCAATGCCCATCGTTCTGCCGTCGAATCGCGACGAGAACTGGAAGTACGCGAACCTGCGAGCGTTGTCGCGCGCGCGTTTCGAGCCGGTACCGGCTCCCGAGGCGGCGCAACTTAAAGATATCGCAGCCCGTTTGCCAGCGGTCCTGCCGGGCTACGGCAGACTGGTGTTGGTCGATGGCCATTATGTGGCGGAGCTGTCGACGGCTGCGGCTGGCTTTAGCATCACCCAAGATGTCGACACACACGAAAAATCTGGTGCGGATCAACGCTTTGCCAATCTCAATCGCCGCTTTCGTCAGGGCACCTGTCGCATCGCCGTACCGGCCAACACCGCACTCGCGCTAGAAGTCATTTGTGTCGCGACGGCAAGCTCGCACCCGGCGCTCGATATCACCCTCAGCCACGGCGCCAAACTGCAATTGATCGAGCGGGATTGGTCGGCGCAGAACGACCACGCCACGCTCGTCAACCTGCACTTGGTCGCGCAAGTCGGCGACTACGCAAAGCTGGAACTCGCCCGCATCGGACACCACGGTGCCAAAGCACAAGCGCTCGATACACTAGAGCTGCAACTCGGTACCAGCGCGACGCTGAAACTCGTGCAGCTCATCCAGGGTGCGCTCGTCAGCCGTTCCACGGCGCTGATCGAACACGTTGGTCGCGAGGCCTCACTCGAGTGGCACGTGGCGGCACTCGGCGAAGGCACGCAGCACCACGACGCTTTCGTGCATGTGACCCACACCGCCCCGGGTACGCGGTCGCTGCAATGCTTTCGCGGTATCGCCGAGGATCGCTCCCGTGTCGCCTTCAACGGCCGCATGCGCATCGAGCCGGCGGCGGTCGGCACGCAAACCGACCAGTCACTCAAATGTTTACTCGTGGGCCACGAGGCCGAGGCCGACGTCAGACCACAACTCGAGATCTACACCGATGCCGTGAAAGCGAGCCATGGCGCGACGGTCGGCAAGCTCGACTCGGATGTGCTCTTTTATTTATTGTCGCGCGGCATCCCGCCCGCGACCGCAGAGTCGATCCTCAAGTGGGCATTTGTCAGCGACGTGCTCGCGAAACTCCCGTCGCCCGAATTGCACGCGCAAGTCGCCGCCGCGCTCGAGCGACAGCTGCCGGGCGCCGCCACGAGAGCGCTGTCGTGAACGCTGCGGTCACGCCGCGCGCCTATGACGTGGCGCGCGTCCGCGCTGATTTCCCGATTCTCAGCACGACCGTGCGCGGCAAGCGGCTGGCTTTCCTCGACACCGCCGCCTCAGCGCAGCGGCCGCTCGCCGTCATCGAGGCGGTTGATCGATATGAGCGCGGCAGCCATGCCAACGTGCACCGTGGTGTGTACGAGTTGAGCCAAAAAGCCACCGACGCCTTCGAGGGCGCACGTGAGCGAGTTCGTCGCTTTCTCAATGCGGCCAGTATTAAAGAAATTGTGTTCACGCGCGGTACCACCGAGTCCATCAACCTCGTCGCCCAGTCCTGGGGTCGGCGGCTCGGTCCGGGCGATGAAATACTTATCACTTGGATGGAGCATCACGCGAACATCGTGCCTTGGCAGATGCTCTGCGAGCGCACCGGGGCGGTGCTTAAGGTGGCGCCGATCGATCAGCGCGGTGAACTCGATATCGACGCCTTCCGCGCCCTGCTGTCGCCACGGACCAAGCTAGCGGCCTTCACGCAGGTATCGAACGCACTCGGTACGGTGCTGCCCATCCGCGCCATGATCGACGCCGCCCGCGCAGTCGGCGCACTAACGCTGCTCGATGGCGCGCAAGCCGTAGCGCATGAGCGAGTCGATGTGCGCACACTGGGCTGTGACTTTTACGTTTTTTCGAGTCACAAGCTCTATGGACCGACCGGGCTGGGCGTGTTGTGGGCGCGTGAGGCCATACTGCGTGAGATGCCGCCTTGGCAGGGTGGTGGCGACATGATCCTCACCGTGAGTTTCGCCAAAACCACCTATAACGAACTGCCCTACCGCTTCGAAGCTGGCACACCGCACATTTCAGGAGCAGTCGGGTTGGCAGCAGCAATCGACTATCTCGAAGCGCTCGGTATCGAACGCGTACACGAGCACGAACAGGGACTGCTGGCGCGCGCCAGCTACGCCCTGCGTTCCATTCCTGGCCTGCGCATCATCGGCGAGGCCAAAGAAAAAATCGGCGTAGTTTCCTTTATGCTCGAGGGTGTACACCCACACGACCTCGGCACCATCCTTGATGACGAGGGCGTTGCCGTACGCGCCGGACATCACTGCGCGATGCCCGTCATGGAATTCTTCAATGTGCCAGCGACGGCACGGGCTTCCTTTGGTTGCTACACCGACGACGCCGACCTCCAGCAACTCGTACGCGCGCTCAGTAGAGCACTCGAGGTATTCGGCTGATGGAAGTCAAAGATCTTTACCGCGACGTGATCCTCGATCATAACAAGCACCCGCGAAATTTCGGGCAACTCGATCCCTGCGACACCTCCGCCGATGGTAATAACCCGCTCTGCGGCGATCGTCTTACCTTAACGTTGCGACTCGAGGGTGACCGGGTGACGGATATTCGCTTTGACGGTAAGGGCTGCGCGATCTCAACTGCATCCGCCTCGCTGATGACCGAGGCCGTTAAAGGCAAGGACGAAGCTGCCATCACGCGACTGCGCGATCTTGTGCACCAGACACTCACCGCCCACGGCGAGACGACTCTGCCGCCTGCAGAACTCGGCAAGCTTGCGGCACTCGCGGGCGTCCGTGACTACCCTGCCCGCGTGAAGTGCGCGAGTTTGTGCTGGCATACGCTCGGTGCCGCGCTCGAGCACCACGCACAACGCCACGCCGATCACGGTCCCGTCACCGTATCGACCGAATAGGATCTGGAACGATGCGCAGCCACGAAAACGAAGCCTTCACGCTGAGCCGCAACACCCAGGCGGTGATGGTGCCCTCGGGCGATGCCATCGAACTGCAGACGGGCCTGTCGGGTTTCATCACCCAAGCCCTCGGCGGCAGTTTCACGCTTTATATAGAAGGCAATCTCTACCGACTCTCGGGCGAGAACGCCGATGCTATCGGCAAGCAGGCGCTCACGCCGCCCGTGCTGCCGCCAGGCGCCACCGAGGCAGACATCAAATCGCTGGCCTGGCAACAAATGCGCAGTTGCTACGACCCCGAGATCCCGATCGACATCGTCGAACTTGGTTTGGTCTACGAATGTGAGGTCGCAGCTAACGATGATGGCACGCGTACCCTCGCTGTGAAGATGACACTGACTGCGCCCGGCTGCGGCATGGGTGATGTCCTCGTACAGGATGTCAAAGAAAAGCTCGAAATCATTCCGACCGTGACTAAGACCGATGTCGAACTGGTCTTCGATCCACCCTGGAATCAGTCGATGATGTCCGAAGCTGCACGGCTGCAGACCGGCATGATGTAAATCGTGGCGGCTTCCTGGATCGACATCGGTGCAGCTGAAGTGTTGCAATCAGGCGGCAGACTCGATAGCGAGGTGGACGGTTACTATGTTGCCGCGGTACTACTCGAGGGAGAGTTGCACGCCTTTGAAGATCGTTGCACCCACGACGGCGAGTCGCTGACTGGCGCCGAAGTCGAGAGCGACTTCAGCACGCCCTGCGGCGTGGTCATCTGCCCGCGGCATGGTACACGCTTCTGCTTGCGCACCGGCGCTGCGCTCACGCCGCCGGCTTACGAACCCCTCAAAGTATTCGCGGCACGCATTCGTGGTGGTCGTGTAGAAATCGCGACCGCATGAGGCGCATTACCCTGGTTCGTCACGGCTACGCCGCGCCTCATGCGGAAGGCGGCGACTACGTTAGGCCGCTTGAGGACCGGGGTCGGCGCGAAGTGACACGAACGGCAATGGCCCTGCTTACCCGCGTCGGCGCGCCCTCGATGATTTTGGCAAGCACTGCCGTACGCACGACGCAAACAGCCATCCTACTTAATGAGCGGCTGAGCGCGCCCGAAGCAACGCTGCCGATCGTTTTCGAGCGCAGTCTCTACCACGCCGACTGGTCGCATTTGCTCGAGGTGCTGCAGGCGAGTGATGGGGCTATGCCTCACCTGCTGCTCGTCGGCCACAATCCCGGGATCTCGGATCTTGCGCTGCGCTGGTCGCGACACTTCCCGGAATACGCGGATTTTCAGGGGTTCGGCACCGCAGGCTGGTGCTCAGCGACCTTCGCGACAGCCGCCGCGGATCTCTCCGGTCTCAGCGCACCGCTCGGGGTGTTTTTTTCGCGAGCGCCGAGCTAACGAAATCGCGGCGCACCGTGCTGTGTGGCACGCGGCGCACCAAGGGTGCAAACCACTCGCGCACGTCGCGCTCCAACGCTACGCCGTGCATGTAATTGTAGAGCGCGGCGTTTAAAGCCTCACCGAGCGCATCGTGGTCAATACCGCTCGGATCAATGAAAGCGACGTCGTTACGCGCGAATCCGCCAAAGGGTTGCGGCGCAAGAGTCACGCCATAGGCCGTAGGCTCGCGACCCACCGGCGAGTGCACCGTACAGGCAAAGCGATGGAAAAAGCCCGATTGAATGCAGCCCTCTTCGAATAGCTGCCGAACGTATTCGAGCGAGTCGATGGTCTCGCCCACCGTCTGTGTCGGAAATCCGTACATGAGATAGGCATGCACCAGGATGCCGGCATCGCTGAACGCTCGCGTGACCTGCGCCACCTGCGCCACCGACACGCCTTTTTTCATCAGTTGCAGCAGACGATCCGAGGCCACCTCGAGTCCCCCGGTGATCGCGATGCAACCACTCCGCGCGAGCAAGCGACACACCTCGGGCGAGAAGGTTTTCTCGAAGCGGATATTCCCCCACCAAGAGATCACCCGGCCGCGGCGCAACAGCTCTGCCGCCATCGCCTTCAACGCCTTGGGCGGTGCGGCCTCATCAACGAAATGAAAACCGCTCTCCCCCGTCTCGGCGACTACGGCCTCGATACGATCCACGAGCAGCGCCGCATTCGCCGCCTCGTAACGTGAGATGTAATCGAGGGAGATATCGCAGAAGCTGCATTTCTTCCAATAGCAGCCGTGCGCGGTGGTGAGCTTGTTCCAGCGTCCGCCCGACCAAAGACGGTGAACTGGATTGAGCAGATCGAGCACCGAGAGATAGCGCCCTAGCGGCAAACCATCCCAAGTCGGCGTACCGACCTCGGAAAAAGGTACGTCGAGTTCGCGGTGATCGACGTAGCGGACTACGTCCGTCAGCACCTCGTCGCGCAGAAAAGTGCGTACCAAGCGATCGGCGGATCGTCGGCCCTGCCAGTGCTCGATCAACGCCAGCAGCGGTCGCTCACCGTCATCAAGCGTCACCCGATCAAAGTAATCGAAGACTCGTGGCTCGGCGAGATCACGCAACTCGGTATTGACGTAACCTCCGCCTAGCACCAGCACGGTCTTGGGTGCTGCCGCGCGAATCGATTGCGCAATACGAAACGCTCCGAAGACTGCACCCGGAAACGGCACGGACAGTAAAACGATGTCGGGGCGATGCCGCTGCAGCGCAGCAAGCGTGAGTGCATGCAGACGTTGATCGATTAGATTGCGCGGCGCTGCGAGCGCCGTCGCCAGCGGCTCGAACGAGGGCTCGCTCGCGGCCAGTCTCTCGGCATAGCGTACGAACTCGAAGCCGGGATCGATCTCTTCGCGCAGCACATCCGCCAAATCGTTGATGAAGAGCGTGGCGAGATGTCGGGCACGATCATGATTACCGAGTGCACCAAAGGCCCAAGCGAGCGGGTCGGCCTCGTCGGCGTAGGCCTCCAGCGATTGAAAACGCGGCCCCTCGGGCAGAAACTGTCGCGAGACAATCCGATGCGCCAACGTCGGATCACGGCCCTGAAGAAAAGCGACCGTACCGTCGATCGCCGCGTGGTACTCGGCGAACGCCGCCAAAAAGGCTTTCGATCGCGAGCCACGTCTGCGCGCCGGAATCGCCTCGATCGCGCCACGCAACTCGGTAAGGCCTTCGGCCGAGAGCAAGCCGAGTGCAAGCTCGATCGCGAGATCTTCCTGCTCGGCGTCGAAACCTCGGGAGCGCAGAAATCCCGTGAGGTATGCCGTCGAAGGATACGGCGTATTGAGCTGCGTCATGGGCGGTATCAGCGCGAGCAACTTCGGGGCCTGGCGGGTCATCGCCGCATTATCCCCGCCCTCTCCGCAGCCCGCGACTTGAAATCGTCCGCGGCGACATCCATAAAAAACGATATGAGCGCAGCGCAAATCGTCACCACCGCGGACTTTCGCCGCGAAGTTATTGAGACCTCGGCCACGCAGCCCGTATTGGTCGACTTTTGGGCGCCATGGTGCGGCCCCTGTCGCCTGCTCGGGCCCGTGCTCGATCAACTCGCCGCCGAAACGCCCGGGCTGAAGGTGGTCAAGCTCAATACCGACGAGGAGCCCGAAGTCGCTAGCGCCTACGCGATTCGCAGCATCCCCGCGGTCAAGCTGTTCCGCGATGGCCAGGTGGTCGATGAATTCGTCGGTGCGCAACCTTTGGGCGCTGTGCGCGCATTCGTCGAACCGCATCTGCCAAAAGCGAGCGACGGTCCGCTGGCGATCGCCCGCACGGCGCTGGCGGCAGGGCGCCCCCAGGAGGCACAGGCGTTGCTCGAGCCGCTGATGGCGCCGCTCCTCGCGCCACTTACCGCACCCGTGCCTACGCAACCGCTCGCGCTCCGCGGGACTCCGGCCTCTACCGACGAAGCGCTGGTCGTCACCTACGCGTCAGTGCTCGCCTGCATGGGACGCGCCGCCGAAGCCCTCGGCTTGCTGCAAGGCCTGCGTCCGGCGGCGCAGAGCGATGCACCGGTGCGCGCGGCCTACGCTCTCGTGCATTTTTCTAATCTGGCGAGCTCGCCTGACGAGACCGATACAATTCAGACAGCGCGCGTGAGCGCGGCCAAGTATTTCCTGCGTGCTGACAATGCACGCGGTCTCGAAAGGCTGTTCGCAGCCGCCGAGCGCAACCGACGCTATGCGAACGCCGCAGGCAAAGACGATCTGCGCAAGGCACTGGAATTATTTAATGCCCATGATCCGCAACTGCCGGCTGCTCGACGCCGGCTCGCCAGTCTGTTGCACTGATTCAGTGCGCAAGTGAATTCAGGCGCTCGGTCTCGGCGTTACCGAGATAAGACTTGATAATGCGTCTCGCCAGATAGAGCAGCGGGATCATCGCGATCGCGGCCAGCATTTTGTAGCTGTAGTTGACCATGCCGACCGCCAAAAACTGCGGAATCGGCCAGTGTTGCGGACCGAGCACAAAAGCGATGTACAGCACGACAAAACTGTCAATCAACTGCGACACCGCGGTCGAGCCTGTGGCCCGCAACCAGATGAGCTTCTCGCCCGTCACCGCGCGAATACGGCGGAATACGGTGATGTCCACCAACTGACCGATCAAAAAGGCAACGATCGAGCCCATGATCGTCCA
>VGTW01000077.1 GCA_016874555.1 Gammaproteobacteria bacterium | reverse complement strand
CAGCGCCTGGCGCACCACCAGCGGCTTCGCCCGCGGCGCCAACTGCCGATCCACAACCGTCGGTGACCACGCTGTCGATTTCGGGAGTGCGGGGAATCGAGACCGAACCGATGCTGGCGGCCAAGACCGACGCGGCGATAGTCAGTCGCGTTGTTCGACCCGGTGAAACTTTGATGTCGATTTCGCGCGAGTGGTCGGCGAGGACGGGCACCACGCTTGCACAAACCATGGTCGGCATTTATCGCGCCAATCCGCAGGCTTTTGGCCCGAGTGGCATGAACGAGCTGCTGGTGAACGCCCGCCTGGCTCTACCGGGGGCGGCCGACCTTGGGGCAACCCCGCCGAGTGCTGCTTCGACCGAAATTTCGCGCGAGCTCGAAATTTGGCGTACCGGCGGCGCAACGGCGCCGATCCCCGCGGCGGCGCTGTCGCCATCTTCGACGCCCAAGTTGCCGGCGACGATGGCCCCGGTGGAGGCTGCGCTACCCGTGGTCGCCGAAACCCCGGAGATCAAAGTTTCCAAGCTCGAGACAGCGCTGAGTGAAAAAAGTGCGGCGCTAGCCGCCGCCGATGCCGAGGCGGCTGCACTCAAGGTGCGGATTACCGCACTCGAGGCTTCGGCATCGACTGTAAAAGAAAAAAAAACGCTCGGCTGGCTGGCCAAGGCTCGCGAGTGGGCGGCGCTCGCCTGGTGGGCCATTCCCGCCTTGTTGCTGGCGGTGCTGATTCTTTTGCTGGTCCTGTTACTGAAAGGACGCCATAAGACGATGGCTCGCGTCGCAGAGACCGCGGAGTCCTCGGCGGTGTCGTCGGTGTCTCGTGATGTTGAGGCGGCGAGCGCCCCGCGCGAGATGAGTTTCGAGCTGCCGCCGATCAAGCCGTATCGAGCCGAACCCGTGGTCACCAAGGCACCCGTGACCGTGGCGGCGGCTGCGGAGGAATCTTCGATGGCCAGCGACCTTGAAGGTGATCCGCCGCCGATCGATGAAGCGGGCAGCAAGATCGATCTGGCGCGCGCCTTCATCGAAATGGGCCATCACGATGCGGCGATCCTAGAGCTGCAGGCGGCGCTGCGCATCGGCGATGAGACGCAACGCGCCGAGGCTATTCGGCTGCTGGATTCGTTGCCGAAGTCATGACTCGTTGGGCGATGGGTGTCGAGTATGACGGCACCCACTTCTGCGGCTGGCAACAACAGTCGGGGCTGCGCACGCTCGAGGCCGCATTTGCAACCGCTATCAGCCAAGTGGCCGACCACACTATTTCTTTGACCTGCGGTGGTCGAACCGATTCTGGTGTGCACGCGGCAGGGCAGGTCTTGCATTTCGATTCAGACGCGCGGCGCAGCGCTCGCGCCTGGGTACTCGGTGCCAACGCCAATCTCGATAGTAAGGCGAGCGTGACTTGGGCAAGGTCGGTACCCGATTTCTTCCACGCGCGCTTCTCAGCGCTGCGTCGTCATTATCGCTACAGCATTCTGAATCGTAGTGCTCGTTCAGCCTTGCACGAGGGACGCAGTCTTTGGGTGCAAGCATCCCTCGATGCGCAGCTGATGCACGAGGGCGGGCAATACCTGCTTGGCGAGCACGACTTCAGCGCATTTCGCGCGGCCGAGTGCCAATCCAAATCGCCGGTCCGTCGCCTTGATCTGCTCTCGGTGCACCGCGAATACGACCTCGTGCACATCGATTTGGCGGCCAACGCCTTTTTGCACCATATGGTGCGAAACATCGCCGGGCTGCTCATCGAGGTCGGGCGGGGGTTGCGCCCTCCCGAAGCGGTGCGTGCGCTGCGTGAGGGGCGGGATCGGCGGCTCAATGCGCCGACCGCCGACCCCAAGGGTCTGTGCCTGCGCCGGATCGAATATTCGGCGGCTTTCCATTTGCCCGATCCGCTATAGTCGCCGCGTGGTCTGGTTCGAGAAAATCGTCCCCTCGCGTATCAAGACCGAACGTCGTTCGCGCTCTGTGCCCGAGGGGCTTTGGATCAAATGCACCGCCTGCGACTCGCCGCTTTATCGCGCCGAGCTGGAGCGCAATCTGTATGTTTGTCCGAAGTGTGCTAACCACATGCGGATCGGCGCCCGTGATCGGCTGCTGCGGTTTCTCGATGCACGCAGCGCCGTCGAAATCGCTGCCAATGTTTCACCTGAAGACCCGCTCAAGTTCCGCGACAGCAAGCGATACAAAGATCGTTTGCTGGCCGCTCAAAAAAATACCGGAGAGAAAGACGCACTAATTGCCATGACCGGCACGCTCGAGGGCATGCCGATCGCCGCTTGCGCGTTCGAGTTCCAGTTTTTGGGCGGCTCGATGGGGTCGGTAGTCGGCGAGCGCTTTCGGCGCGCAGCCGATTACGCTATCGCCCAACGCACGCCGCTCATCTGTTTCTCGGCGAGTGGCGGTGCGCGCATGCAAGAGGCATTGCTTTCGCTGTTGCAGATGGCCAAAACCAGTGCTGCGCTTGCCGAGCTTTCTGCGGCGGGTCTGCCCTTCATCTCCGTGCTGACCGACCCCACGACGGGCGGCGTCTCGGCAAGCCTCGCAATGCTCGGCGATCTGAACGTTGCCGAGCCACGCGCACTCATCGGGTTTGCAGGCCCGCGCGTCATCGAACAAACCGTGCGCGAAAAACTCCCCGAGGGTTTTCAGCGCAGCGAGTTCCTGCTCGAGCATGGCGTCATCGACCTGATCATCGACCGTCGCGATCTGCGGTCGCGCCTCGCGCAGGCGCTGCGCATGCTCATGCGGCAGCCAGCGGCGCCTTCCATTGCCCTCGATGCAGCTGACTGACTGGCTCGCTCACCAAGAGGCGCAGCACCCCAAGGCTATTGAACTCGGACTTGAGCGAGTTCGAGCGGTGGCGCTGAAGCTTGGCTTGCTGCCCTGGAGCATCCCTTCGGTCATCGTCAGCGGTACCAATGGCAAAGGGTCTACCGTCGCCTTTCTCTCGGCACTCGCGCGCGAGGCGGGTCTCAAGGTCGGCACCTATACCTCGCCGCATTTGCAGCGCTATAACGAGCGCGTTGAGATCAACGGTGAGCCCGTGGCCGATGCGCTATTGATTAGCGCTTTCGAACGTATCGAGGTCGCTCGCGGCACGATTTCTTTGACATTCTTCGAGTACGGTACGCTCGCGGCGTTTATCGTGTTCGTCGAGCAGGCGGTTGATGCCGCGGTGATCGAAGTCGGACTTGGCGGCCGGCTCGATGCCACCAATATCATTGATGCTGATGTCGCTGTGCTGTGCTCGGTCGGACTCGATCATCAGGACTGGCTCGGACCTACGATCGAAGATATCGGCCGCGAAAAATCCGGCATTTTCAGGGCTGGGCGACCGGTCATTCTGGGCTCTGCCAACATGCCCAATTCGGTGATCGAGGCGACGCGGCGCTTGGGTGTGATCATGCACGCACTGGATCAGCACTTCGAGGTGGTTGCGTGCGATAGCGGTTCCTGGTGCTGGCAGTCCGCAGAGCGTAGTCATGGCCCTTTGCCGTCGCCGTCTTTGCTCGGGCCGATGCAACAACGCAATGCGGCCGTGGCGATCGCCGCATTGCTGCAGTGGCTGCGCGTACGACCCGAACTCGCGAGTCGCTTTCCGACCCACGACGTCAAAACCAGCTTGATCGCCGCAGCGCTGCAAGGCGCGCGGTTGCGCGGTCGCGTGCAGCGCGTGGCGCCCCGCGAGCCGACCGATCCTGAGTGGATACTCGATGTGGCGCACAACGAAGATGCGTCGCGTGTTTTAGCTGAGGCGCTCGGCAGCTTGCCCCCGGCGCGCCGCACGTTCGGTGTGGTCGGGATTTTGGCGGACAAAGACGCCGACATGATCGGTCGGCATCTGGCGCCCGTTATCGATGCCTGGGTGCTGTGCGCACTCGATGGGTCGCGCGGTTGCAGTGCCGAGGATCTACGCCGTCGACTGCCCAAGCAGTGCCGCAGTGTGGCGCTCGCGCCTGACGTCCCGCATGGCTGTGCGACGGCTCGCGCCTTTGCGGGCGAGGGCGATCGCATCGTGGTGTTCGGTTCCTTCCACGTTGTCGGTCCGGCGCTCGATTGGCTTGGTCTATAATTTGGCCACTTGGACACCGCGCTCAAACACCGACTTACCGGTGCCGTCATTCTCGTGCTGTCGGCGGTACTGCTGCTGCCCGAACTGCTGACGGGTAGCGGCCAGGCCAGCCGCGCTAACGCCGCCGCCGACACCGCGAATGCCTCTGCGGCGAATGGCGAGGAGCGCAGCATCCGCATCGATCTCACCGAGGCCGCTGCCACGCCTGCTGCCGCCGCGGCGCCCGAGGCCAACGAGCCAGCACCCGTCGCGTTGCCGGTGCCTGCGCCGCAGGGTCCGACTGAATCGGCTGCGCTCGTCGCCGTGCCGCCGGCTGCGCCTGCGCCTGCGCCTGTGGCCGCTGCCGCATCTTCGTCAGTTGCCGTCGTGCCCGCCGAGACCTACTACGTCCAAATCGGCGTCTTCGAAAACAAGGCCAGCGCCCGCAATCTCGAGCGCAAGTTGCGCGACAAACAGTTCAAACCTGTGGTCGACGAAATCCAGCGATCGGGCAAAACCCTGTATCGGGTGCGGGTTGGGCCCGAGCCTGACCGTGCGGTGGCAAACGCCTTGCGCGCGCGGCTCGAGACAGCCGGGCACAAGGGATCGGTGGTGAAGTAGAATTCGCGCCGCGCGCGGGATGCGGCGCAAGAGGTCCCGGCATGACGTGGTTGGACATCATCATCACCGTCGTCTTCCTCGTATTTGCGGTGCTCGGTCTGATACGCGGACTCGTCGCCGAAGCCTTTGGTCTGTTGTCGTGGGTGATCGCGCTTTACGTCGGTTCGCACTATGGCGAACTCGTCAAACCCTATGTGGTGTCCTTTATTACGGAGCCGAAGTTTCAGGGTCTCGTGGCCTGCCTGCTGTTGGGTCTCGTTACCTACATTGTTATCGCCATCGCCGGTGTGCTGCTCAGCAAATCGATCAACGCGACGATCTTTGCGCCGATCAACCGCATGCTGGGCTTGCTGTTCGGTGCGGTACGGGGGGCGATCGTCATCGGCGTGTTGACGCTGATCGGTTTGCAGCTCGGACTGCAGGACGCCGACGTCTGGCAGGCTTCTAAGCTGTGTATCGCGGCGACAACCTCTGCAGAGCTCCTCGACAGTCTGGTCGATTTCGAGGCGTTGCTGCGCAATCAAAGTATTCTCGGTCGACCAAGCATTCCTACCTGACCGGTGCGAGGTAATCTACATGTGTGGCATCGCAGGCATCGTTGGCAAAAGTCCAGTCAATCAGCGGCTTTATGACGCACTGACGGTATTGCAGCACCGCGGCCAAGACGCCGCAGGCATCGTCACTGCGGTTGACGGTCTCGTCTGCATGCGTAAGGGGCAGGGTCTAGTGCGCGACGTCTTCAGTCAGCAAGACATGCTCGAACTGCGCGGTAATATTGGTATCGGGCACGTGCGCTATCCAACCGCCGGATACGACAGTGCTTCCGAATCGCAGCCGTTCTATGTCAACGCGCCCTACGGCATCGTGCTCGGGCATAACGGCAATCTCACCAATGCGAGCGAGTTGGCTGATGTGCTCATTCGCGAGGAGCGCCGACATCTCAACACTTCGTCTGACTCCGAAGTGCTGCTCAATGTATTAGCCTCTGAGTTGCAGCGCGTGGGTACACCGCGCGTCACGGCGGCCGACGTGTTTGCTGCCGTAAGCGCGCTGTACCGCCGTTGTCGCGGCGCTTATGCCGTTATCGCCATGGTGATTGGCCACGGCATATTGGGTTTTCGTGATCCGAACGGCATTCGTCCGCTCGTGATCGGTCAGCGCGAGACTGCGAAGGGCATTGAGTGGATGCTGGCCTCGGAGTCCGTCGCGCTCGATATGCTGGGTTTCACGCAGGTACGCGATGTCGCCCCCGGCGAGGCCGTATTCATTGCCGAGGCCGGACGCTTGCATACCCAGCAGTGCATCTCGACCACGCGGCATGCGCCTTGCATTTTCGAGTACGTTTATTTCGCACGGCCCGACAGTATCATCGACAATGTATCGGTGCAGCGTGCACGGATGCGCATGGGTGATCGGCTAGCCGAAAAAATTCGCCGTGAGTGTCCCGATCACGATATCGATGTCGTGATTCCGGTACCCGACACCAGTCGCGTCGCCGCGTTACAGTTGGCGCAGGGTCTCGGTCTGAAGTTCCGCGAGGGCTTCATCAAGAATCGCTACATCGGCCGTACGTTCATCATGCCCGGGCAAGAGGAGCGTCAAAAATTGGTACGTTCGAAGCTCAACGCCATCGATCTCGAGTTCCGCAATAAAACCGTGCTGCTGGTCGACGACTCGATCGTACGCGGCACGACTTCGGCGCAGATCATCGAGCTTGCGCGCGAGGCGGGTGCGCGCAAAGTTTATTTTGCCTCGGCCGCGCCGCCTGTACGCCACCCCAACGTCTATGGCATCGATATGCCGGCAGCGAGCGAACTCGTAGCAGCCGGGCGCAGTAATGAGGAAGTTTGCGAATTCATTGGTGCAGATTGGCTGATTTACCAAGATCTCGTCGATCTCGAGCTCGCTTGCCAGCACGACGACTCCTACATAAAAGAATTCGATACCTCCTGCTTCTCGGGTATGTACGTCACGGGCGATGTCACCACCGAGTTTCTCGGGCGCCTGCAGCAGGAGCGTTCGGATGCGGCTAAGGCGAGGCGGCGCATCGGCGGCAGCACGCTCAAGATCGTCCGCGGCGTCTGATGCTCTCACCTCTGCGCGCAGCGACCCCGGCGGCCTGGGTTGCCGAGGCAGTACGACGTTGGCCGGAATTGCTCGCCGATCATGCCAACTGCGAAAAGAAGGCGGCTTCGACGGCGCTCGCGCTGATGTTTGCTTATCCGAAAGATCGTACGCTGGCTACCCGTCTCTCGAAGCTCGCCCGCGAGGAACTGCGGCATTTCGAGCAGGTGGATAAGCTTATGCAGGAGCGAGGAATCGATTATCTGCGGCGTAAGCCGGGTCGCTATGCCGCGGGCCTTCGTGTGGCGATGCGTACCCACGAACCGTTCCGCAAGCTCGATCTCTTGCTGTGTGGCGCGCTCATCGAGGCGCGATCCTGCGAGCGGTTTCGCTTGCTCGGTGAGTTGCCCGCGAGCCAGGGCCTGCCAACGCCGGTCGCCGAGCTTTACGTTGGGCTGCAGGCCTCGGAGGCGCGGCATTTCGAGCTGTATTTACAGCACGCCGACTCGCATGCCCGCAGTGAACCCGCTGCAGTGCGTCAGCAGCCGTGGCAACAGCGTCTCGAAGAACTTGCTGCGGTCGAAGCCGACCTCGTTACTTCGCCCGATCCGGAGTTTCGTTTTCACTCCGGATTGCCGAGCTGAGCGCAATCTCGACCACACAGCGCCGCCACCCGGGCGTCGATGCGCCCTCGCGCAGCGCGACTTCAAGGTATTCGCCGCGCTCGTCCCAAGCGGCGAGCACCACGCGCTCACCCTCGTATTCTTCGGCCACCGTGCGCAGCACGTGAGTATGGCGATTGGGTCGGTGCGTATGCCCGTGAATCATCTTGCGTGTACCGCTCGCGACAAATGCTGCGACCACCGCCTGCGGTGCCACGTCCATGATGTGGGCTGCGGTGGTGCGCAGATTCGCCTTGCTGCCCGCTCGCGCCGCACTCGCGAGCAGCTGTCGGGCATCGATGGGCAGCGCCAGCACGCGCTCCCGAAACCCCGCGCTGCGCATGGTGCTGCGCAATTCCTGGTACGCATGATCGTTCGTACACAGCAGATCGCCGTGCGTCAGCAAGACCCGTTCGCCGAATAGTTCGAGCACCACGGGATCGGGCAGCAGTGAACAGCCGCTGCGCTGCTCGAATTCACGGCCATAAAGAAAATCCCGGTTGCCCTGCATGACGAAGATCGCCACACCGGATTCGCCGAGTGCGCGCAGGGCGCGACAGACGCGATCACGCACCGGGTCGGGGTCGTCGTCACCGATCCAGGTCTCGAAAAGATCACCGAGGATGTGCAGCGATGTGGCGTCGCGTGCCTCGGCGGATAAAAACCGCAGGAAAGCCTCGACCGTGACGGGCGAACTTCCATCGAGATGCAGATCCGAGACGAAGAGGTGGCGCACGACGACGATTTTAGGCGAAGCGGTGAGTTAGTATTTGATTATGTCGCAACACACGATCGTGACCCGGTTTGCGCCCAGCCCCACGGGGGAGCTGCATCTTGGCAACGCGCGCACGGCGCTCTTCAACTGGTTGCTCGCGCGCCGCCATGGCGGACGTTTTTTGTTGCGCATCGAGGATACGGACGCGGAACGCAGCAAGCCCGCGTTTACTGCCCAGTTGATGGCGGATCTGCGCTGGCTCGGGCTCAGCTGGAATGGCGAGGTGATCGCCCAGAGTGCGCGCGGCGGTGTGTATCGCGAGGCGCTTGCCAAACTCGAGTCGGTGGGGCGCGTTTATCCCTGCTATTGCAGCCCGCTCGAGATCGAGGTCAGTCGCAAATCGCAACTCGCCGCCGGGCGCCCTCCGCGCTACGCCGGTACCTGCCGCGATCTTGATCCCGCTCAGCGAGCGGCACGCCTCGCCGAGGGGCGTAAGCCGGCGCTACGCTTTCGCGTGCCGGACTCCGGTTATGTAGAGTTTCGCGATCTTGTGCACGGTGAGCAGCGATTTGCCTGTGCCGACATCGGCGATTTCATTGTACAGCGGACCGACGGTTCTGCCGCCTTTTTTTTCTCGAACGTGGTCGATGACGCCCTTACCGCTGTCACTACCGTATTGCGTGGCGAGGATCATCTCTCCAATACGCCGCGACAACTTTTGATCGCCAAAGAACTTGGGCTTGTGCCGCCTGTTTATGGTCATTTGTCGCTGATCACGGCAGCCGATGGCTCGCCGCTCTCCAAACGCACCGGCGCGAAATCTTTGCGCGAGCTGCGCGAGACGGGCTATCTGTCGGTGGCGGTAACCAATCATCTCTTCCGGCTCGGGCACTCGACCGGTGTCAATGATTTTCGCGATCTCGATACCCTGGCGCAAGGTTTCGACCCTGCGCATCTCGTAAGATCGCCGGCGCGTTTCGATCCGGTACAACTCGCGATGTGGCAAAAACAGGCGGTTCACGCGCTCGATCCTGCGCCGGCGCTCGCGTGGATGAGCGCGTACCTGCCGACGGGACTCGATCAGCAGAGCGCCCGCGACTTCGTTGCCGCGATTCAGCCCAACGTGGTGTTACCCGGCGAGGTCGCGCACTGGACGAGCGTGGTCTTTGGTGAATTACCACTACCCGACGCCGACACCGCGGCCAAACTCGCCACCGCTGCGCCGGTGTTCGTCGCAGCGGCTGAGGCGCTGCGCCAGCACGGCACTGACTGGAAAGCCCTCACCACCCAAGTGCGTGAACGCACTGGACGCAAGGGCCCCGAACTCTTCAAACCCCTGCGCTTAGCATTGACGGGTCTTGACAAGGGCCCCGAGATTGCACCGCTGCTCGCCCTGATGGGTACGGCGCGCGCGCTGCAGCGTCTCGAGCGACTGTCATGAGCATCCGCATCTATAATTCACTGACGGGCAGCAAACAGCCGCTGACCCCGCTGCGTCCGGGCGAGGTGCGCATGTACCTCTGCGGCGATACCGTCTACGACTTTTGCCATATCGGCCACGCCCGCTCCAAAGTCGCCTTCGATATCGTCCGTCGCTATCTTATGCATCGTGGACTCTCGGTGACTTTTGTCTGCAATATCACGGATATCGACGACAAGATCATCCGCCGCGCTGCAGAACTCGGTGAACCGATCAACACGTTTACCGAGCGCTTCATCGATGCGATGCACGAGGACTACGATCGTCTTAATGTTTTGCGCCCCGATCACGAGCCGCGCGCGACGCAATACGTGCCCGGCATGATCACGCTGACGCAAACGCTTATCGATAAAGGTCATGCCTATGTCGCGAGCGATGGCGATGTCATGTATTCGGTGGCGAGCTTTGCACCCTACGGCCGGCTATCGGGCAAACGGCTGGCAGATCTGCGCGCCGGCTCGCGCATAGAGATCGACACGGCCAAGCG
>VGTW01000076.1 GCA_016874555.1 Gammaproteobacteria bacterium | reverse complement strand
CGTCGCCCTCAGCGATCACAAAAGAAGACCCGCCGATCTCGCTCTGAATCGCTGGTAAGTAGGGCACGTATAATCCTTTGGCGCGAATATCGGTGGGTGCCCCGCCAACACCGCTTACCCCATTGACAGCATAGGTTTGAAGACGTGCATTGTTTGGCATGTCCTCCCAAAAATGCGACCCCTCCCGATAACGGAGATGACCCCTTAGCGATAGACCATTACGAAGAGCCTTGGTCGCACCGAAGGTGATCTCATCCACACGTCGTGGCTTGAGGTCCTCTGCAAAGACCTTTCCCGACGATCCCGCCCGAAGCGTGGAAGTAATAAAATTTCCATTTATATCGAAACGCGCATCAACGAAGCGTCCTAGATTATTTCTATCCCACGAAGCTGCGCGAGCGAGTGAACTTGCCTCCGGGTGGTATTGCGCGAAGTTCGCGAACACAGTCGCGTCGTCACTGTAACGCCATGTAACGCCCAGGCGAGGCTGAAGCATGTCTTCCCACCCAACACGATACATCTCGTACTTATTACCCGGCGCCTGTATAAAACCGGAAATGCGTTCAGCAGACCGCCTAAGTCCCTGGCCGTAGTAAACATCCTCACTAACGAGTACACCTAGGTTGTAGTCAAAGTCGCCGATCGAGAACTCGTCATTTATCTCTAAATTTACGGACTTTGATGAAGAGACAATTTTCGGATTAAAAATCGGTGCGCCTGAGGAGTCGGTTGGCGGATCCAGAAAGGTTGCTGTGAAAAAAGCCGTAGGTACTGCCGCCAAGGTCCCGCCGAGATAGCTGATAGCACCCCACCCGTTACTAGTACGAATTAGCTCTTCGGAAATCTCGGAAAACTTAATCCCAAAGTGAAGGTTGTGGGAGACGTTTCCAATTTCGGCCTTCGTATCGAGGGTTGCTTCCGCTGTGTCTCGGTAAAAGCTCTGGAAGTTGAGTTGGCTCCATCCCCCCACCACACCTCCGCCCGCTTTGACCCCTGCGGAATTCGTAAAGCCATACTGATTAATTAGGCTTTGCGCGGTGGGGTTAAAGAGTGCTTGGCTGGCAGCCGTGCCGGTCGTTCGGAGAATCGGCACGGAAAATTGACCCATTTGAGTAAGGTTTGAAAGGTTGAGTTTTTGCCCCGCTCGTGCAACCCCAGTGAACCCGAAAAGCGTATCGGGAACCTCCGTCGTAACCAGTTCAAATGAGCCCAACCGTACAGCGAGCGTTGTACGCTCGCTGATGAGCCATGAGCCCTCCAAAGACAGAATATTTTGCTCTGAGGTGGCTGAGCGAGTAAGAGAGTCCGCGGAAGAGGCTCCTACAGTGACTGCGCCAAAGCTATCTCGATCGGAAGTACGCAAACTCAGGTTGAGTAGAATATTATCGATCGGCGCCCACGTGAGCTTGCCAAAATACTCGTTACGAACGGTTTCACCATCCTTAACTGGCCCGTAGACCGAGCTGGAATTTTGCTCTGTAAGCTCGGGCCGATAATACGAAGCATAGAAAAATAAGGAGTCCTCAACGACTGGTCCACCCACCCCCACGTTTACCCAGCTCTGGTCCAAAGTGTAGTCAGAGCTACTAACTATGCCCCTTTTTTTGGCCACCATGCTCTTCGGCTGAATCTTGTACTCCACCGTTCCCTTAAAATCATTGGTGCCCGACTTCGACGTGGTGTTGATGGCAAAGCCGCCAGCGCGATTGAAGCCAATCGCCTTGGCGCCACCACGCTCCATCGATACGTTTTCGACGTCATGGGTAGAGGGCTCAGAGGCTAAGTTACCGAACAGCGGCAGCGAGACATCGATGCCATCGAACCCGTATTTGTTGTCGACACCCGAGCCGCCCGCTGATGGACCGAGCACGGAGTTCTCCGAGTACTGCACACCCGGAATCAGTTTGAGCAGATCGCGATACTGCTGGCCGACCGGCAACCTTTCGACCTGCTTCGAGCCGAGCGAGTTGGCGAGCGACGCGTTGCCTTCGCGAGTGAGACCCGTCGCCACAATGCGCACGGTCTGCAATTCTTCGGGGCGAGTCGCAGCGATGGCGACATCGGCGATCGAGGTCTGATCGAGCAGCACTTCGACATCGACTTTCCGCAACACACCCTGCGCGTTGCTGAAAGTCAGCGTGTACTGGCCAGGCAGCAGCGCCGATAGCGCGAACGAGCCGTCCGCCCTCACCGTCGCCGAACGGGGCCGGGGCATCACCTCGCTCTCGGCGGTGACCATGATTCCTACGGGGGTTGCCCCTGCCGCTTCGATACTCACGGTGCCACGAATGCCACCCGACTGCTGCGCGAACGCGGACCCGCTCACGAGTATGCTGGCGACGAATCCAGCCATCAGCAACTTCTTGTTC
The DNA here is from genome assembly GCA_016874555.1 of Gammaproteobacteria bacterium. GTDB lineage: Bacteria > Pseudomonadota > Gammaproteobacteria > Steroidobacterales > Steroidobacteraceae > UBA964. The sequence continues at coordinate 7,925 of VGTW01000076.1, read as the reverse complement.
GACATCGTTTTCTCTCCCCAACAGATTGCCCGCTGAAAAGCGGGATACCCAACTATTCAAACCGTTTTCGCGACGAGGGGCAAGGCAGGACAGTGCTTCCATACCGAGTGCTGTCTTATCGCCACATCAACACCAGATTTGCTGCTCGACTCTCAGGTCGGATTGACATTCGTTATCCGGTCCCTTACCTTTTCTCATGAAGGTACCTTCTTGCTTACAGTATCCCAACAAATCGCCATCCGCAAAGGGCTACTCGAGTTTGCAGTGCTCAAAGTGGTCGGTATGGGCAGCGTTTACGCCGCCGATATTTTGTATCGCTTACAAGCGACCGAATTTGCAACGCAAGAAGGCACGCTCTATCCCCTGCTCAGCAAGTTACGCCGTGATGGCCTCGTCGTGTACAAGTGGCAGGAGTCGGAGCTCGGGCCACCGCGCAAGTACTATCAACTGACTGATCTGGGTCGCAAACAAATCGCGGCTCTCGACCTGTACTGGAAAATCATCGACCAAACGCTGCGGCAACTGGGGCGTCAATCGGGGTTGGTCACGGAGTCATAAGCCATGCAGCGCATCGTTCAAGTCAGTCTCAACCGCAATCCATGGTCTATCGAAGTCGACGCCCACGAACGTCTGGAGGTCTACCTCAGCGAGTCCGCTGCGGCGCTGGCAAGCGACCCTGATCGCGACGAAATCTTGCTGGATCTCGAGCAGGCAATTGCCGAGCAGTGCAAGCGTCGGCTGTCGGCGAACGCAGCGGTCATCTCGATGGCAGAACTTAGGCCTGCGCTCGAAGAAATCGGTCCCGTGAATCCAAGCTCATCGGCGGGCGCGACGCCTTGCAGCCCGACAGCCTCGTCCACTCCGCCCCTCCAGCAGATCAGTCAGGGCGCGTGGATAAGCGGCGTGTGCGTTGGGCTCTCGCGGCATCTGCGCCTCGAGGTCACTTTGGTCCGCGTGATCGCAGTCGTACTACTTTTTTTCACCGGCGGCGCCGCACTGTTGCTGTACGGCGTACTGATGTTGCTCATACCCTTTGCGCCGCTCGACCCGCAGCTCCCTGACCCTTTATCCATCCCCGCAAAAGCGCGCGAATGGACCGCAGTGCTTCGCGCTAAGCTAGCGAAACTCGCCCGTTAGATTCTTTGAGAGCAAACTGACCGTGAGTTGGTATGACCGCCATGTGCTGCCGCGAGTCATCGAGTGGGCGATGCACGATCGGCGGATTGCCCGCTATCGCAAACCTGTCCTCGCCGAGGCCAGCGGACGCGTTTTGGAAATCGGGTTCGGCACGGGAGCCAATCTCCCGCACTACCCCGCGCACATTAAACAGCTCGAAATTGTCGAGCCGCATACAGGAATCAACGCCCGCGCGGGTCGCCATCTTGCGGCGAGCGACATCGAAATTCTACCGCATTTCCTCAGCGCAGAGCGTCTGCCCTTCGATCAAGGAAGCTTCGATACTGTAGTCAGCACATGTACGTTGTGCTCGATTCCAGCCGTCGGTACCGCGCTCGAGGAAATGCGGCGAGTACTCAAACCCGGCGGACGATTTCTTTTTCTTGAGCATGGTCTGTCGTCTGAACCCGCGATCGCCCGCTGGCAGCGCTGCCTGACACCGCTGCAAAAAAGAATTGGGGGTGGATGCCACCTAGATCGACCGATACGCGAGCTGATCGAGACCGCAGGCCTCGCCATCGAGTCGCAAAAATTCGAACAGCGCTACGCGCCGAGAATACCGCGGGTCGTGGGCTGGCTGACGAGCGGCGTCGCCAAGAAAATCTAGGCGCGGGCTGACCAGCGCAGCGCCAGATCTGCAAGGTGCGCGACCAACGACAGCAGCAACCACGCAGCCACATGCATCCAGGGTGCATCGATGAGCGCTGCGCGCACCGCCAGCATGAGACAGGCGCCTGACAGCAAATTGCCGATCAGTGCTCGGGGGGCGATGCCGATACCGCGGGTACGCCACAGAAACGAAAGCGCTACGCCCTCGAGGGTCACCAAGGCAGCGATGAGGGCGGGCACACTGCCGTCGGCAAAGGCGGCCGCCAGTGGCGACATTACGAACTCGAGACTTTCGCGATACCAAGCAGGTGCGCAAGATCTTTGAAGAACACACGCACGTGAGCCATCGGGCTTTTGCGTACCAGCTTCTTGTGCATGTACGCCTCCCACGTGAGACGCTGCACGTCAGGGTCACGACACATCTTCACGAAACGCTCGCGCCGCTCATCATTGACGTACCAAAACCTCTGCAATAAACCGAGCACCCAGAACACTCGGCCGTGTGCGCGCATGAAGTCGCGCCGTGCCTCTCGTAATGCATGCGCGTTACGCGTCGCCAGACACTTATCGACCGCGATGGCGGCCATGCGTCCGCAGGCCATCGCGTAGTAGATCCCCTCGCCCGAGGCAGGGGCCACTACGCCTGCTGCATCGCCCGCGACTAGTACATCGCGTCCGTTGTCCCAGCGGGCGAGCGGCCGTAGCGGAATCGGCGCGCCCTCGCGGCGTACCACCTCGGCGTGCTCCAAACCTGCCGCTTTGCGCAGACCGCCCACAGCGTTGCGAATCGAAAATCCACGATGTGCCGTACCAGCACCCGCGCTGATGGTGTCGCCATGCGGAAACACCCAGGCGTAGAAGTCCGGCGACAACTCGCCTTGGTAGTAGACGTCGCAGCGAGTACCATCGTAATTCTTTGGCGCGGCGGCGGGTGTCCGCAGGATCTCGTGGTAGGCATAGACAAAGGGCGTCTCGCGGCCACCCGAGATACACTGCCTCGCCACTTCGGAGCGCGCGCCGTCGGCGCCGATCACCAGCCGTGTACGTACCTGCCGCGACTCGCCGCTCGCGCGATCGTTGAAGTGCAGGATCGCATCGCCATCGGCATCGCGCTCGATCCGCGTGTAGGTACCCTCGACACGTATGGCGCCTGCCGCGCGCGCGCGCTCGCGCAGCCATTCGTCGAATACATCACGATCCACCATGCCGACATAGCCACCCTCGATAGGCATATCAACCTCTCGCGCGGTCGGTGATACCATGCGCGCCGCTGTGATACGGGCCACGAGCAGCTCTGGTGGAATATCGAATTCTTTGATGAGTTGCGGCGGGATGGCGCCGCCGCAGGGCTTAATGCGCCCTGCCCGATCGAGCAACAACACTCGCCAGCCGGCTCGTGCGAGATCATCGGCGGCCGTTGCGCCGCATGGGCCACCGCCCACCACGACGGTATCGAATTCCCGATCGAGGTCAGCCAAATCCGCGCTACCCATGACTACCCCCTGCCCGCTTCGACCACGTAGGCGGCGGTCGTACCTTGAACGTCGATTTTCATCGTGGGCTGCGTGTCCTCACGACTGAGGCGCACGGCGAAGGCTGTGGCCACGATGAAGAGTGCGGCCTCGGCAACGAACACCGCGCCGTAGGCAGCAGGCAAAGATCCGGTGAGTGCGCGCGCCAGATCGACGGCGGCGGTTGCCGCGATGCCGCCGATACCGAACGCTAGGGCTTGCGCAGCACCCCACAACCCCATGCGCGTGCCCTCGCGGGCCTCACGACCGCGACCGACGAGGCCCATCATCGAACCTATGGCGGCCACCGCGTAGCCCCCGTTGGCGAGCCCCAGTAAAAATACTGTCGGCTTGATGGGCCAGTCAGGGCCGACAAAACCCGCCACAGCGAGCGTGATCAACATCAGCGCGGAGGCGACACAACCGCCGATGGTCCACAGCCGCAGCGCCCCGAGTCGCGCCTTCGCGCCCACCGTGCAAATCAGCGCCACCAGCAACATGCCGATCAGCGTCCCGCCGCTCATTATTCCCGACAGTTGCGTTGACTGACTGGGTGTCATGCCGAACACGGCGCCCGCAAAGGGCTCAAGGATCAGATCTTGCGCGCTGTACGCCAGCATCGACACGAACACGAAGCTCGCGAGTCTGCGCGAGTGCGGCTCTGCCCAAACTTCACGCAAGGCCGCCATGAAGCCACCATTCGAAGCGGAGGTCGCTGACGGTGGCGAGGCACTTATTGTGTTGCGCCGCTCGATGCCGAACACCGCCAAACAGGTCATTAAAAATGCGGCGGCAGCCACGCTGGTCGTCACTTCAATCAGACGCTCCAAAGAAAACGGTTCGAGCATCTTACCGGCGATGACCGTGGTGATGATGAAGCCAATGATCATCATTACCCAGGTGACGGTCGCGGCCGCAGCGAGCCGCTCCCTGGGCACGCTGGTCGACAGCAGCACCAGCATGTTGGTCCCACAAGCACCGACGCCGATGCCGATAGTAAGAAAAGCGACCACGGCACATGCGATGCCCAACCACAACTGCGCCGGCATCATCGCCGTGGCGAGCGCGGCACCTACCGCACCGAAACCGAGTGCCACCATGCCGCCGATGATCCATGGAGTACGCCTGCCGCCCATGTCGCTGCCGTAGCCGAGACGCGGGCGCAGCACCTGCACAAAGTAATGCAGTGCCACCAACAGTCCGGGCAGCATCGCCGGCAAGGCAAGCTCCACCACGAGCACACGATTGAGCGTCGAGGTGGTAATCACCACTACCGCACCGATCGCTGCCTGCACCAATCCGAGCCGGAAAATTCCGAACCAGCCGATGTCGGTCGTTGTTGAGGAAGTCACCATCATCGCGCCTCCGCTTAAGGCAGTCCGCGTATCGCCAGCGCACTCACCATCATGCCGACCACGTAGAGCGGCACGCCGAGCGCGTTGTACCAAACGTCGAGTTCCGTGGGCCGTTGCAGCAATCGAGCCATCATCAACAATTGACCGATCAACAAGATCGCGATGATCCCGGCGTAAACCGGTAATACCCAAAGAATCAACAGTGAAATCACTGCGATTTGGGCCAGTGCCATGACGAGACAAGCGACCCGCGCAGCGCCGTCAACGCCGAGCCTTACCGGTAGCGAACCGACCCCCATGCGCCGATCGCCCTGCACCGACTTGAAATCATTGAGCGTCATGATGCCGTGGGCACCGAAGCTGTAGAGAATCGCCAGCGCAAAAATTTCGGGGCGCGGCAACGTACCGGTCATCACCACCGCCGCAGTCAGCCAAGGTACGCCCTCGTAGCAAATGGCGACTGCGCTGTTACCCCACCAACCATTGCGCTTCAAGCGAAACGGTGGCGCACTGTAGGCCCACGCGAGTGCCATGCCGAGTAGCGATGCAGCAAACACCCAAGTTCCGAGCATCGCCGCCACTGCGAGCGAGACGCCAGTCCAAAGGGTGGCGATGTAGAGTCCCCAACGACCGGGCAAGCGTCCGGAAGGGATGGGCCGGCGCGGTTCATTGATGGCATCGACATGCCGGTCGAACCAATCATTGACGGCCTGGCTGGTACCGCAGATCAGCGGTCCGGCGAGCAGCACGCCGGACACGATCAGCGGCCAGTGCCCCTCGGGCACCGCGCCCGATGAGATAATGCCACAAAGAAATGCCCACATCGGCGGGAACCAGGTAACCGGCTTGAGCAACTCCAGCATGGCGGGCCATGCGGGACGCCGAGCCATCGGAAGCCTAATTGCAGGCCGTGCCATGACTGCAAAATAGCCATGACAGTCGTAAGTGTCAATTAAAGATTACACCGGCACCAGACCCGCGCTATATCGCGCAGGGCTCCGCCCTCCGGCCCTGCAGGCTAGGCCTTGCCGTCGAGGTCGCCGAGCCCGTAACGGCGCAGCTTTACGTACAGACTTTGCCGGGAAAGACCAAGCATTTCGGCGGCCGAGGCGCGATTGTCACGGGTGAGTTCCAGCGCCGCCTCGATGCACAAACGTTCGATCACATCGGTCGTTTCGCGCACCAATTCCTTGAGCGACACCCGGCCGACGAGCTCCGTGAGCTGCTCGACCGATCGGGGCAGCTCACGTCCGGGCTGCGCCTCGCTCGCTCGTCGCCGATCGACGTTTCTAATGGAAAAGCCAAGGCAGGGTTCGGCACCCTCGTCGATGGCGACTGCAGAAATCTCGACATCGGTCACCGCGCCGTATTCGCCGCGCAGCGTGGTGGCAAACAAGCTCACTGTGCCGTGCTGCTTGAGGTTGGCGACCAGCACGCCGAGATCGACTCCGGGACGCCCGAGCCAGCGCTCCAGGGATTCGTTGCGCGCCTGTTCATCGGTCGCCAGCTGCACCAGGTCGAGGAACGCTCGGTTGCTGTTCATGATGCGCCCATCACTCCCCGTGACCACGATGGCATCGGGCAAGCGCTGCGCCACCTCGGCGAGCGTAGCCGGACCCGGCGAGGCCGCAGCACGGGTTGCGAGATCCCCCCCCAAGGGCTCGAGTCTGAGTAGCGCATGCGAAGCGTTTTCGTGCCGGAACAAAACGCCATTGAGGCGAAAATCGCGCGCCGCGCCGTTGGGGCGCAGGCGCAACGGCTCGGCCCGACCCGCAGTGCGCAGACCGACCAGCCATTCACCAACGAGTCGATTCGTCTGTGCATTGAAACTGTCGCCGAGGGCGCGCCCGACAAGGCGCTTTGGGTCATCCCTCAGCAAGCGCCCGGCCGCTGGGTTGGCCTCGACGATTTTTTGCGTGCTGGCATCGACCGTGAGCACCGCGTCGCCAATAGATTGCAGCAGCAGTCGGTAGCGCGTCTCGGCGAGTCGTAGTTTTGCGTAATCGCGTTCGAGCGACCGATCGGCCTCGATCAGGCGCTGCTGCAGCGCGGCCACCGCGCGCAAATCGCGCCCCTGCGCAAGACAACGACCGTCGTCATCGAGCGGCGACAAGGCATATACGATCGGCGCCGTGCGACTGTCGGGCAGCGGGTGATTGACCTGCCGCGCTCGTACCTGCCCCGCCGACAGATCACGCAACAGCAGCTCGATCTTCGGCTGACTGTCTTTCGTGACCACCTCGCGCAAAGATTTGCCGATCCAGTCACCGCCTAATTCAGCCAGTAGCTCGGCGTTCGGTATTGCGAGGTCACGAATGATGCCACGCCGGTCAAGGATCAGTGCAATGTCTGCCGAAGAGACGATAAGGTTTGCCACCGTCTCGGCATCGAGTCCGGTCAGGGCCTTCCTTGGCGCCTTAAAACTTTTCACATCATGACCGTATCAGTTCCTTCGACCCAGCAACTCCAGCAAAAACTCCGCTTGGGCGACAGCCTCGCGACCGTCATTGGCGGTAGCATCCGCGCCAACCTTGACGGCCCGTTGCGCGTGCCCGACAAACGGCAGGCCGCCGACCATCACGCGAACATCACGATTCAGGGCAGCCCGGCGTGTCTTGCGTATCAGTGCAGTCAACGCCGGCAGCTGCTCGACAGTGCTGATCGAGAAACCGATCACTGCGAACCACTCCTCGCGTGCCACCGAAACTATATCGCCGTTCTTCGCCCCAGGGACGTCCCACACGTCCCAGCCGGCGCGGCGCAGGAATTCGCCGACCAGTCGCGAGCCGAAGACATGCTGCTCACCAGGCAGAGTAACGACCAGCGCACGGCGACTTATCTTTGAAAACGAGCGCGAGGTCTCGCAGTTGGTGTCGTTAAGTTGGTGCGCGAGATCCTGCAGCTTTTGCAAGCCGAGCGTGACCTCAACGAAATCGCTGCTCTCATCTTCCCATCGCACTCCGAGATGACGAGCCACCGGCGCCAAAAGCTCAATATAAATGGTCTCTGTGCTCATGCCCCGCGTTTGCAAGTCACGCAAATAGGCGAGCGCTTCGAAGTTACCGTCGCGAAGCACAAGCCGCGCCAGCTCAAAGACTTCGGTGGATCCGGGTCGCAAGGGACTTGCGAGATCATCACAGCGATTACCGTCGGCCTCGGTGCGATGCGCGAGAACGAGACGCGGAATCACATCGCCTTCGATGGTGCGCAGTAGGGCCGAGTATCCTTCCTCGGCATCGCGATAAGAGTAAGAATCCGTCATCGAGTCAACCTC
>VGTW01000075.1 GCA_016874555.1 Gammaproteobacteria bacterium | reverse complement strand
GCGTGCACTTGGTACGGCGCGTGCCAACGAGGCGGTGGAAATCACCGCTAAAATTTCGAACATCGTCGCTGCTATTCGCTTCAGCGACGGCGGCGAGGTGGCCAAGGGTGCTGTGCTCGTCGAGCTCGACAGCGCGCAGGCCCGCGCTGACCTTGCCGCCGCGCAAGCGGCCTTGACCGAGAGCAACAGCCAATATGAGCGCGCGATGGAGTTGCTGCCGACGCAATCTTTATCGAAGTCGCAGTTCGATCAGATCGTGGCGACTCTCGCAGCAAACGCGGCGCGAGTTGATGCCGCAAAGGCGCGCCTCGAGGATACGGTGATCCGCGCGCCGTTCAACGGACGCGTGGGGTTGCGTCGCGTGAGCGTCGGCAGCTTGATTAGCCCGGGTACGATTATCACGACGCTCGACGATACGTCGGTTATCAAGATCGATTTCGCGATTCCTGAAAATAATTTGACTGCCCTGCGTACAGGGCTACCGGTGACGGTGGGATCGACGGCTTATCCGAGCCGCGTGTTCAAAGGCCGAGTGACGAGTCTCGACTCGCGTATCGATACGACCAGCCGTTCGGTGCTCGTGCGTGCTGAGATTCCGAATAGCGATGGCGCGCTGAGGCCCGGCATGTTTCTCAATGTCGAATTGTTGCGCGATCAGCGCAACGGCATCGTCATCCCCGAAGAATCGCTAGTACCTGAGCAAAACCGGCAATTCGTCTACGTAGTCGTGAATGGCAACGCGGAGAAGCGTGAAGTGCGTACGGGATTACGTCGGCCAGGCAGCGTCGAAATCATTGAAGGACTCGCACAGGGCGAGCGTATCGTGGTCGAGGGCACGGTCAAACTGCGCGAGGGCGGTCCGGTGCGCGATCTCGCAGCGCAGACATGAAGATCTCCGAGATCTCCATTCGGCGCCCGGTCTTCGCGACCGTGATCTCGCTGATGTTGTTGATCCTCGGCTTGATGGCAGCCTTGCGGCTGCCGATTCGCGAATTGCCAGACGTGAATCGACCGATCGTCGGCGTCTCGGTGTTTTATCGCGGCGCGAACGCAGCGGTGATCGAGTCGCGCGTGACCCAGGTGCTGGAGGACGAAATCTCCGGTATCGAGGGCGTCGAGAAGCTGACGTCATCGAGCCTCGATCAGTTCTCGCGTATCAATGTCGAGTTTTCTTTGGATCGTGATCTCGATGCGGCTGCGAACGATGTGCGCGAACGGGTTTCGCGAGTGGCCGCGCGTTTGCCTACAGAGGCCGATGCGCCACAGGTCACCAAAGTCGATGATGCGGCCGAACCCATCATGTACATCAATTTCTCGAGCGTGGGGCGCAACGCGCTCGAGCTGACCGAATACGTCGACCGTTACGTCGTCGATCGACTGGCCGCGGTACCCGGTGTGGCTTCGATCCGCGCCAGCGGTGGCCGCCGCTACGCCATGCGCGTTTGGCTCGATCGCGAGGCGCTCGCCGCTCGGCAGCTGACGGTTACCGACATCGAGACCGCGCTACGTCGCGAAAACGTCGAGCTGCCGGCGGGGCGTGTCGAATCGACCGAACGTGAATTCACGCTCCGTACAAGGACATCGCTCGATAGCGAGGAGGACTTCCGCCTGCTGGTCATCGGGCGCTCGTCCGATGGATACCTAGTGCGGCTGGGTGACGTGGCTGATGTGCGTCTGGCCGCTGAGGACGAACGCTCGCTCGGACGTGCGAACGAGCTGCCCGGTGTCAGCGTGGGCGTGATCCCGACCTCGAAGGCGAACGTGCTCGAAGTATCGGAGGCCGCTAAGAGACAGCTTGAGGTCATCAAAGAAACTCTGCCCGAAGATATCTCGGCAGATCTCAACATCGATTTCTCGGTGTTCATTTCTGAGTCGATGAAGAAAGTGGTCACGGTGATGCTCGAGACCTTACTGATTGTACTGGTCGTGATCTTTGCATTTCTCGGGACACTGCGCGCAACGCTGATCCCGACGGTGACCATCCCGGTGTCGATACTCGCTGCAGCTTTGGTGATGACGGCGCTCGGCTACTCGATCAACACACTGACGTTACTCGGGGCCGTACTCGCCATCGGGCTTGTGGTCGACGATGCTATCGTGGTCCTCGAAAATATTGCGCGACGTATCGAAGCGGGCGAGTCGCCACTGCTCGGTGCGGCGCGTGGCAGTCAGGAGATTTCTTTTGCGGTGATCGCTACGACGCTGGTGCTGATGGCCGTGTTCGTGCCGGTGTCGTACATGTCAGGTACGCTTGGGCGATTGTTCGGTGAGTTTGGAGTAACGGTGGCCGCCGCCGTCGGATTTTCGGCCGTGGTCGCACTCACCCTGACCCCGATGATGGCCTCCCAGCTTTTCGCCGGTGGCATTCACCGTGGCCGACTCGCGCAGTCTGTCGATCGAAGATTTCAGGTTCTCACCGAAGTCTACGAGGCGAGCCTGCGACGGGTCATGGGTACGAGCGGACCGCGAAGAATAGTGATTGGGGCAGCTGTACTGACCACCCTGGTGATCGCTCTGACGGTGTTCGGTAAGCCGGTGTCGTGGTTCAAGTTACCGCAGGAATTCGCACCGCTTGAAGATCGGGCCATGATGCCGGTCATGGTCAGTGCGCCTGAGGGTTCGAGTCTGTCGCATCTTGATCGGTACGTGCGGCAGGTCGAAGCTGTGATGATGGACGAAGTTCGCGCCGGTAACGCACGGCGCGTCATCGTGCGTTCGGGATCGTTCGGTGCGCAGGGCGATGTCAACAATGCGACGCTGTTTCTGCCGATGACGCTCTGGGACGAGCGCGAAGACAACTCGCAGCAAGTCGCGCAGCGGGTACGCACGCGTACGGCGGGTATCACCGGCGTACGTATCCTCGTGATGACGCCGCCCTCACTCGGCATGCGTGGGGGCGGTCGCCCCTTGCAGGTGGTCTTGGGGGGTGGTGACTACGGTGAGCTCGCCAGCTGGCGCGATAAAGTCATCGAGCGCATTCAGCGCGAGAACCCGCGCATCATCGGGCTAGATTCCGATTACCAGGAGCGCAAGCCGCAGCTGCAGGTGCGGATCGATCGTAACCGTGCTGCAGATCTCGGGGTTTCTTTACAAGATGTGGGGCGTACCCTCGAGTCGATGCTGGGGTCGCGCGTGGTGACCAATTTTTTACGCGCCGGCGAGGAGTACAACGTCATCCTGCAGGCGCGTGAGGAAGATCGGGCGACCGTCGATGATCTCGGCAATCTCTACGTGCGTTCGAGTCGCAGCGGCGAGATGGCGCCACTCGCAGCGCTCGTGACGGTGGAGGAATCTGCGGGGCCGAGTTCGCTACGGCGCTTCGATCGGTTGCGTGCAATTACCCTGAGCGCGAACCTTGCGCCGGGTTATGCGCTCGGTGACGCCCTCGATTATGTCGAACAGGTGATCCGCGAAGAAATCCCCTCTGGTGTGCAAGTGAGCTTCGATGGGGAATCGCGGGAGTTCAAGCAGGCCGGCGGCGGCATCTGGATCACCTTCGCATTTGCCTTGTTGGTCGTCTATCTGGTGCTGGCCGCGCAGTTCGAAAGTTTCGTGCATCCGCTGATTATTTTGGCTACGGTACCGCTGGCGATCACGGGGGCCTTGTTCGGCTTGTGGTTGTTCAATTCGTCGATCAACGTCTTCAGTCAGATCGGCGGCATCATGCTGGTCGGTATCGCCTGCAAAAATGGCATCCTGATCGTCGAGTTCGCGAATCAGTTGCGTGATCGCGGTATCGAGTTCGTCGAGGCGGTGATCGAGGCGGCCTCGATACGTCTGCGGCCGGTGCTCATGACCAGTCTGTGCACGGCTTTCGGTGCGGTGCCGCTCATGACGGCGACCGGTGCCGGAGCAGAGAGTCGCCAGTCGATCGGCGCCGCGGTATTCTTTGGGACCGTTTTGTCGCTGGCACTCACGCTTTATGTGGTGCCGGCGCTTTACGCCCTGATTGCGCGCAACACCAAATCGCCCCATCACGTCAGTGATCTGCTGGATCGTTTGTCGGGTGCAAGCAATGTATCTGCTGATCGGCAGTCGATCTGAAATCGCAATCGAACAAACCATCCAAAGGAGAACAATATGTCTACGGCACTCTGGATTCTTTTGGTCACGATGCTCATGCCCATCATATGCGGCGGAATTTCGAAAGCGGGCGGCGGTGACGATCGCTACGACAATGCCAATCCGCGCGATTGGCTGGCGCGACGCACCGGATATCGGGCGCGAGCCAATGCGGCGCAAGCCAATTCATGGGAGGCGCTCGTCACGTATACCGCGGCGCTGGTGGCGGCCTACGTGGGCAACGTGAACGCCGAGAGTTTGGCGCTGATTGCCAGTATCTTTTTGGCTGCGCGCATTGCTTACCTTGCCTGCTATCTCGCTAACCTCGCGACGCTGCGCTCGCTCACCTGGGTGGTGGGTTTCGGCAGCTGCATCTGTCTGATCGTGATGGGGGCGCAACGCGTCGCCTGATGGATGCTCGTTGATGGACATGGAAGTCAAGAGGATGTCGAACACGTTTCGCAAGCTACAGGCGCATTTGCGCGGGCTGGTCGGCAAGGCGATCGAGGATTACGCCATGATCGCCGAGGGCGACAAAGTCATGGTGTGCCTGTCTGGCGGCAAAGATTCGTACACGCTGCTCGACATTCTCATGTCGCTGCAGCGCAGTGCGCCGGTGCGTTTCGAAATCGTCGCCGTGAATCTCGACCAAAAGCAGCCGGGCTTTCCCGAGCACGTATTGCCGGAATATTTGACCGAGATCGGTGTACCGTTTCAGGTGATCGAGCAAGACACTTATTCCGTCGTCAAGCGCGTGATCCCGGAAGGCAAGACGATGTGCGGACTCTGTTCCCGCATGCGGCGCGGTGCGCTCTATCGCTGGGCCGCGGAGAACGGCATCACGAAGGTGGCGCTCGGGCACCACCGCGACGATATCGTCGAGACGCTGTTTCTCAACATGTTCTTCGGGGGACGCCTGAAAGCCATGCCGCCCAAGCTGCGCTCCGAAGACGGTCGACATATCGTGATTCGTCCGCTCGCGTACGTGCCGGAGCACGATATCGAGCGCTACGCGCGCGCCCGCGGTTTTCCCGTCATTCCCTGCATGCTTTGCGGCTCGCAGGAGAATGCCCAGCGGCGCCTGATCAAAAAAATGCTACAGGATTGGGAAAAGGACTACCCCGGGCGGACCGAATCCATTTTCTCTGCGATCCGTAGTGTCGAAGCAGGGCACCTCGCGGATCCTGCGCTGTTCGATTTCGCTGCACTCGCGGCCGGGTACCATGACGCCGGATGACGGTGTCGGCGCTTTTGATGATGCGGCGCTCGCCACGGTCGCCCGTCTGCGCAGTCGCTTCCGCGGTGCGTTGCTCGGGCTCGCACTCGGCGATGCTCTGGCGGCCCCCGCGCAGTACGCACGGGCGGGAAGTTTTCCGCCTGTCCGCGATTTGCTCGGTGGTGGGCCCTATGATTTGCCGGTCGGCGCTTGGACCGACGATACCGCGCTCGCGCTCTTGCTCGCCCGCAGTTTGCTGAGTTCGCAGGGTTGTAATGCGAACGATCAACTGGAGGGGTACCGACGCTGGCAGCGACGTGGCGAGGGCTCAGCGACGGGTGAGTGTCTCGGTATCACTGCCAGCGTGAGTCGGGCGCTCGTCGACGGTCGGCCTGCCAAGGATTTGAGCGATGGAGCGGATGCGTTGGTGCGTGTGGCACCGCTCGCGATGTGGCACTACTCCGCAGTCGACGCGTTGTTCGATGATTTGCCGGTCATGGTCGGGGTCACGAGTCATGCGTCCGAGACGCTTGCCGCCACGCGTGAATTTGCCACGCTTATGCATCGTGCCTTGCGTGGCTTGCTGCCGGCGATCAGCTCCGCGATCACCCCTGCGTCGATGGACCCGACGGCCGCCGAGCGAGCACTGATCACCGCGCGCGACGCCGTCGCAAGTGCGCAGAATTGGAAGGATGCGGTGCTGGCGGCCATCAATGCCGGCGGCGATGCCGACGTGCACGGCGCCGCGGCGGGCCAACTGGCCGGTGCGTTGTTTGGCATCGAGTCTATTCCTGCGCGGTGGTTGGCGACCCTGTACGAGCGGGAGCAGATCGAGTCTTTGGCCGACGCACTGCTCACCGAGGTGCTGGTGAGGCTGGACGACATCACTTAAATCCGCAGAGCTACCATGAGACGTCGCAAATCACCGCAGTGGGCGCGCTACTCCGACGCCGAGCTGCTGCGATTGCGTTTTCGCGATTTGCATCTTGGACTGCCGCGGTGCGCGGCGCTGCAGCGGGCCATTCGGCGACTGCGTGACGAGCTCGCGGCGCGCGATATTTTGCTCGAACCGCATTTCTGGTTTGCGGACGAGTGGTTTTCGCCCGATGGCATCCCCGGCATTGCGATCCCTTTTTATTTGGCGCACCCGCGACTGGAGCGGCTCGAGCGGCGCATGTCACGCAGCGTCGAGGGCGGTAATGCCACCGGTCTATTGCAAATATTGCGGCACGAAGCCGGGCATGTCGTCGATACGGCCTTTCGCTTGCGGCGGCGAAAACTCTGGCGGCAGTGCTTCGGGTCGCCGACCGAAAAATATCCCGCACAGTACGCTGCCGATCCATCGAGCCGCGCCTACGTCTCGCATCTAGACGGCTGGTATGCGCAAGCGCATCCCGCGGAGGACTTCGCCGAAACTTTTGCGGTTTGGTTGTCGCCGCGCTCGGCCTGGCGACGTCACTACGCTGGTACGCCGGCGCTGACCAAGCTCGAGGCGATGGACCGCTTGATGCGCGAGATTCGCGGATGCCGGCCGGCAATTCGCTCTGCGGACCGGATCGAACCCGTTGTGACCAACGAGCGCATCCTGCGCGAACATTATCGGCGCGGGCTGTTGCGGCGCATGAGTTGCGATTTTTCGATGATCGATGCTGCGCTGCGGACCGGGTTTGCGCCCTTGCGGCGCCACAGTCGTCGACCGACGCGATATCTTCGCGCCGACACCTGTCTGCGACAGGCGCGCGATCGGCTCGTGCGCCACGCGATGGCGCAGACCACTATCGACGAGTATGGTGCGCGACAGTTGTTGCAGTTGGCGATCGAGCGCTGTCGGGAGCGTAGGTTGTGGATGCGGGGTGCAGCGCGTCTCCGTCAAAGAAACGCTGAAGCGATGATCCGGCATCTGGCGCGTGCCGGGCTTCGCGGGGAGAGAGTGCGATTCACGCTATGAAGTCACGCAAGTCATGAAGCTGCTGAAAGTTTTGGTGATCGTCCACGATACCCTGGTGCCGCCTGACAGTGTTACCGGGCTTACCGATCAGCAGGTCGACGAATGGCGTACCGAGTACGACGTCATCCGCACGCTACGCCTGGTCGGACACGAGGTGCGTGTGTTGGGTGTGCTCGACAGTCTGACGGGTTTACGTACCGCGATCACCGACTGGAAACCCAATGTCGTTTTCAATCTGCTCGAGGAATTCAACGGTATCGTTACTTACGACCAGCATGTCGTCGCTTTCCTCGAGTTGATGGAGCAGCCCTACACGGGCTGCAATCCGCGCGGCCTCTTGCTATCACGCGACAAGCCACTCTCTAAGCAATTACTGGCCTGGCATCGCATTCCGACGCCGCACTTCGCGTTGTTGTCCAAGGGCCGAAAATTTCGTGCGCCAAGACACATGCGCTATCCGCTGTTCGTCAAATCGGCCACCGAAGACGCTTCGCTCGGGATCTCGCAGGCGTCGATAGTCGAAAATTCGCAGCAGTTGCAGGATCGCGTCGCCTTCATACATGAACAGGTAGGCACCGACGCGCTGGTCGAGGAGTACATCGCGGGTCGAGAGGTCTACGTTGGCATGATCGGTAACCAGCGGCTCACTCGATTACCCGTTTGGGAATTGCAGTTCGGCACCATGGGTGACAATCAAGCGACCATTGCCACGCGCAAAGTGAAATGGGATCGCAAATATCAGGCGCGGCACGGCATCACCCGCGCGGCCGCACAAGATCTGTCACTGGCGGTCGTCGCCAAACTCGATCGGATGGCACGGCGCATCTACAACGCGCTTGGCCTCTCTGGCTATGCGCGCATGGATTTTCGTGTACGTGACGATGGTGAGGTCTTCGTACTCGAGGCGAACTCCAATCCCTGTCTCGCAGAGGCTGAAGATTTCTCGCAATCGGCGCTCAGCGCCGGGATCGGTTACCACGATTTGCTCAACCGCATCATCGCACTCGGCCTTGCTCACAAGGCCGAGTGGCGCGCGGATTATAGCTAGCCGCCGCGCGGTAAGACACCTGGCGCGGCAAGGCGCCTATTTGAGGTGCTTCTGCAACCAGCCAAGTACTTCCTCGTGCCATTGCACATTGTTGGCGGGCTTCAGAATCCAGTGGTTCTCGTCCGGGAAGAACACCAGCCGACTCTCGACCCCCTGCCGCTGCAGCGCCGTGAAAGTCGCAAGGCCCTGCGAGTAGGGCACGCGATAGTCGAGTGCGCCGTGGGTGACGAGCATCGGCGTTTTCCATTTCGTGACGTTATCGGCGGGATTGAATTTCTCGTGGATTTTCGGCGTCAGGTAATACGGTCCGCCGTTCTCCCATTCAGTAAACCAAAGCTCTTCGGTCGTGTAGTACATGGTTCGCTGATCAAAGATTCCAGCATGATTGACGATGCACTTGAAGCGCTCGGGCCAATTTCCGGCGATCCAGTTCTGCATGAACCCACCATATGACGCGCCCAATGAGCAGGCGCGCGAGCCATCGAGCCACTCATATTTTGCAAGCGCGGCATCGAGACCTTTCTGCAGATCGATGAGCGGTTTGCCGCCCCAGTCCTGGCTGATCGAGTCCGTGAACGCCTGACCATAGCCCGGCGAGCCGTGAAAGTCGATGAACACCACGCCGTAGCCCGCACCCGCATAGACCTGCGCGTTCCAGCGCCAGGACCACTGGTTGGCGAAGCTCACTTGCGGCCCACCATGCACGATGAAGGCGAGCGGATATCTTTGACCGCGCTTGAAGCCATGCGGCTTCATCACGTAGCCATAAACTTTCTGCTCGTTGGCGCCGGTAAACGAGAACTGCTCGAACTCGGCGAGTTGGCGATCGGCGAGGCGCTCGGCATTGACCGTTGTGAGACGGGTGCGGTTGCCGCCTGCGGCCAAGTAAAGATCGGGTGGCGAGCCGAGCGAGGCCCAAGCCATGACTATGCCACGCGGGCCGGCCGAGATCCCCTGCACCTGCCCATCGCCCACCACCGTTTTACGCGCACCGGTGGTGGGGTCGATTTCGAACAGTGCTGTCTGGCCGATGTCATCGGCGATGCCCAGCAGGCGTTTGCGATCTCGCGTGGTCGCGAGCGTCGTGACCGAGCGATCCCAGTCCTGCAGCAGGGTACGAACTCGGCCATCTTTGGCGCTCTGAACTTTGATCGCGTATCGATCGGCTTCGAAACCCGGGCGTGACATGGCGAGCCAGGCGAGATCGCCGTTGGCCAAGAATACGGGCTGTGCATCCCAGGCCGGGTTATCGGCGGTGAGGTTACGCGGTTCGCCCGAACCATCGGCGGCGACCTCGTAAAGATCGAAGTTGGTCGACCACGATTCGCTGCGACCGGTGAGCCGCGCGCTGAAGACGAGGCGCGTACCGTCGGGACTGAAAACGTAGTCCTCATCGCCACCAAAGGGCTTCGAGGGTACGTGGCCGCGTATCTTACCCGACACGTTCACGGGGGCACCGACTTTCATATTTTTTTCGAGGGTTACCGTGAAGAGCGTGGAAAGCGTGCCGTTGCTCCAGGCATCCCAATGTCGAACGAACAGCTGCTCATAAGCCTTGCCGCTGGCTTTTTTCTTTGACTGCGCGGCTTGGTGGTCAGTGGTGCACTGCAGATCGGCGCAATCCGGGAGGACTTCCATCGACACCGCGAGCCGGTCGCCTTTGGGCGACACCTCGAACGAACCGACATCGAGCGGCAGGCTCGTCACCTGTTGCGCCTCGCCCCCTGCAAGGCTGATGTGCCAGATCTGCGAGGAGCCGCCGCGACTCGAGAGAAAGAAAACTCCCGACCCATCGGCCGCCCAGCGCGGGCTGCTGTCCGCGGCGGGATGCTGTGTCAGTCGTCGCGGCGACGGCAGACTTTTGCCATCGGCTAGATCGAGCAGCCAGAGATCAGTACGGCCGCGGTTGGCCTCCATGTCGGTCTCGCGCAGGGTGTAGACCACATAGCGTCCATCGGGTGACACCTGCGGGTCTGCGACGCGTGCGAGCGTGTTGAGATCTTGGGCCGTGAACGGCGCCGCCAGCGCCGTGCCGGCGCCGATTATGAGGATTCCGAGTGCCAAACCTGAGGCTGTCGTGGACCGCGATGACATGGTTGTGCTCCGATGCAGGGGTCGGTATACGATGCCCCGCATTGTAGTCGAGCCCACGGAAGGGCCCCCCATGACTCTCGTGCCGC
>VGTW01000074.1 GCA_016874555.1 Gammaproteobacteria bacterium | reverse complement strand
TGCGTTGACGGTGTCCTGCTATCAGGCCGACGCCCAGGGCAGGGCCTGCGGTCGTTGCGACAGTTGCCGCTTGCGTCATGAAGGATTTGTCGCCGCAGGTGTGCCCGATCCGACGCGGTATGTGTAGAATCCGCGCCTTCTCATCTGGCACGGGTCCTTAGCTCAGTCGGTAGAGCAGCTGGCTTTTAACCAGTTGGTCGCGCGTTCGAATCGCGCAGGACCCACCATTCCCCGCCGTTAATCCCGTAAACCCTGGGCGACGAAGTGCGGGTTCTCGAAGCCGGGCTTGCCGTAATTGAGCGCTCGCCCGTCGGCGAGCTGCGTTACGCTGCCGCCTGCGGCTGCGAGTACGGCATGGCCCGCGGCTATGTCCCACTCCATGGTGCGCCCAAGTCGCGGATAGAGATCGGCCCGACCCTCGGCCAACAAACAAAGTTTTAGTGAGGAGCCGGCGTTGACGCGCGAACCCACTTTGCGCCCCACGAGAAAGGCATCGAGCGCGTGTTCATCGCCATGCGAGCGACTCGCCACTACGGCGAGGCCGGACTGCGGCACGCGCCGACAAAGAATTGCCCTGCGCCCCGCCGCATCTTGGCGAAAGGCACCGAGTCCGCGAGCGCCGCTGTAAAGCGTGCCGTTCTTGCTGCCAAGTGCGGGCGCCAGCGCTACACCGAGCACTGGTTCTCCAGCCTCGATCAAAGCGATATTGACGGTGAACTCGCCATTGCGGTGGATGAATTCTTTGGTGCCATCGAGCGGATCGATCAGCCAAAAGCGTGGCGTACGGGTATCGACGGTCGGGATACGACCGGCGGCGACCGACTCTTCGGCGACGACGGGTGTCCCGGGATCGAGGTTCGCGAGCCCCGCCAGAATGACGGCCTCGGCCTGTTGATCGGCAATGGTGACGGGGGACTCATCGGCCTTGGTCTGCACCGAAAAATCCATCTCGTAGACGAGACGAACCACCGCACCCGCCTCGAGGGCGATGTTTTCGACGTCGCTGAGCAGCGCACTGGAGATTACCACGGCCAGGAGTATAGCCTGCCAAGGCTTGATTAAATAATTAATGGACTTAAACTTACCGAATTCCGACAAGGACTTGAACCCCACGTGCCCCTGTCATCAGGCCACCCCACCAACTATTCCCAGCAGGCCCGCCGCCGGCGCGCGGTTGAGCTGCGCTTGGCCGGCAGTAGTCTCGCCGACGTGCGGGCGCAGACCGGGCTGAGCGCGCCGACCATCATCAGCGCCTGCAAGGCCTTTCGACAGGGAGGCTGGTCGGCGCTGGCGAGGCGCAGTCCGGGTCGACCGATGGGCGCGAATCGCGTGCTTGATGCGGCCGATGAAGCCGCGCTCACGCAGAGCTTGCTGCGTGCCGAGCCGCCGCAATCGGGGCGGCTTTGGAGCGCGGCGGCCGTGGCCGGGCTTGCCCGCCAGCGCTTCGGTGCCAAAAGCGAGGGGCGGGCGCTGGCGCGGTTGCTCGGTCGCGTGGGTCTCGTCTTGCCAACGCTGGCCGAGCGCGCCCTGCAAGAACCCCTACTCAAAGATTGGCAGCAGACGACGCTGCAGACGCTGCGCGCTACCGAGCGAAAGGCCGGTGAATTTATTTGGTGCGGCGAGCTGCGTGTACATGACGCACGCCTGTTGATTGCCCAGACTCTGCGTGGTCGCCTGGGATGGCTGCCGCTCGCGGCGCCTTGTCGCATCGCGAGTTGGCTCGATTTCCTCGACCGTTTGCTCGCCACCTCACCAAAGATTCGCGGTGTGCTGCTGCACGGCGTCGATGTCGCCCGGCCTGAGCTACAAGCTTGGGTCCAGCGACATCCGTCGATCGTGCTCTTGGCTGCGCCGGCGGCCCCGGGTCCGCGCCGCGAGGCCTCGATCGCAACGCAACCTCGAAAAAACCCTCGAGATCCCATGCGACTAACCCACTTGCAGCGCCTCGAAGCGGAAAGCATCCACATCATGCGCGAGGTGATCGCCGAGGCCGAGCGCCCGGTCATGCTCTACACCGCAGGCAAAGACAGCGCGACCATGCTGCACATTGCGCGCAAGGCTTTTTTTCCAGCGCCGCCGCCGTTCCCACTGCTGCATATCGATACGACCTGGGAATTTCGCGACATGTACGCGATGCGCGAGAAAGTCGCGCGCGACTACGGTATGGCGCTGCTGGTGCATCGCAATCCTGAGGCGGTGCGTCTTGACATCAATCCCTTCACCCATGGCTCGCAGTTCCACGCCGATCGGTGGAACACCGAGGGTTTGCGACAGGCGCTCGATGCGTATCGCTTCGACGTGGCTTTCGGCGGGGCACGACGCGATGAAGAAAAATCACGCGCCAAAGAACGCGTGTTCTCTTTTCGCAACGCGCAGCATCGCTGGGATCCTAAAAATCAGCGGCCCGAGCTATGGAACCTTTATAACGCGCGCAAGCAGACGGGCGAGTCGATTCGGGTCTTTCCGCTCTCCAACTGGACCGAGCTGGATATTTGGCACTACATCTATTGGGAAAACGTGCCGATCGTAACACTCTATCTGGCCCGCGAGCGCCCCGTGGTCGAGCGCAATGGCACGTTGCTTATGGTTGATGACGAACGTATGCCCCTGCAGGATGGCGAAGTACCGATAATGCGCAAGGTGCGCTTCCGCACACTCGGTTGTTATCCGCTGTCGGGTGCGATCGAGAGCGAGGCCTCGACGCTGCCCGAGGTCATCGACGAAATGCTGCGCTCGCGACAGAGTGAGCGACAGGGTCGGCTGATCGATCACGATGGTTCGGCTTCGATGGAGCGCAAGAAGCAGGAGGGGTATTTCTGACATGGCTACCCCAAAGAAAAAGGCAGTCGCGGTAGCTCGCTCGAGGGATATTGACGCCTGGCTGCAGGAACACGAAGCCAAGGATCTGCTGCGCTTTATCACCTGCGGCAGCGTGGATGATGGCAAGAGCACGCTGATCGGTCGCTTGCTTCATGAGTCGAAGATGATCTTTGATGATCAGTTGGCTGCAATCGAAGTCGATAGTCGCAAGTGGGGTACGCAAGGCGGGGACATCGACTTCGCACTGCTGGTCGATGGTCTCGCCGCCGAGCGCGAGCAGGGCATTACTATCGATGTCGCTTATCGGTTTTTCGCGACCACGCGCCGCAAGTATATCGTCGCCGACACCCCGGGTCACGAGCAGTACACCCGAAACATGGTCACCGGCGCCTCGATAGCGGATATCGCAGTCATTTTGATCGATGCCCGCAAGGGCGTACTCACGCAGACTCGACGGCACAGCTATCTGGCAAGCCTGCTCGGCATCCGCAAGGTGCTGGTAGCGGTCAATAAAATGGATCTGGTCGATTACGCGCAGCGCAGCTTCGAGCAGATCGCCAATGAGTATCGCGCCTTCGCAGCGCAGCTCGGTTTCGAGAGCATCATGCTTATTCCGCTCTCGGCGCTCAAGGGTGACAACGTCATCACCCCGAGTGCCCGCATGCTCTGGTATCGCGGTACGACACTGATGGCTTATCTCGAGACCGTCGAGATCGAGCGCGGCGGCAGTGCAGCGGCGCCTTTGCGTCTTCCGGTGCAGTGGGTCAATCGACCGCACGCCGATTTCCGTGGTTACGCCGGTTTGATCGCGAGTGGCAGCGTGCGCACGGGCGAGCGGATCTGCGTGCAACCATCGGGTCAGGAGAGTCGGGTAGCGCGTATCGTCACGGCCGAGGGCGATCTTGCGCAGGCGCTTGCCGGGCAATCGATCACGCTCACCCTCGAGGATGAGCTTGATATCTCACGCGGCGATGTCATCAGCGCCGCGGCGAGTCCTGCCGAGACCGCCGATCAATTTGAAACCACACTCGTGTGGTTGGGCGAAAAGCCGATGCTTCCTGGCCGCTCTTATCTTTTGAAGGCGGGCGCACGCACGGTGGGCGCGAGCTTTGCGACCCCGAAGCACAAGGTCAACGTGAATACGCTCGAGCAACTCGCGGCCAAGCAGTTCGATCTCAATGAAATCGGCGTCTGCAATGTATCGCTCGATCGCTCGATTGCCTTCGATCCTTATGGACAAGATCGGACGATGGGCAGTTTCATCGTCATCGATCGACTAAGTAACGCCACGGTCGGTGCCGGGCTCATTCATTTCGCGCTGCGCAGGGCGAGCAACATTCACCGCCAAGCGGTGAGTGTCGACAAGGCGGCGCGTACCGGCATTAAGGGCCACAAGCCGATCGTGATCTGGTTCACCGGGCTCTCGGGGTCCGGCAAATCGACGATTGCTAATGCGCTCGAGCAACGCCTGTTGACGCGCGGTTGTCACAGCTATCTGCTCGATGGCGACAACGTGCGTCATGGACTCAATCGCGATCTCGGCTTCACGGCCGCAGATCGTGTCGAGAACATCCGGCGGATCGGCGAAGTCGCAAGGCTCATGGTCGATGCCGGGCTCATCGTGCTCACGGCCTTCATTTCTCCCTATCGTGCCGAGCGCCAAATGGCGCGCGCGTTGTTCGCGGAAGGCGAGTTCATCGAAGTGCACGTCGACACGCCGCTGGCCGTGGCTGAATCGCGCGATGTGAAAGGCCTTTATCGCAAGGCGCGGCGCGGTGAACTCAAAAACTTTACTGGCATCGATTCACCCTACGAGACGCCCGAGTCGCCCGAACTCAGGCTCAACACGGTCGATTGCACGGTGGATGAAGCCGCCGAGCGTGTGCTCGCCTTGATGCAGGCTCGCGGTATCCTCGCGGCGGGGGTATGAAGATGAAAAATTCGGGCCAAGAGAGCTACGCAGAAATTCGGCAGGCCGTGCGCGCGCTCTGCGCACAGTTTCCGGATGAGTATTTTCGCAAGGTCGATGCCGTGCGCGGCTACCCCGTCGAGTTCGTCGATGCGTTGACCGCCGCCGGTTGGCTCGCAGCGCTGATTCCGCCGCAATACGGCGGGTCGGGGCTGTCGCTCGCCGAGGCCTCGGTGATCATGGAGGAGATCAACCGCTCGGGCGGCAACTCCGGCGCCTGTCATGGGCAGATGTACGTGATGAATGTGTTGGTGCGTCACGGCAGCGAAGCGCAGCGCAGCACGTTGTTGCCAAAGATTGCTTCGGGCGAATTGCGCATGCAGTCGATGGCGGTGACTGAACCCACCACGGGAACCGATACCACCAAGCTCAAGACCACGGCCGTGCGCAAGGGTGACCGCTACGTCATCAACGGGCAAAAGGTGTGGATCTCGCGGGTACAGCACTCCGATCTCATCGTGCTGCTCGCGCGCACCACGCCGCTTGCCGAGGTGCAGCACAAGTCCGACGGACTGTCGGTGTTTTTGGTTGATGTACACGAGGCGATGGGCAAGGGTCTTTCTTTGCGCTCCATCCTCAATATGGTCAATCACGAGACCAACGAGCTTTTCTTTGATAATCTCGAGCTTCCGGCAGAAAACTTGATCGGCGAGGAAGGCAAGGGCTTTCGCTACATCCTCGATGGTCTCAACGCCGAGCGCGTGTTGATTGCGGCCGAATGCATCGGCGATGCCTACTGGTTCGTTGAGCGCGCCACCAAGTATGCCAACGAGCGCGTGGTGTTCGATCGTCCGATCGGCAAGAACCAGGGCGTGCAGTTTCCGATCGCCGAGAGCTACATCGAAACCGAGGCCGCCAGCCTAATGCGCTTTCGGGCCTGCGAACTCTACGATGCGCAGCAGCCCTGCGGCACCGAAGCCAACATGGCCAAATATTTAGCCGCCAAAGCTTCGTGGGAAGCCGCTAACGCCTGTCTGCAGACTCATGGTGGGTTCGGCTTCGCGGCCGAATATGATGTCGAGCGAAAGTTTCGCGAGACGCGGCTTTATCAGGTCGCGCCGATTTCGACCAATCTCATCCTCTCGTACATTGCCGAGCACGAGCTCGGCCTGCCGCGCTCCTACTGATTTCTCAGGCGGTCGGGCAGTCTTCGCAGCCGCAGCGCTCGAGCAGATATCGGGTCGCCTCGGCGCCGGTTTCGGCGAGATTGCGCGCGCGGCCACCAGGTTGAGGGGTTCATAGACTTCATCAAGCGTGCCAAAACCACCAGGTAGGGCGAGGAGCGCGCGAACGAAACATGAAGTGCATTTTGCGTAGTGCGAAGTATCGAACCTGAAACGCGAGCCCGGGCGTGATGTAGGGATTAGGGAATTGCTCGTACGGCAGACGAATATTGAAGCCGATGGTGGGCGCGCCGGCTTCGCTCGCGCCGCGATTCGCTGCCTCTATGAGTCCCGGACCGCCGCCCGTGGCGACCACAAGCCGACAATAATCTGGCGTGTGCAGCGCGCCACAGCTCATTTCATGGCCGCATCGGCGCGCTTTCTCGTAGTGTCTGCGTTGTTGGTCACTGGGACCTGCGGTTTCAGCGGGGGGCCACTCGTGTGCTGCCGAATACGACGACGGGGCTTCCGAGCCCGTACGCACTTTGGTTAGGTGGCGGCGCGGTGAAACTAAAATACGAGTCGCATGGCACGCACGTGATCGCTCTCGAGAAAATCGCGATCGGCCTCGGGCAAGAAATAGCTCGGAATGGCCAGAATCTTTTTGAGGCGATCGTAGTTCATCGGTGGGCCGCACTCTCACATGCCGGCCCGGGAGCCGCCGCTTACGACCTAAGCCTCTGATCGGATGGCGCTCCTTACGGGATTCGAACCCGTGTTACAGCCTTGAGAGGGCTATGTCCTGGGCCTCTAGACGAAAGGAGCGTGAGTGCTGAACAGCAGACCAGGTAAAGGCGTTATTATAGATTGCCGCCAGGGTTGCTCAAGCGGCCGTCAGCCTAAAACCTCAGATCTCAGCCCAACGCGGACAACTACAGAATTGACTTCCCAGCACGCCTCGATTGAGGCCGTTCCCCGTCTCGCGAACATCATTCCGCGAGATTCCCATCCGATCTCGCGTTCGAAAATCTCGCCTAATGCCCTGCGAGTGCTCTACCGCCTGAGCGAAGCCGGTTTCAAAGCCTATCTCGTCGGCGGCTGTGTGCGCGATCTCACCCTCGGGTTCGAGCCCAAGGATTTCGACGTGGCGACCAACGCGCTGCCCGAGCAGGTTCGGCGCCTCTTTCGCAATTGTCGATTGATTGGACGGCGCTTTC
This sequence comes from Gammaproteobacteria bacterium, assembly GCA_016874555.1. Taxonomy (GTDB): domain Bacteria; phylum Pseudomonadota; class Gammaproteobacteria; order Steroidobacterales; family Steroidobacteraceae; genus UBA964. The sequence goes on along the minus strand of VGTW01000074.1, from coordinate 3,588 downwards.
GGTTGGCACATATTTTCTTCGGTCGCGAGATCATCGAGGTCGCGACGTTTCGCGCATCTGGCGCGCCGCCGCCGGGCGAGGATGTCGTGCTTGACGAGGGCGCCGACGATCTCTCAGGCGATGAAGAGGTCAGCGATGAAGCGGTCAGGGGTGCATTAGCGGTCGAAGATTCGCGTGACCTCCACGATTTCGATGAGTCGCTCGAGCGTGTAGTCGATGACAGTGGCCGTATCTTGCGCGATAATATTTACGGCACGATCGATGACGATGTGTGGCGCCGCGATTTCACTTGTAACGCGCTTTATTACAACATCGCCGATTTCTCGGTCTGGGATTACGCTAACGGTTTCGAGGACGTTAAAGCCAAACGTCTGCGTCTGATCGGTGACCCCGAGACGCGTTACCGCGAGGATCCGGTGCGCATGCTGCGCGCTGCACGCTTCGAGGCCAAACTCGATTTTTCTATCGAACCGACCACCGCCGAGCCCATCCTCAGGCTCCGTGAGTTGCTCGCGGGCGTACCGCCGGCGCGGCTCTTCGATGAAACTTTGAAGTTGTTTTTGACCGGTCACGGCGCTGCCAGTTACCGCGTGCTGCTCGGTCGCGGCTTGCTCGATATACTGCTGCCAAATGTCGCAACTTTCGCGCGTCGTCACCCGGGTACCGCACCACAGCGCATGCTCGTACAGGGACTCATCAACACTGATGAGCGCGTACGCGCCGGTCGACCGGTCACGCCGTCCTTTTTGTTTGCCCTGCTGATGTACGGGCCGATCGGGCTAGAGATCGAAAAGCGCCCGCGCAGCGAGTGGCATGAAATCTCGACGATTCTCGAAGCGGTCGATTCGGTGGTCCGCGAGATCTACGGCCGCGTCGCCATCCATCGACGATTCATTTTCGGGGTACGCGACATGTTCGCGTTGCAACCGCGTCTCGAAGTGCCGCGTGGGCGGCGTGCCTTGCGCACGCTAGAGCATCCGCGTTTTCGCGCCGCTTTCGACCTTTTGCAGCTGCGCGCGCAGTTCGACATGGCTGATCGGGCGCTCGTCGAGTGGTGGTCGCGGATGCAGGCCGCCAATCCGCAGCAGCGCGTGACGATGAGCGAAGCGCTCAGCCGCGAGACTTCGGGTGCTGACAGTAGTCCGGGTGGTGGCGGTCGCAGGCGCGTCGGAAGACGTCGTGGCCGCGGTCGCGGCGGTCGCGGGCGTGGCGGGCCAGCCTCGGGCTGAGTCGCAGCATGCGCGCAGTTTGGCATCCGGCCTACATCGGGCTCGGCAGCAATCTGGGTGAATCGCGAGGCTGCATCGAGCGTGCCATCCTCGAGATCGATCAATTCGCTGAGACGCGAGTGATCGCACGCTCGGCGTTTTATCGCAGTGCGCCCTTCGGGCCGGTCGCTCAAGCGCCGTTCATCAATGCCGTTGTCGGGGTGCTGACGGGCATGGAACCGCTAGCTTTGCTACGTGCCTTGCGTGCGCTCGAAGTTCAGCTTGGTCGTAGCTCGCCGCGACAGCGCTGGGGTCCGCGCGAGATCGACCTCGACCTGCTGTTGCACGGCAACACCCGTCTCGATACCGCCGAGCTAACCCTGCCCCATCCCGGGATACCAGAGCGGGATTTCGTTCTGTATCCTTTCCGTGACATCGCTCCGCCGTTGCAGATTGCAGGTCTCGGTCGTGTGACCGAGCTCGCAGCGCGGGTGTCTAATCGGGGGATCGAGCGGCTCGACTGAGACATGGCGGACAACGTCTCACACCGGTACATCGTCATCGAAGGGCCGATCGGCGTTGGCAAGACCTCGCTCGCGAAGCGCTTGGCCGAGACGATCAACGCTGAACTGATCCTCGAGCAGGCCGAGACCAACCCCTTTCTCGAACGCTTTTACCGCGATCCCGTAAGCGCGGCATTGCCCGCGCAGCTACATTTCCTATTCCAGCGTGTGCAGCAGTTGTCATTATTGCGGCAAGAAGATTTGTTCGCCACCGTTCGCGTGTCCGATTACCTCATGGAAAAAGATCGGCTGTTCGCCCGGGTCATTCTTGATGAATCGGAGCACGCGCTTTACGAGCAGATTTATTCGCGGGTGGTGTCCGATCCGCCGCAACCGGACCTGGTAATCTATTTACAAGCCCCGGTCGATGTACTGCTCGAGCGTATCGGTCGCCGCGGCATCAAGACCGAGCAGCTAATCGAGCGCGCTTATCTTGAGAGGCTGAACGAAGCTTATGCGCGCTTTTTTCACGACTACGACGCGGCGCCGCTGCTGATCGTCAATGCGGCGGCGATCGATCCTAGTACGAGCGAGGGCGATTACGCCGAGTTGCTAGGAGCTGTCCGCCGCATGAAACACGGACGACTGTACTTCAATCCGCTGCGACACTCGGTGATATGATCGTGTGGTTCAAAAAGACCCTCCGGAATGCCACCACAGCGACCCCATCGTTGTGCACTTAGTCGCAGTTTGGCGTGCGGGTCGTTGTTTTTACTGACTGTCGGGTAGCGTCGATCCGATAGTCAAATTGCCACCCGCGTCACGGAGGTCCGTGAAAAAGTAATAGAGTGGCGCTTTGCACTGCGTAAAGTGGATTTCGTACCGACCATGCGTAAGTTGCATGACGGCCACCTGTCCCTGTGCTGATCGGCACGCAAGGTCACTCGTCACTACGTCTTCACCACCTGCAACAATCCGACCGAGTTGGGATCCAACGAGGAGTTTGACCATCAGCCGCGTACGCCGGAGAAAGACGAGTAACCACTGCGTAACGTGAGCTACGATCTGCTGTATCGCCCGAGAGCTGCCGAGCCCTACCCGAATGACCTAGTGAATGCTGTGCGTATCAACATATCGGGTCTTGCTAATGTCTTATGCGGCGGCGTGCGGCTGGGGCATTTCGAGGCGCTCGCGGGCTTGGGTAATAGGCTTTTCAACATCATGCAGCCGGACATCGCCGTTCTCGGCAAAAAAGATTTTCAGCAGCGGGTACTGATCCCTCGCATGGTCGATGAAATGCGGATGTCCATCAACATTATCGGTGCGCCGGCGGTGCGTACGCCCGATGGGCTTGCCATGAGCTCGCGCAATCAATATCTCAACGAAAGCTGAGCGCAAGCTCGCATCGCGAATTTACGAAGACCTCGGTAAAGTAGCTAAACGATCGAAACCGAGGCACCCACGCTCTCTGAGATCATGCAGCTCGAACCGAAGGCGCGTTCGGCGCTCAGCGCAGATGGCTTCAAGATCGATTATTTTTCGGTGGAAAGCATCCCCCCACTGCACAAACCGAGTATTTCAGAAAGCGATCTCGTCGTGATGAGCCCGACTCGGCTCGGTCGAACGCGACTCATCAATAACCAGCGCTGTACGCGCATCTAGTTTTTTGTCGAACCCGCGAGCTGCGCACGTTGATCGAGAGTCGCGAGCGCCCATTCGATGTGTTCACTCAGTAACGGCGAGGCACTCTCGCGCCGATGCTCAAGAGCCGTGCGCGCGCGTCTTCCGGCTTCCCCTACCGCCGGACCATTGCCTAGAGCCACGGCAATGTTTCGCAGCCAACGCTCGTGGCCAATACGGCGGATGGCTGAGCCCCG
>VGTW01000073.1 GCA_016874555.1 Gammaproteobacteria bacterium | reverse complement strand
GAACACTTCATGGGTCCGGGGCCCTACGCTGTCGGCGGTACCCTCGGCTATGCCGATGTCGCCATGATGCCCTGCTTGCAAATGATGGCCTCGGTCGCCGGCGCGTGTGGCGTGGTCGACCCCTACGACGGCCTGCCGCGGCTCGGGTCCTGGTGGCACAAGTTGCAGACTGATCCTGTCAGCGCCGCCTTCATTGACGAGTACCACACGGCGTTCACGAGCTTCATGACTTCGCGGCGCTGACAAACGCACTCTTCGACTCGATGGCTGCTGACAGTCAGTTATTTAAAGAGATTATGATCTTGCCATCGCGATCATCGCCGGTTTTGCCGGCGTGTTCGCAAGCGTCGACAATTCTATCAAGAGGATAAACCCCGGCGATACGCGCCACCAGCTCGCCGCTCGCCATTAGCGAGGCGAGTTCCGCATACAGGGCTTTCACCTGCTCGGGCGTGCGATTGCGAAACTGGCGTACAAAACTGAGGCCGTGTAGCACGATGCCCTGCCGAAACATTAAATAAAAATCGATTTCACAGCGCTCACCGCTCATCGAACCATAAGTGACGAGAGGTGCGTTGGTGGCGAGGCATCCGGCAATACGCTGCGTTGCCGCACCCGAGACCGCATCGATACCGAGTCGGACCGGGGCGTTCGCCACCGCTGCGGCTACCCGCGCCGCAAGATCAGGCCCATCGAGCAAAACCACATTCCCGCCCAGTTCGCGTAACTCATCGATCATCTGCGGTCGGCGGACGACGTTGATGGTACGAATGCCGCGACGACGCGCCAAGCGAATGAGATAGCGGCCACAACTTGCGTTCGCTGCGTTCTGAATCAGCCAATCGCCCGGCGTCAGCGCCACGAAGTCCTCGAGCAACACCCAGGCCGTCGCCCCGTTGACGGTCAGCAGACTTAATTGATGAGGATCACCCGCCGGCGCCGGCAGACAGGCATCCGCTCGGCAACGGACCTCTTTGCGAAACGTACCACTGCCTAACGCGGGAAATACCCGCTCACCGATACGCAGCGAACTCACGCTTTCGCCGACGCGCACTACATGGCCAATACCCTCGAAGCCCGGCGTCCGTGGTAGCGGATAACGAAACGTATCGGCGCCAGCGATGGTACGCAGATCGGCGATGTGCATGGCGGCAGCCTCCATGCGCACTACCACCTCGCCGGCAGCAGGTATCTCAATCGGGGCGTCGACCACGCGCAGCACGTCGCGTGCTACGCCATAGCGTTCGTGTACGGCTTTCGTTGGCATGCGTATCGGAGTCTAGTTGCCGGTGATGGGGTAACTGAGAATACGATCGGCGGTCTGCGGCGCCCGAGCTGTAAAGCCACGCGAAGGCCCAAAGCGATCAGCGATGGAATCTGCTGCAGCCTGCGTTACTTGAATGCGCAAGCGTTCAGTCATCGCAAAGCCATCTTCAGTTTGGCTGCAGCATTTGTCTGCCGCCCGCACGAAAGGCGATCGTAGTCGCAGCAGGTAATCGCGATAGTCGGTGACCCAGCGCCGATTATCCAGGCCGGTGTGGCCGCCATAAACAATTTCGAGATCGAGTTTCTCGACCGCTGCCAAAGAGTGCAGATAACCGCCAAAGTCGGTATCGGGCAGATTGCGATAAGGGGCCACATCGGGCTCCACGTCATCCACTCAGACCACCATGCGCCCACGAGCAGTCGGCAACAGCAACAGCAGATTGGAGTTAGAATGATTGTAACCGAAATAGCGGATCACGATTTGCGCGCCACCATCGACGATCACCTCGCCATCACCGAGACCGCACGTCGGCCGCGGAATGTCGGTGTCGCCGCGCCGCTCCAGTCGATGGCGATAAGACTCGTGCGCACAGGTCTCGCAATCGAAACCGGCGCGAAAAATCGCGCCCCCGCAAATATGGTCGTGATGATCGTGCAAGTAGACGACCCGCGTGAGTGGCAGTCCGGTAACGCTGGCGATCGCCGCACGATAGCCGACTGCAGCTGCATCATAGATCGGATCGACCGCAGTGACACCGCGGTCCCCCACCACGCAACAACTGAGAAAAAAGCCCCGATGCCAACGAAGGAGAATACGCCGCAACCGAGATTTTCGATTGTCTACTGCCTTTGCTAGTCGATCATACCAGTGCTCGCCGTCAAAGAATACCGCGCTCAACCATGCGGGCGATTGCATCGGCCTGTCTTTGCTGAAAGTAGGCGCGATCGGGAATCAGCAACCTATCGCCCTGCAGCAGACCGTTGCGGCGACGCAGATCAGCGGTAGCGAAAGATTCGGCAAACATTTCCAGCGCTTGACGCGAGAGCATATTGGCCATGGCCGGTCGACGCCGATACGCGCGTAAACCTGCGAGATCAAGAAAACTTGACGCCACCGAGGTGTTACCCGCACCCGCGAGCACTATCTGCTTACCGTGGTAATCGATGATATCGGAATAACCGTTGCTCGAATCCACCGGAACATCGACACCGAGCAGCGCGGCCGTGTTTGCCGACACCACATACGCCAGATTCTCGAGCGCGCGGGCGCGCCGGGCAATTTGCTTGATGGTGAGGTCGGGCGAAGCGACCTCGCTGGTCGAATGCAAAAAGACCTCGGCGCCACGAATCGCATGGGCGCGGGCGATTTCCGGATAAAGGATTTCTTCAGAGGCAATCGCCGCTAACTTGCCGATGGCGGTATCGGCCACCGGAAATACGCCCTCGAGTCCATAGATATCGAGATATTTATCCCAGACATCATGTGGTGTCGGCGCGAAGATCGAGATCAGTCGACGGTAGGTCAGCACGCGATTACCTGCCGGGTCGAACACCCAGCAAGCCTGAAAGTAGAGTCCGGGAAAGTGTGCGTCGGTCTCGTAACCATTACCGGCCAAAAAAATACCGTACTTTTGTGCGAGGGCTGCGAGACCCGCGTACTCCGGACCGTCCGGGGCAATGGCACCTTTCGCTGCCCATTCGGGGATGGTCTCGCCCCAAGGCGGACCCGAAAGAATGTATTCGGGCAAGACAATGAGCTTGAGATCGGCACCGATCCAGCGTTTGGCGCCAGCGATAGCCTGCTCGATGCGGACGATAGAATGGGTCATGCGCGCTACGGCGCTCTGGCGATCGCGGTCGGGATGCACGCCGTCGCAATCGATCTGCAATGCCAGGGCTATGTAACGCTCGAGTTTTTGAACTGTCATGGAAATATCCGCAGCGAAAATCTCAAAGTTGCAGGCGAGTTTCGGCGAGGTCGCTCCAAGTCTCGAGATCTACGATATGCCCGCCCTGCACCAAAAAACGGTCACACCAGCGCACACGCGAAAACGCCGTGCCATCCAGCCAGCTGCCTGTCATTTCGCCGCGTACGTAGACCGCAACCCCACCCGCTGCCTCGCAGGCTTCAAAACTGTCGCACTGCTTGCGGACTTCGTGATACCGCGCGGCGCCAAAGGCCATGAAATCGGTGAGGCTGTTGAAACGGTGACCCCCCGAAATCGTGATGCGTGCCGTTGATGACATGAGAGTTGCGGCCGTACCGAGATCGCGGGCGGCGGTCGCATCGAACCAACGGCGCACGAGATCAATGACGTCACCGCGCTCGCCGCGCGCGGTGCCCACCACGATCCGACCTTCACCAAGACTCGACATAGCGACTACGCTCCACCCATCAGCTGCCAGTATGCATGAGGCGGTGGCGAGGACTCCACCGATGCACTAGCCTCTAGTTAAGAGCATAGCGGGGAGAAAATGTATGACCAGCATAGATCGTCGACAGGCTTTGACGCTGGCGTTCGGTGCAGGGCTGTCGCCTGCGGCCGGGCTGGGTAACGCAAGCACCACAACCTTCAATGACACGACGCCGCTGCGGTTCCCGTTGCGGCTCGGCTTCAACGAAAACCCCTGGGGCCCCGGCCCCAAAGCGCGCGAGGCCGTCGCCGCCGCCATCAATGATGGTTGTCGCTACGGTGTGGACTACGCCATGCGGCTGATCGCCGCCATCGCCACCCGCGAAAACGTCCCCGGTGAGCGGGTCTGTCTGGGCTCGGGCTCGGGTGAATTGCTGCATATGCTCGCGCTCGGTTGGGGCGCACGCAGCACGGTGACTTGCGCGTGGCCGACCTTCGGCCAGCTCATGAGCTTTGCAGAAAAACAAGGCGCGACGATTCGCCGCGTGCCGCTCGACGCACAGTTACGCCATGACGCTGGCGGGATTTCGGCCGCCACGCCCGCGGGTACCGGGCTCGTTTATCTTTGTAACCCGAACAATCCGACCGGAACCGTACTGCCCGGCTCCGCCCTGCGTGAACTTTGTCTTGAGCTCGCCGCTCGCACCCTCGTCGTGGTCGACGAGGCCTACATAGATCTGGTTGATCTGGGCGTCACCGAGAGCATGATCGATCTCGCGCGCGGCGACACCAACCTCGTGGTGTTGCGTACCTTTTCAAAGGTACACGGGCTCGCCGGACTGCGCATCGGTTATGCAATCGGGCGACCTGACCTCATCAAAAAATTACGCGCTCTCGAAATGGTCAGTCCCAATGTGCTCGGTCTCGCTGCGGCAACGGCGAGTCTGGGCGATACCGAATTCATTGCCCAGTCGCGCGAGCACATCATCGCCGATCGACGGCGGGTGACCGCGGTCTGCCGCGAACTCGGCATGGAGTGCAGCAACTCGCAGGGCAATTTCCTGTTCGTGCGTACCGGCGTACCCATTGCCGAATTTGGTGCGCAGATGAAAACCCGCGGCATCGACGTCGGCAGGCCTTTCGAACCGCTGACCGACTGGTGCCGTATTTCGCTCGGCCGGACCGCCGAGAACACCAGTTTGATCAACGCCCTCAAAGATTTCAAGGGGGCCCGTTCATGATGTCGAGATTTTCGCCACGCAGCTGGCCGGCAAGCTGCCTGTTGCTTATGCTGTCGCTGGCAGCGATTGCACCGGCTCCAGCGCAGACCGCGTCGCCCAGCGAACGCCTGTCGGCCGAGCGGATGTGGTCGCTGGTACGGCTCGGCGATGCCGACCTCTCGCCCGACGGCAAGCTCGCAGTGGTAACAGTTACGCGCTTCGACATTAAAGAAAATCGCAGCGCCACCGATCTGTGGCTGTTTTCGACTGATGGCAAAGCGTCACGCCAACTGACCAGTGACAAAGCGGCGGACGCCTCGCCGCGCTTCAGCCCCGACGGCGCGACGATCGCGTTCATTTCGAAGCGCAGTGACGACAAGGAATCGCAGCTTTACTTGATCGCGGTCGATGGCGGCGAAGCGCGACGTCTGACTGACATACCGACCGGTGTCAGCGCACCGAAGTGGTTCACCGACGGAAGTCGAATCGCCTTTGCCTCGGCGATCTGGATCGATCTCGTGAAGTGGGAAGACCAGGCTGCACGCATGAAAGAGCGCGCCGAGGGCAAAATGAGCGCCAAAGTATGGGATCGAGCGCCGATCTCGTATTGGGATCGCTTTCTCGAGGACCGCGAACCCCACCTGTTCTCGGTTTCCCGCGCGGATGGTGAGCTGATCGCGATCACGCGACAGTCGGGTTTTCATTTGCCGAAGTCCGAATACTCGGCTTCGTCCTACGACCTCTCCCCCGATGGAACGGAAGCAGTCTTTGTCGCTGATACCGATAGCAGCGGCGTCGAACCCAACCACGATCTCATTCGCGTGGCTACCTGCGGCTGCAAGCCACCGCGTAATCTCACCGAGGCGAATCACGCCGATGATGGCAGCCCTGCGTATAGCCCCGATGGCAAGTGGCTCGCTTACACGGCGCAAACGATTCCGGGGTTTTACGCCGATCGTGCTCGACTGCTGCTACTCGATCGTGCCGACGATTCGCGTCGCGATCTCAGCGGTCAATTTGATCGGTCAGCGGGTGATCTGCTCTGGCGAGCGGACTCCAAGGCGATTTACAGCGCGCTCGACGATGCGGCCACGAATCGCATCTATCGCTTCGATGTCACAAAACCGGGTGGCCCCACGCCCATCACCGGCAGCAGCAGCTTCACGGGGCTCGCGCTCGCTGTCACGGGCGGCGCAAAGCCCGTGGCCGTCGCGCTGCGGCAAAGTTTTTCCGAACCACCGACGCTGGTACGGCTCGATCTCGCAAATGGTGCCGCAATTAAGCTTTCGAACTTAAATGATTCAACGCTAACCGCCACCGTACAGGGACGCGTCGATAGCGTGACCTACTCGGGTGCGACTGGTGCACCCGTTCAGATGTGGGTGGTCTATCCGCCTGACTTCGATCCATCAAAGAGATATCCTATATTCATGTTGTTGCACGGCGGGCCCCACAACGGTATCCAGGATGCCGTGCAGTGGCGCTGGAACGCGCAGGTGTTCGCGAGCTGGGGCTATGTGGTCACGTGGCACAACTTCCATGGCTCCAGTGGCTTCGGCCAAGCCTTCGCCGATTCGATCAATCCTGACCGTATCAGTAAGCCTTACGAAGACACCATCAAGGCCGGAGAGTGGCTCGCGGCCCAACCATGGGCTGATGCCACTCGCATGGTCGCCGGCGGCGGTAGTTACGGCGGATTCCTCGCGAGCGCTCTGCTCGGCCGGGCGCACCCCTTCAAGGCGCTCATCGCACACGCTGCGGTGTACAACAATTTCACGCAGATTGGTGCGGACTATGGCGCCGAGCGCGACCGTTTCTTCGAATTTTGGGAGCGCCCCGAAGAATTCGCACGCTACTCGCCGCACACCTCTGCGGGAAATTTCGCCACGCCGACGTTGGTCATCCACGGCCAACTCGACATGCGCGTGCCAGTGAATCACGGCGTCGAACTCTTCAATACGCTGCAGAAACGCGACGTGCCGTCGCGGCTGGTCTACTACCCGGACGAGAACCACTGGATATTGAAACCGCAAAACTCGCTGTTCTGGTACAAGACCGTCAGGGAATGGGTAGAAAAATACGCGCCGCCCGGCGCACGCTGACAGGTCGCCAATTTTTCTCAAGGGGATCTGCATATGCTCAAATTCCTGCTCAGAGTGCTGAAGTTCTTAGGTGGCTTGATACTGACCTTGGTCATCGTGTTGGCCGCTTATCTTTTTTGGTGGAGCGGCTCTGCGCATGAGCCGATCAACGTACGCCCCACAGCGGCCCATACCTCGCCGGGCGGGCCCATCCTGATCTTTGGCGGCACGCGCGGCACCGGGCTCGAGATCGTGCGCCAGCTGCGCGAACGTGGCGAATCAGTTACGGTCGCAGTGCGCGCCACCTCCAATACAGCAGAACTCAAGAAATTGGACGTGAATACCGTCGTCGCCGATGCGCTCGACCCAGCCACGGTCAACGCGGCGCTTGCCTCGGGAACTTACGCTGCCGTCATCTCCACGCTGGGCACGACTCGCGGCGAGCAAGCCAAGCGACCCGACTACATCGGTAACCGCAATGTAATCGATGCGGCAAAGGCTGCAGGAGTCAAGCGCTTCGTGTTCATCACCGTGATCGGCACCGGCAATTCCTACGAAGCGGCGCCGCGGATGTCGCGGCGGTTTCTGAAAGACGTGATTACGCTCAAAGATCAAGCCGAGCAACACCTGCGCACGAGTGGGCTCGACTACACCATCATCCGTCCGGGCGGTCTTGGCGACGTGCCTGCCACCGGCACGGCGATCCTCGCCGATGATCCGCAAGCGTTCAGCTATATCGGTCGCATCGATCTCGCCACCCTTGCCGTACAGGTACTCGGTGATCCCGCAACGATCGGCAAAACCTATAACGCCTATGATCCGAGTCGCAAAACCATGGCGAGAATGTTCTTCTAGCCGAGTTGATGGCCGCCTTGATCACTGCGTTGATAGCGGCGTTGACGTCGCGGTTTACCAAGGCATCTCGCTGCCGTCATAAACCCAATACCGTCCAACGCGACTGAGATCGAGCGCAGCAATCACCTCGCGCATCCCACTCACGCTTTGCGGTGCATCGATGTCGGCGCGCGGGCCGCCAAGGTCCGTGCGCACCCAGCCCGGGTGGATGGCAGTTGCGGCGATGCCGTGACTTTTGGCGAGATCGATCGCCATCGATTTCATCATCGCGTTGACTGCAGCCTTGCTCGCGCGATACGCATAAAGACCGCCGATGCGATTGAGCGCCACCGAGCCCAGCATGCTGGTCAGGGTGACGATTTTCTTTTGTTCGGAGCTCGCAACATGCCCCAAGAAGACTTCCGCCATTTTCATGGGTGCGATGACGTTGATGCGAAATACCCGCTCCCAGTCGGCAAAGTCGGAGTGTCCGAAGCGACCAAAGGCAACCCCTTCGGTAGCGAAGCTTCCGCTACCCATGATGCCCGCGGAATTGAGCAGCACGTCGATCGGCATGCTATCGAGTTCGCGCGCCGTCCGCTCGATCGCGGCATGATCTCCGACATCAAGGGTGAGTAGCCGCACCTTGCTCGAGTGCGAGGCAGCCAGTGCGGCGAGCTCGACAGAGGCAGTAGGCTGGCGCGCGCAGGCGAGCACGGTCCAGCCCGCAGCGGCGTATTGACGAACGAACTCGAGACCGAGTCCGCGCGAGGTTCCGGTAATAAGGGTCGTTGGCACGCGAGCGTTCTCCTTGCGATAAGCTGCCGAACCGTATCACAACCTGTCGTCAGCACTTTCAACAACTTCGCCGCATGTCCGAGACCAGAACTCCCACTCGCTATCGCAAGCTGGTGATTCACCAAGTCACCGGTGACTTCCGCAGTTCGACATCAGTGGTCGATGAGACATGGCGCGATCCAGGCCCGGGCGAAGTACTGATCCGTAACGAATACGCCGGCTGCAATGCAATCTTTGATAAAAATCTTTGTCGCAACGCCGTTCGTTATGTGGATGTACAACCACCGTTCGACATGGGCGTCGAGGCGGTGGGTAAAATCGTCACCGTGGGCGCCGGAGTCACAGAGTGGCGCGAGGGTGATTGCGTCGCGGCGACGCGGCTCGGCTCCGGTTATCGCGAATATCAAATTGCCGCGGCGAGCAAACCCATCAAGGTCCGCGACGCCACGGCAGAAATTCTTTCGCTGATTCCGAGTGGCATCTCGGCCATGGTCGGTCTCGAGCGCATCGGTAAAGTGAAGGCTGGTGATACGGTCGCGGTGTCAGCCGCTGCCGGCGGTCTTGGCCATTTTGTGGTGCAGCTCGCGAAGCTGCACGGCTGTCACGTCATCGGCATCACCGGTAGCGACGACAAGCTTGCAGTACTGCGCGAGCTTGGCGTCGATCGCCCCATCAATTACCGTCGCGAGGATTTACGCGAGGCACTGAGTCGGGAATATCCCCGCGGGCTCGATGTTGCCTATGACTCGGTGGGTGGCGAAATCTTTGATACGTTCGTCGATCACGTGGCGTTCCGTGGTCGGGTAGTGGTGAGCGGCCATACCTCCGACTTCGACCAAGAGATCGAGTTCGTACCGCAGCCTCGGGCCTACCGAAAGCTCTACTGGAAGTCGGCCTCGATCCGCGGCTTCCAGAATCAGGCCTTCCCCGAGTTCTTCGCCGAGGCGGCAGCGCGCATTCTCGACCTTTATTACCAAGGCCGACTGCGTGCACTGGTCGACCCGACCCCTTTCACCGGTCTCGATCAGGTTGCCGACGCCGTCGAGTATTTGTTGGCCGGTAAAAACTCCGGCAAGGTCGTCGTCAAACTGCGTTGAGTTGTCCGCCAGATGGCGTTTCATTGTCTGCGCGCAACAATATCGCCACCGACCGACATCCCGCTCGGCTGCAGCCGATGCCGTCTGCTAGATTAGGGCCCTCGCTGCGCCGCCTTGGGCGCTGCGGCGCATAACGAACACGGATCATCAATTAGCGGGGACCACTTATGTCGAACTGTCGTTTGTTGCCTTTTGCCATCGGCCTCGCCGTACTGCCGGCCGGAGCGTACGCCCAGAACGACAACACGTCGGGTGTACTCGAAGAAATCATCGTCACCGCCGAACGCCGCGAAGCCTCTCTGCAGTCGGTACCGGTGCCGGTCACAGCTATCACCGCCGAGGCACTGACTAACAAGCAGGTCACCGAAGCCCGCGATCTCGCTCGCTTCGCGCCTAGCCTCAAGATGTTCAACAATATCACGACGCCCACCAATCTCTCGCCCTCGCTGCGCGGCTCGCTGCAGCAGGACGCCTCGCTGGTAGTCGCCGAATCGCCGTTCGGCATTTATGTTGACGATGTCTACATCGCTCGACTAAACGGCAATAACATTACGCTCGCCGATATCGAGCGCGTCGAGGTGCTCCGTGGTCCGCAGGGCACGCTCTACGGCCGCAATACTTTGGCGGGCGCCATCAAGTTCGTCTCGCGTTCGCCGGGCGAAGAAAGCTGGCGCAACTTCAGCGTTGGCGCCGGTAACTTCGATCAGCAGCGCATCAGCCTGAGCACCGGCGGCAAGCTCGCCGACAACCTCGGAGGTTCATTCGCGGCGCTGTACAGCAACAAGGGCGCGCAGTTCTACAACCGCAACCCCTCGAAGGCTGACAAGGTTGGAGAGGAGACCAACTGGGCAGCGCGCGGGAAGCTTCGCTACACCAACGGCGATCTCGAAATCAGCGGCTCGCTGTCCTATGCCAATTCGAATAACGATGCGGGTCAGCTAATTCCGGCCTCGACCCCGGCGGTTGCGTCAAACAAGCAGTTCACCCGAAACGATCTCGTGCCGCAGTTCGGAAAGTATACCCTCAACACGCCGAACGTGGCGCGTGCGAATGGTCTCAAGAACTACCCCGAGGGCACAACCAAACAAACCATCGCCGCACTCAACATCGGCTATGACTTGGGGAGTGCGACGCTGCG
>VGTW01000072.1 GCA_016874555.1 Gammaproteobacteria bacterium | reverse complement strand
GAATCTTGCGACGATTATTTCTTTGCGAAAACTTTGTTTGCGCTATCAGCCCGATGTCTTGGTCGCGCATGGCTTCAGCGAGCACTTGTGGGGACGATACGCCGGACTACTCGCGGGCGTACCCGCGCTGGTGCACGTCGAGCACAACACGCGCGAGCGCTATTCCCGCTGGAGACTGGCGCAGGCACGATGGCTGGGGCGGCGAACGGCGCGGATCGTCGGTTGCGGCCCTGGCGTACACCAACGACTGTTGGAGCTAGGTTTTCCGGCCGGGCGCACCACCGTTATTGCCAACGGCATTGATCTCGCGCCTTTCATGGGAACCGAACCGCTTGCTTTTGCAAGCCGCGAATCAGCCCTGATGATGGTCGCTCGCTTCGGCGCACAGAAAGATCATCTGACACTGATTCGCGCCATCGCCATGCTGCGCGAACGCGGACTGCAGCCTGCTGTTTATCTTGCAGGAGGTGGCAAGGCGCGGCATCGCGCGGTAGCCGAAAAACTTGTCAAAGATTTACAGCTACAAGATCAGATAGTTTTTTGTGGACTGGTACATAATATTCCGGAACGCCTGAGCCTCACGAAAATCGCCGTGCTCAGCACGCACTACGAAGGTATGCCCCTGGCGCTAATTGAGGGCATGGCTGCGGGCTGTGCTGTCATTGGCACACGCGTTCCGGGTGTCCAGGAAATCATTCGTGATGGCATTAATGGTCTGCTCTGCGAGCATAAAGACCCGAAGAGCCTCGCCGATACCCTCGAGTGTTTGCTGCGAGATGAGTCACTGGCACAAAGACTGGGCTCCACCGCTCGGCTGGAAGCGATTTCGGCATACGGTCGCGAACGCATGAATGCGGAGTACGAGAGGCTTTTTCTCGAGCTTATCCCGCTAGCTGATTGACTCAAAGACTAGGCTTCACGTCCTACTACGCGCAGCCTCGAAGGCTCTGAAGCGAGCTCACCTATCCTATCGAGCACCAGTGGCAAGGCATCTGCAAAGCTGATAGCGCGAGCCTTTTCCTCAAGCGCCAAACGAGATCCCTCATGTGCAAGCAGATCGAGGCATTCTCGCAGCACGGCGTCGGCCTGCGGCGTGGGCGCGCGCACCGCGCCGAGTTCTGCACAGCGCGCGATCCGTGCAGTCTGATCGCCGGCGATCGGCACGGCCACGCAGGCCTTACCGAGCGCGAGGGCCTGCAGCAGCGTGTCGCCGCCGTTTACAAGCACGAGGCAGGAGCGCTCGAGCAACACGCGCAAGGCACCACCACGCACCTCGCGCAACACGCAAAATCGATCACTCGCATGCGCAGACTCTGCGTAGGCGGGACCGGCCACAAAAGCAACTTTGTAACCTCGCGCGGCAATCGCCTCACCCCAGCGCGCAAAGTGCGCGGGTGTCATCGCTGAGTCATGGAACTGACCGCCGCCGCCCGGCACGATGAGCAGATCCGGGTTGCCTAACGACCCGAGCAAGGCCTCTGCACTCGGCTCATCCGCGGGCGCGAGCACGGTATCCAGAAAGCGCAGTGTCGGTCGCCCGAGCAGCCTCAACTTCAAACGCTCGAGCAGCGTTACACGCCCAGCAATCATTGCAGGGTAAGAGATCCAGTGTTCATCGAGCAGGCGCATCCAGCTTAAGCGAAAGGCTTTGTACCGCTGCCGACCCCGAGAACTGACGTAAATGACACGCGCGCCGATTCGCCGCGCGGCCCGCAACGCGCCGGTACGACCCGCGTTATCAAAGATCACGATCTGTGGGGCGAATTGCGCAATCACCCGTTTAACCTCCGCCGTGCACAGCGTGGGTGAAGCAGGCACCAGCGTCGCCGGGTGATGGAAATTTCGCGCGTAGGGGGCTTCGCGATGCAACACGAAGTGCGTTTCAACATTTGGCCAGCGCGCCTTGAGCGCATCCGCAAGGCTACGCGCCCGGGCGAATTCGCCCATACCGCTCGGGCCACTAACCGGAACAAAAAGGATACGCGGGGAGAAGGACATTTCTTCGGTTATTATGCCGCGACCCTGATCGCCGAAGGATTCCTGCACCGACCCGCTTGCGGAGTACCCAGGATCCGGCGCCGAAAGCGCTGGCGGGTAAGGCTTTTTTGCAACCTTGGTGCGCTTGCAATCCCTTTCGCGCTCTGGTGCGGTTATAATTTTATGCGTGCGGGGTCGACCGAATGGTGGCCTCAGTTCCGCCAAGGGTTTTTTCTGTCACTGTTCTCAAGAGGATTTCCAAAAATGAAGACTCCGATCGTCGTCAAGATGGCCGCCGCCGTCGCCGTTGCCGCCGTTGCCGGCTGCTCTGACCTCAAGCCCCTGCAGGCCCAGATCGATGGCCTGAAGACCCAGGTCTCGAGCCTGCAGTCGCAGGTCGCTGCCGCCAAGAGCTCTGCCGACGCTGCCAACGGCGCCGCCGCTTCGGCCGCTTCGGCCGCGAACGCAGCGCAGTCGACGGCCAACCAGGCGCTCGCCGCCGCTCAGGCCAGCCAGTCCTCCTCCGACGCGACCAACGAGAAGCTTGACCGCATGTTCAAGCGCTCGATCTCGAAGTAATCCTTCGGGACCAAGATCGTGATCGTTCGAAAGAGCGATCGGCCTCTGGGTAAAAGAACGCCGCGCGTTGCGCGGCGTTTTTTTTGGCGCCTGTGCACAACCCGCCGATCTCAAAACCGCAGCAGCGCCGAACCCCAAGTGAGGCCGCCGCCAAAAGCCTCGAGCAGCACGAGTTCGCCGCGCTTGATGCGCCCATCGCGTACCGCGGCATCGAGCGCGAGCGGCACCGAAGCCGATGACGTATTGCCATGCTCCTGCACGGTTACCACCACGCGCTCCATGGGCATCTCGAGCTTCTTCGCGGTCGCCTGAATGATGCGGATATTGGCCTGGTGCGGCACTAGCCAATCGAGCGCCGACTTATCGAGTCCGTTCGCCGCGAGCGTTTCATCGACGATCGAACCCAAAGATTTGACGGCGATCTTGAATACCTCGTTGCCGGCCATATGGATGAACGCAGGGATGCGTCCCGTCTCGTCCTGATGAAAGCCCTTGGAGGGCCCGACCGGGCAGTACAGTAAATCTTTAAAAAAACCGTCGGTGTGCAGATGCGTGGAAATGATGCCCTGCTCAGCGGAGGGTTTGAGAACCACCGCGCCGGCGCCGTCACCGAACAAGATCGCGGTGCTGCGATCGCTCCAGTCGACGATGCGACTGAGCGTCTCGGCACCCACCACGAGCGCGCACTTCGCATCACCCAATCGCACGAACTTGTCGGCTATCGACAGCGCGTAGATGAAGCTGCTGCAGGCGGCCTCGACCGAAAACGCCGGAATCTTTCGCAGGCCGAGTCGATCCTGCAGCAAGGCGCCGCAGTTCGGGAAAATCTGGTCGGGCGTGCAGGTACCAAAAACAATGAGATCGATGTCATCGGGCTCGACACCCGCCGCCTGCATGGCACGCCGCGCAGCCGGCACCGCGAGATCCACCGTGGTTTCACCCTGCGCGGCGATACGACGCTGGCGGATGCCGGTACGCTCCTGAATCCACTCGTTCGAGGTCTCGACCATTTTCTCAAGGTCGGCATTGGTCAGCACTTTTTCAGGCAGATGACTGCCGGTACCGACGATCCGTGAATATTTGAGCATTCCCTCTCCACGCGACCGATAGCCGCAAATCTTCGTGTTGCGCAGTCTGCGCTACGCTACGGCGCAGCCGGCGCGTCAGCCTCCAAAGCCTGCTGCACGTGCGTGACGAGCTCACGGCGCACCGCCGTCGCGGCGATGGCGATGGCGCGCGCGAGCGCCACTCGATCGGCACTGCCGTGACTTTTTACCACGACTTTTCGTAGGCCGACCATGACGGCGCCGTTGTAGCGGCGCGGATCGAGCGAGCCCGAGACGCGATTGAGCACGGGTCGCGATAAAATCGCCGCCAGTTTACTGGTCCAATTCGCGGTGAACTCGCTGCGCAGCCGCCCGCTGATGAGTCCCGCCACACCTTCCATGGTCTTGAGCGCCACATTGCCGGTGAAGCCATCGGTCACGACTACATCGACTTTGCCGGTGAAAATATCGCCGCCCTCGACGAAACCGACGTATTCGAAATCGCGATGTCGTTGGCTGTATGCCCAGGCGCGCAGCAATACATGCGCCTCCTGCACGAGATCGTGTCCCTTGCTCTCCTCGGCACCGATATTGAGCAAACCGACGAGCGGCCGCGGCATGTCATGCACATCGCGCGCCACGATCGCGCCCATAATGGCGAACTGCTCAAGTTGATGCGCCGTCGCGCGAACATTGGCGCCGAGATCAAGGATATGAGTGTAGCCTGCGGCATTCGGCACGGCCGACATGATCGGCGCGCGCTCGACCTCGGCGAGACACTTGAGTACGAAGTGCGCGATCGCCGTGAGCGCCCCGGTATTGCCCGCGCTGACCGCGGCATCGGCTCGCGCCTCGTGCACGAGGTCGATGGCCACCCGCATTGAAGAGTCTTGCTTGCGGCGGATCGCCTCGCGCGCCGAGTCGGTCATCAAAATAATTTCGCTTGCCGGTATGACTTGCAGCCGGCGACGCAGTGCACCGGCGGGTGCGGCCGCACTCAAAAGAGCGTCGATGATTACGGGCTGCCCAACCAGCTTGAGTTCAAGCAGCGGATCGTCTTGCAGCGCGCGAAGCGCCGCGGGCACACATTCCTTCACGCCCAGGTCGCCGCTCATGACATCGACCGCGATGACGGTCATTTAGTGTTTGCTCCCATCATCGGGAGCGAACGGGCCGATGGGCCCGCCATACGCAATCAGCCTGCGATTTCTTCGTCAGCCGGCTTCTCGATCACGCGCTTGCCACGATAGAAACCATCGGGCGTGATGCGGTGACGGAGGTGCGTTTCACCCGACTGCGGATCGACCGACAGGGCGGGCTTGGCAAGGCGATCGTGCGAGCGGTGCATGCCGCGCTTGGACGGCGTCTTGCGGCTCTTTTGAACTGGCATGTCGGACTCCTGCGAACTCGAATTCGAAAACCGGGCGGTTCACTCAACGACCGCGTTTGAGGAGCTCCCCCAGCCCCGCAAACGGTCTCTGCACAACTTGTTCTTCCTGCTGACGACCCGCGGCCTGCTCCTCGCTGGGTACACACTGCGTGTCGTCGTCGTGTCGCGGCACGAGCGGCACCGCGAGTAGCAGCTCTTCTTCGGCGAGGTCGCGCAAGGCGATTCGCCCTTCGGGCGCCAAGGTCGGCTCGATCCCCGGATCGAGCTCTTCGGCGCGCTCGGGATCCGTGACCAGCCAAACCTTCGACACATCGTCGACCGCTAGCCACACCGGCTGCAGGCAGCGCTGGCAGCGCAGCCCGAGCCTCGCCTGGACCGAAACTTCAGCCATCGGCTGTCCACGTTCGCGACTGAAGACAATGCGGCAATGAGCCGTGCCTTCAGTACCGGCGAGTGCCGGCACCAGACGGGGCAAGTCGACGAGCGGCAGGTCGATTTCCCGAACCTCCCCCGCGTCAGCCAAATGATCGACATCTACAGGTCGTGACCAGTCGGCCGGCATGGGGTGCGTATAATAGGGGGCACCTCCCCTCGAGTCAAAACGACTTGCTGGTAAGCCGTTGTTTTCTGTGGCTGAAAACCCCTCCGCTGCCCTGACCCGCCCGCTTTGGCTGGCCTCGAGCTCTCGTTACCGCCGCCAGCTCCTTGAGCGGCTCGGCATCCCCTTCGCCTGCCGCAGCCCCGATATTGATGAATCTCGACAGCAGGGCGAGCCGCCCGCACACCTCGCCGAACGACTCGCGCTTGCCAAAGCCAAGGCCATTGCGGCGAGCGAACTCGGCGCCCTGGTGATCGGCTCGGACCAAGTCTGCGCACTCGGCGACGAGTGCCTCGGCAAACCGGGCAGCGCCGCCGCGCAAGCCGCCATGCTGGCGCGCCTTTCCGGGCAGGTGGTCACCTTCCACACCGCCGTGACTATCGTCGGCATCGAGGCCGGACTCTGGAAGCAACACCGCGATGAGACGCGTTGTGTGTTCCGCACACTCAGCGAGCACGAAATTCTCGATTATGTCGAACGCGAGCCCGCCCACGACTGCGCCGGCGGTTTCAAAAGCGAGGGACTCGCGATTTCTTTGTTCGAGTGCATGGAGAGCACCGATCCGACGGCTCTCGTCGGGCTGCCGCTCATCTGGGTCGCGAATACCCTGCGCCCTTTCGCCGCCACATCGACGCGTTAGTGAGCGCATCGATCACCCGCGCAAGCTCGACGGGCAGCGGTGCATTGACGCTGAATTCGGTACCGCGATCGGGCCATACGAAAGACAAGCTCGAGGCATGCAAAAACATCCGCTCGAGGCCGAACTCGCGCATTTCTTTGTTAAAATCGGCCTCGCCATATTTGGGATCGCCGGCGACCGGATGTCCCGTATAAGCCGCATGCACGCGGATCTGGTGAGTACGCCCGGTGAGGGTGGAAACCTCGAGTAAAGAGGCGATGCGACCAAACGCCTGCACCGGTCGAAAATCACTAATCGAACTTTTGCCTGAGACGTGAACTTTGACCGTGCGCTCGCCGCCGACGCGCAGATCGGTACGTAGCGGCGCATCGATGCGCTTTTTGCCTAGCTGCCAGCTGCCTTTGACGAGTGCCAGGTAGCGTTTCTCGAAACTCTCGCCATCGCGCAACCCGGCATGCAGCATGCGCAGCACTGCGGGCCGACGGGCGACCAGCAGCACCCCGCTCGTATCGCGATCGAGCCGATGCACGAGCTCTAACGTATCGCCTTCATCGGGGCGGCCCGCGCGTAGCACCTCGATCACCCCGAAACTGCGCCCGCTACCACCATGCACGGCGAAGCCGGCGGGCTTGTTGATCACGAGCAGCCGCTCGTCCTCATAAATGATCGAGGCGGTGACGGTCGCGACCAGCGACGCCGGGACTCGCGAGCGCGGCGGGGTCGGCGCAGCGCCGCTTGCCCACTGAGCCTCGGCAGCCTCGAGCCGCACCGGCGGCAACCGCACTTCATCGCCTGCGGCCAGCCGGGTGTCTATGCCTGCCCGCTTTCGATTCACCCGTACCTCACCCTTGCGGATAATGCGAAATAACCGGTTCCGCGGTACTGCCGGATACTGGCGAGTGAGGAACTTGTCGAGGCGGCTGCCCGCGTCATCTTCACCAACCGTGACGTGACGCACAGCAGTTAACCCGGTTTGTTTCGTAACGTCTTGTTTTTTCATGGGCTTTGTCATACGATAAGAATGCTTACGAGTGCGTCTGACCGTCCCTGGTTCGCCGCCCGCAGGCATTAGCGCGACGCCTGAAGCGGGCGCCGCATGTTAGTTGGTCCTCGGCAACGAGGCCATCGAATCCGGCCGACAGTCGCAGCGTCGTTCGACGCGCCTTCGGTTGCCAGTGACCAAGAAGACAGACGTAACGTGTTTCATTTCCTCGTCACTCTGTTCATGCACCACCTCGATGCATTGGTTCTGCCCGTGCGCCCGCGGTTTCCCGCCCGGCGCGTCGCGGTGTCCCAGCGGACGACCCCCGGAATACTGTCGCCCCCCATCAGGAGTTTAGGGGTCCATGAAAAGAATGTTGGTAAACGCGACGCAGCAGGAAGAGCTGCGCGTCGCGCTGGTTGAAGGACAAAAGCTTTACGACCTGTCGATCGAGCTTCCGTCTCGCGAACAAAAAAAGTCGAATATCTACAAGGGGCGTATCGCCCGCATCGAGCCCTCGCTCGAAGCCTGCTTCATCGATTACGGCGCTGAGCGCCACGGCTTTCTGCCGCTAAAGGAAATCTCGCGCGAGTATTTCCTCAAAAATCCCTCCGGCGGGCGTTTCAATATGCGCGAGATCCTGCAAGAGGAGCAGGACATCGTCGTGCAGGTCGAAAAGGAGGAGCGCGGCAACAAGGGCGCAGCGCTCACCTCCTATATCTCGCTCGCCGGTCGCTTCCTCGTGCTGATGCCCAACAACCCGCGTGCCGGGGGCGTCAGCCGCCGCATTGAGGGCGAGGAGCGCGACCAGATGAAGAGCATCATGGATGCACTCGTCATCCCGCAGGGCATGGGGGCGATCGTGCGTACGGCCGGGCTCGGCCGGGCCACCGAAGAGCTGCAGTGGGACCTCGACAATCTCAAGATACAGTGGGACGAGATCGTCAAGGCCGTGCTCTCGGGTCCCTCGCCTTTCCTCGTGTACCGCGAGAGCGATCCTGTCACCCGCGCCCTGCGCGATTATTTTTCGGATGATATCGGCGAAGTATTGGTCGATGAGCCGAACGCGCACACGATCGCGGCGGAATACATGCAGCGCTTCATGCCGGCTGAGGGCGGTCGGCGGCTGAAGATGTACACCGATGACATCCCGCTTTTCACCCGCTACCAAATCGAAAGTCAAATTGAGTCGGCCTATGCGCACAAGGTGCAACTGCCCTCGGGTGGCTCGATTGTCATCGACTACACCGAGGCGCTGGTCTCGATCGACATCAACTCGGCGCGCGCCACGCGCGGCGGCGACATCGAAACCACGGCCACCAACACCAATGTCGAAGCAGCCGACGAAATCGCCCGCCAACTGCGTATCCGCGATATCGGTGGTCTGATCGTCATCGATTTCATTGATATGGAAGAGCCGCGCAATCAGCGCATCGTCGAAGATAGGCTGCGTGAAGCCATGAAGATGGATCGCGCGCGGATACAGATCGGCCGGCTGTCACGCTTCGGCTTGCTCGAAATGTCGCGGCAGCGCCTGCGACCCTCGCTCAGCGACTCGAGTCACGAAGTTTGTCCGCGCTGTCAGGGAATCGGCAGTATCCGTACCGTCGAGTCGATGGCGCTTGCGATCCTGCGCCTCATCGGCGAGGAGACGCGGAAAGATCGCACCTCTAAGGTCATCGCTGAAGTGCCGGTCGAGGTTGCGACCTATCTCATTAACGAAAAGCGCGAGTGGTTGCGCACGCTCGAAGATAAGAGCGATGTCGAATTGTTGATCGTGCCCAATCTCAACATCGACACGCCCGAATATTCCATCCGCCGCGTTCGCGACGATGAGATGGAAGCCCCCGAATTCAAGCGCGTGTCGTACCAGTTACCGACACCCGCCAAGGTGCCGAATGCGACCACCACCCGGGAAAAACAGGCGGCGCAGGAACCTGCTGCCGTCGCCACGTTCCTGCCAACGACGCCCGCACCTATTGTCGCTCACGCCCCCGCGCCAGCGGCCGCAGCCGCGCCCCCGGTCACGATCAGCGTGCCCGCTGGTCCGCAACTTGGAATCTTTGTACGCCTCTGGCGCTGGCTCTTCGGGGCGCCGCAGGCTGAGCGCGCGGTCGAACGTGATGAGCGCGGTAAGCGTAGTGACCGCGGCGATCGACGTGGACGCCATCGCGACCGTAACGGACGCAGCCGTGATCGTGATCGCGAGCAACGCGATTCGCGCGGCGAACGTGGTGACCGTGGCGAGCGCAGCGAGCGCGGCGGCCGCGATCGGGGCGATCGTAACCTTGACCGCAGCAAGGGCACGGAGCCCAAAGCGGCCGAGTCTGCGAAGCCGCCCGAAACCAAGCCCGCAGCGCCACCGACTGAAAAGCGCGGCGATCGGCAAGGTGAGCGCCCGCGGCGCGGACGCGACGACTCGCGTCAACGTGACCGAGACCGCAGAGACGCGCGTAATCAAGACGCGCAGAGCGTCGCCGCCGCAGACTCGGCGCCCGTCGCCATGTCCAGTGACGGCGCAGCATTGATTGCGACAGCCGACTCGATAAGCGCAGAGATCACCGCGGCCTCAGAATCGAATGCCGGTGACACCCTGCTCGAAGCCGCAGGCGCCGAGGGCGCAGCGGCCGCGGGTCCGCTGGGGCCGCGCGAGGGTGGCAGCCGACGCGGTCGACGTCGCGGTCGGCGCGGTCGGCGCGGTGGCGGTCCTCGCAATTTTGCCGCGGGTGCCGCGATGAACGCCGGCGAAGGCCAGACAGACAACCAAGACGGCGGTATCGATAAGTTCTTTAATGAGGGTCGCGACGAACCCGATGACCTAGCCGTCGATATAGCGGAGGCCACGACGACCACCGAGTTGACGAACGATGCGAGTCGCGCGGCGGATGCCACTCTGCCGCCGCCGCCCGTCACGGGACAAATCAGCTGGACCGGCCTGGCGACGCCGGAGACTGCGATCGCAGAGACGGCCCCCGCCGAAACGCCAGCCGCCGCTGAAACCCCAGTCGACACCGAGAAAAAAGTGGTCTGGTCTTCGACCCCAACCAAGGGGTATTCGAGCTTCGGTAGCGGCACGCGCCGCGACGATTACTAATGCGGCAAGGCGCTCAATAACGGCCGGGGTCTTGTCCCAACGCGAGCGATGCGCGGGCAAGATCCTCGGCCGTATTCACATCAGGGCCCGGGCGACAGCTCGCCTCACCCACCTGAATCACCATGCCGTGCGCGAGTGCGCGCAGCTGTTCGAGCTTCTCGATTTGCTCGAGCGGCGTCGGCGGTAGTGCCGCCAAACGACGCAGCGCGCCAACTCGATAGGCATAGATGCCGAGATGCCGACGCGCAACGGCCTGCAACTCACCGCCCGCCGGATCGATCTGATCACGAAACCACGGAATCGGCGCACGACTGAAATAGAGCGCTCGCCCGTCGAGGTCAGCGACCACCTTTACGGCGTTCGGATCAAAGTATTCGTCGCGATCGATAACGGGGGTCGCGAGGGTTGCAATGTCGGCTCCGGCGCAATCAATCAGCAGCATCGCCACTTGCTGGATGAGCTTGCGCGGCATCGCCGGCTCATCGCCCTGCAAATTGACGATCACATCACCATCGGCCCAACCACGGCGCACCGCGAC
>VGTW01000071.1 GCA_016874555.1 Gammaproteobacteria bacterium | reverse complement strand
GCATGCTCATCGAGCCTGCGCGCGCCGTCGCCGAGCCGGCACGCAGAGCGTAGGCGGTCGTCACTCGCATCAACCTCAACACCGCCGATGCGGCGACCTTGGCGCGTGCGACGCGCGGCATTGGTGAGGCCAAGGTCCGCGCCATAATCGAGCATCGGCAGCGCAACGGCGCCTTCAAATTCGTCGACAAGCTGGCGCTCCTCAAGGGTATTGAGGCGGAGGTGCTGGCGGCCAATCGTGCACTTGACCGTCGGCACGGGGGCTCCCGTCAAGGTAACTCCTCGCGCGTCGGGCACCGCGCCCACGCGGTGAGCACCGCCTGACCGTAGCGGGGCGCTTGGTTTAACATCGCGACTCGTCAAGCCGAGATCTGTCGAGTGGAGAGCAGCAAAGCGGAGCCGCCGATGGCCAAACGCCCTCTGATCGAAACAGCCGTATTTCCCGTCGCGGGACGCGGTACGCGATTTTTGCCAGCCACCAAGGCGAGTCCCAAAGAAATGCTGCCGGTGGTCGACAAGCCCCTGATCCAGTACGCCGTCGAAGAGGCGCTGGCGGCGGGCGCGCGCCGCCTCGTGTTCATCACGGGGGCCTCGAAGCGCGCGATCGAAGATCACTTCGACTCCGACCGCGAACTCGAGAGCGTGCTCATGTCGCAGGGCAAGTCGGAATTGGTCAAGCAGTTGCACAGCGTGTTGCCAAGCTACGCGACCTGCATCTATATCCGGCAGCCGGCACCACTCGGCCTCGGTCATGCCGTATTGTGCGCGCGGCCCGCGGTCGGTAACGAACCCTTCTTCGTGCATCTCGCCGATGATCTGATCGCTGCCGAGCAGCCTTGTTTGGCGCAAATGGCTGCGGTTTACGACGTCAAGCGCGCGAGTGTCATCGGTTGCGAGACCGTACCGCGCCGCAACACCGATAAATACGGCATCGTCGCGGTCGAAGCCGCGGGGCAGACCGCGCGCATTCGCAGCATCGTCGAGAAGCCGAAGCCGGCGGTCGCGCCGTCGAATCTTGCCGTGGTCGGTCGCTATCTTTTGTCGCCCGCAATCTTTGATCACCTCGAGCGGACCGGCGCTGGCGCGGGTGGCGAGATCCAGCTGACTGACGGCATTGCCCGCTTGCTGCACGCGGAGGCGGTGTACGCCTATCGCTTCGAGGGTACCCGCTATGACTGCGGCAGTAAGCTCGGTTATCTGCAGGCGACCGTCGCCTATGCGCTCGCACATCCGGCGCTCGGCAGCGACTTTCGGACGCATCTGCGTAAAGTGGTTGCCGAGGGCTCGCGTCCAGGACGATCTAGGAGTCCAGGGCGATCCGAGAAGATATAGGCCTCGCGACTCCCGACAGATGCGACGATCGGTGAGAATATGGGCCCTTGGCCCTGTTGGCTGTGCCGTTCTCAAGGAGAGGCTGTCGATGTTACCCCGCGTGTCACCCCGGATGACCGAGGGCTCGCGCTCTTTCGCGACAGCGCGTCGCGTTTCGTCGAGTCAGAAAAGGTTCTGCAGGATCCCAACGGGCGAAAGCAGCATACCGTCGGTCGAGAGATGTAGCGCCGGGCCGGCGAGATGGGTTTGTTTTTTCTCGACATGCCCGTCGAATTCGTCTTTGGTGGCGGTGACTTTCGTCACGAGGTGGTGTTCTACGAGGAACTCGCGCGTCGGGGCATCTCGGGCGTTGGCCAGGGTGTCCGCAGCACGTGAGCCCACTAAGTACTCAATTACGGCAACGACGAGCAGAGGCGGCGCTGGCTGCCGCGGCTCGCGAAGGGCGAGTTGATAGGCGCGATTGCCACAACTGAGCCCGGCGCGGGGTCGGATCTGCAAGTTGCGTGCACACGCGCCGTGCTCGACGGCGATCACTATCGAATGAAGGGTTCGAAGATTCTAGTCATTTACGGTGGGTAGGTCTCGTTGCTGATGCTGTTGACACGGATCAATCCCGAGGAGCGCAAGCGCGGTTTGTCGTTGCTGAGGGTCGAGATCGCCGATCCGCCGGGATATCGCGTCGGTCGGGTGCCCGACAAGATGGGCATGGTGGTGCAGGACACGGCTGAATTATTTGCCGAGGATGTACCCGTGCTGGGCGACTGCAGGCTGGGCGCCGGAGGGGGCCTCGGCCTGTACCAGCGGATTTACGATCTGCCTCACGAGCGGCGGGTGATTGCGCGCTGCGGCGTGGCCGCCATGGAGGGTACCACCGCCGAGACCTCGAAGTACGTCAAAGAAAAAAGCCTTCGGCCAGGCGATCGGTTACATGCAAATCGTGTATTACAAACTCGCAGAAAATGCGACCGCGATGCGCGTGGCACAGGTATTCGTCGATGACTGCATCGGTAAGTTGCTCGCTGGTAAGCTCGATACCGAGACCGCTTCGATGGCCAATTATTGGGTGACTGACATGCAGCAGCAGGGGATCGACGAATGCGTGCGGTTACATGGCGGTTACGGCTGTATGAACGAATATGTCGTATGCCGCATGTTCGCCGATTCGCACGTGCAGCGTATTTATGTCGGCACCAACGAAGTCATGAAAGACCACATCTCACGTTCAGTCTAGGGAGCAGGGAAGCATGGTGCTCGAACTCGTACCGACCGGCAAGGATGTGCCGAACGATATCAACGTAATCATCGAAATTCCGAAAGATGCGGACCCTGTCAAATATGAGGTGGACAAGGCGACCGGTGCGATCTTCGTCGATCGCATTCTCTCGACACCGATGCGTTATCCCTGCAACTACGGTTATGTCCCGCACACGCTCTGCGGCGATGGTGACCCGGCCGACGTACTGGTGATCCTGCCGTTGCCGTTGGTGCCGGGCTCGGTCATTCGTTGTCGACCGGTGGGCGTGATGATGATGCAGGACGAGGCCGGCTCCGACGAAAAGCTGCTGGCCGTTCCCGTCGACAAAGTGTTCAACGGCTATGGTCATGTGCATGACATCAGTCAGGTGTCCAAGCACTGGCTGGAGCGGATCGGCCATTTCTTCCAGCACTATAAAGATCTCGAACCCGGCAAGTGGGTGAAGATCAGTGGCTGGGGCGACGCGACGCAAGCGCGCAAAATCATCCTCGACGCCGTCGAGCGCTTCAAAGCATCTCCGGACGAGATGCATTATTGACGGTATGGATGGCTCCCCGGGTTGGACTCGAACCAACGACCTGCGGATTAACAGTCCGACGCTCTACCGACTGAGCTACCGGGGAAAGGTCGGTCAAAGACGGCGCGCATTTTCTGGAAAGCACCGCGGCGCGTCAAGTCGCGCCGAGAAATCGCCGCAGCCTGCTGATCGCGTCATGTAATAGATCGAGTCGGGTGGCAAACGACAGCCGCATGTGTCCGGGGGCGCCGAAGACACTGCCGGGAACGACCGCAATCCCGACCTCATCGAGCAAGGCATCGCAGAAGGCGGTATCGCTGCGATCGCCGCGCGTCTGCATCGCGGCGCGGATTTCGGCAAACGCATAGAACGCCCCGGAAGCGCGCAGACAGCTGATACCTGGCAGGGCATCGAGTGCCGGCACGAGATAATCGTGACGTTGTCGATATTGCGCGCACATCTCGCGCACGATCGCCGGGTCGGCGCGTAGCGCGGCAATAGCGGCCTGCTGCGAGATGCTCGAAGGATTCGAGGTGCTCTGTCCCTGGATGGTGGCCATCGCAGCGATGATCTCGGCGGGGCCGCCGCAATAGCCGATGCGCCAGCCGGTCATCGCGTGGCTTTTCGAGACGCCGTTGATGGTGACCGTGCGCGCGTAAAGATCAGGCACCACTTCGGCGAGCGTGCTGAAGGGCTCGTTCGCCCACCAGATCGTCTCGTACATGTCATCGGTGCCGATGATGATCCGCGGATGAGCGCGCAGCACTTCACCCAACGCCTGCCATTCACGGCGGGTGTACGCAGCGCCCGTCGGGTTCGATGGTGAGTTGATCAGCAACAAGCGGCTGCGTGGCGTGATCCCAGCCGCGAGTTGCGCCGCGCTGATCTTGAAGCCCTGTTGTGGACCGGTTTCGAGAAAAACGGGCTCGGCGTCGGCCAGTCGAACCATGTCGGGGTAAGAGACCCAGTATGGTGACGGGATCAGCGCCTCATCGCCCGGATCGAGTACTGCCAAACAAAGATTGAACAGCGTCTGCTTGGCACCGCAAGAAATCAGTATTTGCCGCCGTTCATAGCGCAGTTGATTGTCGCGCAGAAATTTCTCGCGCACGGCGTCTTTGAGTGCTGCGGTACCGCCGACATCGGTGTAGCGGGTCTGGCCGGTGCGGATCGCTTCGATGCCGGCGGCGGCGACTTCGACCGGGGTGTCAAAATCCGGTTCGCCCGCGGTCAGGCTGATGACGTCGCGACCCTCGGCCTGCAGAGCCGCTGCGTGCGCGGTGGCGGCCATGGTAGGTGACGGCTTGACGCGTTGCACGCGCCGCGAAACAGGAAAAGTCATATGCGGATATGATAGACCTTGAATGAGCGAATTTCGGCTTCAATCAACCTATCAACCGGCGGGCGATCAACCGACGGCAATCGCGGCGCTGACCGAAGGCTTGCGTAGCGGTCTTGCGCACCAAACCCTACTCGGCGTCACCGGTAGCGGCAAGACCTTCACCACTGCCAATGTGATTGCGGCAGTGCAGCGGCCGACACTGGTGCTAGCGCACAACAAGACGCTCGCCGCGCAGCTCTACGGCGAGTTCCGCGAATTTTTTCCGGACAACGCCGTCGAGTACTTCGTGTCGTACTACGACTATTACCAGCCCGAGGCCTATGTGCCCTCGAGCGACACCTACATCGAAAAAGACGCCTCGATCAACGAACACATCGAGCAGATGCGGCTGTCTGCCACCAAGGCGCTGCTCGAGCGGCCCGACGCCATCATCGTGGCTACCGTCTCGTCGATCTATGGTCTCGGCGATCCGCAAGCCTATCTTGCCATGGTGTTGCATCTGGTGCGCGGCGAAATTCTCGATCAAAGAAAACTGCTGCGCCGTCTGGCCGATATGCAATACACGCGCAACGAAGTCGATTTTTCGCAGGGTACGTTTCGGGTGCGTGGTGATGTAGTCGACATCTTCCCGGCCGAATCCGAGCGCGAGGCGCTGCGCGTCGAGCTATTCGACGAGACTATCGAGTCGCTGGCGGTGTTCGATCCGCTGACCGGTGAGATCAAGCGCAAAGTGCCACGCTACACTGTGTATCCCGGCACACACTTTGTCACGCCCAAAGATCGTTTGATCGGTGCCATCGACCTGATTCGCGAGGAACTGCGGTTGCGGCTAGGCGAGCTGCGCGCCGCCGACAAGCTGGTCGAAGCGCAACGTCTCGAGCAGCGCACGATGTTCGATATGGAGATGATGAAAGAGGTCGGCTATTGCGCGGGGATCGAAAACTACTCGCGCTATCTGTCGGGTCGCGAGCCTGGTGAGCCGCCACCTTGTCTGTACGATTACCTGCCGCCCAATGCTTTGTTGATTGTCGACGAGAGTCACCAGACGCTGCCGCAGCTCGGCGCCATGTACAAAGGCGATCGTTCGCGCAAAGAAACCTTGGTCGAATATGGCTTTCGCCTTCCCTCGGCACTCGACAACCGGCCGCTGCGCTTCGAGGAATGGGAGCGTATGGCGCCGCAAATGATTTTTGTCTCGGCGACCCCTGGTGACTACGAGGCGAGGCATGCCTCGCAGGTGGTCGAGCAGGTGGTAAGACCGACCGGTCTCGTTGATCCGGAAGTGGAAGTGCGGCCGGTTCGCACTCAGGTCGATGACGTGCTGTCGGAGATTCTGCGTTGCGTCGAGCGTGGCGAGCGCGTGCTGATTACCACGCTCACCAAGCGTATGTCGGAGGACCTCACCGAGTATCTCGATGAGCATGGGGTCAAAGTGCGCTACCTTCACTCGGACATCGAGACCGTCGAGCGTAGCGAAATCATTCGTGACTTGCGGCTCGGTGTCTTCGATGTGCTGGTCGGCATCAATCTGCTGCGTGAAGGTCTCGACATGCCAGAGGTGGCACTCGTTGCCATCCTCGATGCCGACAAGGAAGGTTTCCTTCGTTCCGAGAATTCATTGATCCAGACGATTGGTCGCGCAGCGCGTAACGTCAACGGTCGCGCCATTCTCTACGCCGATCGCGTTACCGGTTCGATGCAGAGGGCGATGGACGAGACCGACCGCCGGCGGCGCAAGCAGGTGGCCTTCAACGCCGAACACGGCATTGTGCCCCGCGGGATCGTCAAGCAAGTGGTCGATGTGATGGAGGGCGCGCGCAGCGAAGGTTTTGCCGCTGTCCTCAGCGGCCGCGGCGCCGGCAAGGCCTCGCGGGCTAGCTACAGTACGCGAGCCGGTGCGGGGCGCGCGGCCGCGGCGGCAGACAAAGATATTTTCGCGTTGCGCCCAGAACAGGCGCTGCGCCGCATGAAGCAGCTCGAAACCGAAATGTTCCGCCACGCGCGCAACCTCGAATTCGAGGAAGCCGCGCGCCTGCGGGACGAAATCGAGAATCTCAAGCGGGCCGGCCTTGGCTTGCCAGAGGTCAGGGCTGGATGAAACGTAGAACGGTACTGTGGATGGGCTTGGGGACGGTCGGCGCGCTCGCGGTGGGCGTGGCTGTCATGCCGATGCGACAGCGGTTGATCGGCGATGCCGAGGCACTCGGTCGCGCTGCGGGCTTTGCGCCCAATGCCTGGGTCAGCATCAATCCGGACAACACGATCACGCTCTTCATGCCGCGCGCCGAGATGGGGCAGGGTACGCACACCGGACTCGCGATGCTGCTCGCCGAAGAGCTTGGTTGTGTGCTCAGCGCCATTCGCATCGAGCCTGCGCCGATTGCGCGCGTGTACAACAACATCGCCGCAGTGGCAGGGTCGGCTGCGACCCAGCCTCTGCAGCCGACGGTCGTCGACCGCGCGACACAACATTTCATGTCGAAGTTCGCCCGCGAATTCGGCTTCATGTTGACGGGCGGGTCAAGCAGTATCGCCGACCTGTTTGTCGTGCTGCGCGAGGCGGGGGCGATGGCGCGCGAGACGCTGCGTGCAGCGGCGGCGCGGCATTGGAGTGTGCCCGTCAAAGAATGTGTCGCCCGTGCGGCGCAGATCGTGCACGAGAGCGGCAAGTTCATCGACTACGGTGATATTGTGGCGCTCGGTCCGGATTTGCTCGAGCCGGTGCACGAATACACCCTCAAAAAGCCCGCGGAGTGGACGCTCATCGGCACTGCGGCGAAGCGCCTCGAGTCGCGCGACAAAGTGACGGGGCGCGCGCTGTTCGCAGCCGACATCCATGAACCCGGCATGCTCTACGCTGAGTTTTCGCTATCGCCTTTCTTTGATGGCGAGATCGAGGTGTACGATGAGGCCGCGGCACGTGCCGTCCCCGGCGTCGTCGAAGTTTTGCAGATTGCGGCGGGCGGCGGGGCGCCGGCTGCGGTGGCGGTGGTGGCCGAGCAGCGCTGGCGCGCGCAGCGCGCCGTGAGCGCTCTCAATGCGCAGTGGGTGGCGGGTGCTGCCGGCCCGTTCAATCAGCAGGAACTTGATGCCAAGCTGCTCGCGGGCCTGCGCGATGACGCAGAGGTGGCGACCTACCAAGATGCCGGCGATCTTGATGCGGTCATTGAAAACTCCGGTGCGGTCGTGCGCGCCGATTACGAAGTCCCGTTCCTCGCCCATGCCGCGATGGAGCCGCTGTGTTGCGCGGTGAAATTCGACGACGATCGAGCGACCGTCTGGGCGGGGGTACAGATTCCGAACCTGGCGCGCAAGGCCGCCGCGCTCGCCCTCGGCCTTGAGCCCGAGCAGGTCACGCTCAACCCCTTGCTCGTGGGCGGCGCCTTTGGCCGGCGACTCGATGCTGATTTCGTCCGCCTTGCGGCAGCGGTGGCCCGCGCCGTGCCCGGTCGCTTGGTGCAGGCGCTATGGCGGCGTGAAGATGACATGCGCCACGATTTTTACCGGCCCGCGGTGCGTGCTCGCTATGCGGGCGTGCTCGAACTTGGACGCGGTCTGTTGATCGCGCTCAAGGCCCACAGCGCGAGTCCTTCGGTGATTGCGCAAGCCGTGCCGAGGCAACTTGGGCTGCCCGGAACTCCCAGCAAAGCCGATGTGGAGGGTGCCGTCGATCAAGGCTACGAAATTCCGAATCATCGGGTGCAGCACACCCACATTGAGTTGCCGGTGCCGCTCGGTTTTTGGCGCTCGGTCGGTCACTCGCAACACGCGTTTTTTCAAGAATCGTTCATCGACGAGAGCGCCGCGATCGCCCGCATTGATCCGCTCGAGTTTCGGCTGCGACATTTGCAAAGTCAGCCGCGGCCTCGGGCCGTGCTCGAGCTCGTAGCGCGCCAAAGCAACTGGAAGCAAGCGCCGGTCAATGCCGGTGATGGTAAGCCGGTCGCCCGCGGCATCGCGTTGCACGAGTCGTTCGGCAGTGTCGTCGCGGCCGTGGCCGAGGTCTCACAGGGCGAGGGCGGCAAGCCGCGTGTGCATCGGATCGTCGTGGCCATCGACTGCGGGGTCGCCATCAACCCGAACCTCATCCGCCAACAGGTCGAAAGTTCGGTCATTTTTGGGTTGTCGGCGGCGCTCTATGGGCAGATCTCCATCAAAGATGGCCGAGTGGTTCAGGGCAACTTCGACAGTTATCCCGTGCTGCGCCTAGACGAGACTCCTGTGATCGACATCTCGATCATGCCGAGTGCATTGCCGCCGGGCGGCGTCGGCGAGCCTGCGCTGCCGCCGGTCGCCCCAGCGGTGGCTAGTGCGCTGGCGGCACTCACCGGTCGGCGTCATCGCCGGTTGCCGCTGATCGGGGCCTAGGGTATCTTTCGCGGCCTTTTCTGCAGGCGCGTAGCTCAGTGGTAGAGCATCACCTTGACATGGTGGTGGTCGGTGGTTCGATCCCACTCGCGCCTACCAACCCGGCGGGGGGCGTTTTCGTATCGCGACAGCGCCCCCTTTGCCATGGGTAGAGCTTCCGCCTATCGGCGAGCTCGGCCCGCGCGGACGGAGTGTGGCATCGATGCCGGTGATTACGCTGCCTGATGGCAGTCAGAGGACCTTCGACAGATCGGTCACCGTAGCCGAGATCGCCGCCAATATCGGCAGCGGGCTCGCTAAGGCTGCGCTCGCCGGAAAAGTGGCGGGTAAGCTCGTCGACACTTCGTTTGCGATCGCCGCCGACACCCGCCTAGAAATCGTCACCGACAAACATCCCGATGCGCTCGAGGTCATTCGTCACTCTACCGCGCACTTACTGGCGCAGGCCGTGCAGGCGCTGTTTCCGGAGGCGCAGGTGACGATCGGGCCGGTGATTGAGGACGGCTTCTACTACGACTTCGCCTACAAACGGCCGTTCACGCCCGAAGATTTGCTTGCGATCGAGGCAAAAATGCGCGAGCTCGTCGAGGCCAATCTCGCCGTGTCGCGCCGGGAAATGTCGCGCGATGATGCAGTGGAATTTTTCGAGGGTCTGGGTGAGCGCTACAAGGCCGAGATCATCGCCAGCATTCCCTCGAACGAGGCAATCAGCCTCTATGGTCAGGGCGAATGGGTTGATCTGTGCCGCGGTCCGCACGTGCCCACGACCGGTAAGCTCAAAGTATTCAAGCTGATGAAGGTGGCGGGCGCTTATTGGCGCGGCGATTCGCACAACGAGATGCTACAACGCATCTACGGCACGGCGTGGACCAACGATAAGGACCTCAAAGATTATCTCACCCGCCTCGAGGAGGCCGAGAAGCGCGATCACCGCAAAATCGGTCGTGAACTCGATCTCTTTCACATGCAAGAAGAGGCGCCAGGTGCCGTGTTTTGGCACCCGAAGGGCTGGAGCGTTTTCCAGACGCTAATTGGCTACATGCGCGACAAACAAAAGGCCGTGGGCTTTCAGGAGGTCAATGGTCCCGAGCTCATGGATCGTAGCCTCTGGGAGGCCTCAGGCCACTGGGAAAAATTCGGCGAGAACATGTTTACGACGCAGACGCCCGACGAGCGCGTCTACGCAATCAAGCCGATGAACTGCCCGGGCCACGTGCAGATCTTCAAGCAGGGCTTGCGCAGCTATCGCGATCTGCCGATCCGCTATGCCGAGTTTGGCAAAGTCCATCGCTACGAGCCGTCGGGTGCGCTGCATGGACTGATGCGGGTGCGGGCATTCACGCAAGACGATGCGCACATCTTCGTCAACGCCGAGCAGATCACCGCCGAGTCGGTAGCCGTGACCCGCCTCATCCTCGACATCTACCGCGACTTCGGTTTCGACGATGTGCGTATCAAATTCTCCGATCGACCGCCGAGGCGCGTGGGCGCGGATGATATTTGGGACAAGGCCGAGGCGGCACTCCAGGAGGCAGCGCGCGTCGCTGGTATTGATTACACGCTGAACCCTGGCGAGGGTGCCTTCTATGGCCCGAAGCTCGAGTTTGTGTTGCGTGATGCGATTGGCCGCGATTGGCAGTGCGGCACTTTGCAGGTCGATCTCAACTTGCCGGGACGCCTCGGCGCGTATTTCATTGACGAACATAGCCAGAAGCAAACGCCCGTGATGCTGCACCGAGCGATCTTCGGCTCCCTCGAGCGTTTCCTAGGGATTTTGATCGAGCATCATGCCGGTCGCCTGCCGAGCTGGCTCGCGCCGACCCAGGTAGTGTTGATGGGGATCACGGACCGCCAGGATTCCTATCTGCTTGAAGTAGCCGAATTCCTTAGAAATCAGGGGCTTCGGGTCGAAACCGACTTGCGAAACGAAAAGATCGGCTTTAAGATCCGGGCGCACTCGTTGCAGCGCGTTCCATACCTATTGGTGGCGGGCGACAAGGAAGTGGCAGCGCAGTTTCTGTCCGTGCGCACCCGCAGCGGCAAGGATCTGGGTCAAATGTCC
>VGTW01000070.1 GCA_016874555.1 Gammaproteobacteria bacterium | reverse complement strand
CGGGGTGACATTCAGGAGTAGCCCGCCCGAGTTGATATCAAAAATCACAATAGTCTCACTACCAAAGGCAGAAATGGGTAACACATCCGTAATCACAGTACTTTCGATTTGCTAGCCGGCGACTACGATCTCCTCGAGTGTGTCCTCCGCTACAGTGGATTATTGAGTAAGCACTGTCATGTTCACCCCAACACCCAAAGCAACGATACGATCGAGCACAATTCATTCTCGATTTAATACAACCGTCTCCAGCGTGTCGCACGCCGCAGCATGAAACTTCCTCCACGGGTATACAGGTCGTATCGTATTTTCCAGAGTCGCCACAGATTTTTAATCGTTATCTTTTAGGTCACGATGACCAATAACCCCCGAACGATCGGAAATGTGAAAGGAGTAAAAACGTGAGTCGCATCGACCGTCGACAGGCCCTCGCGCTTGCGCTAGGCGCCGGTTTCCTTCAAACCGCGACAGCGGGCGCCGCCGCAGACGCCCTGAGCAGTGCCTCGTCGTTGATACCGCTAAATTACAACGAAAATCCGCTCGGTCCTGGCCCGAAGGCTCGTGAGGCGATGATTGCTGCCACTCGCGAGAGTTGGCGATATGCCGATGGCGAGCATCTGCAGCGGCTGATTGCGGCCATTGCCACCCACGAGCGGGTTACGCCGGAGCAGGTCGCGGTTGGGTCGGGGTCAGGAGAGCTTTTACATATCCTCGCGCTCGGCTGGGCGGCACGCGGCAGTGTCACCTGTGCGTGGCCAACCTATGGCCAGTTGATGGGATTCGCCGAGAAAATGGGGGCGACAGTTCGACGCGTGCCGCTTGATGCAGGGCTGCGGCATGACGCTAATGCAATCGACGCCGCAACGCCGACGGGTACGTCACTTGTTTACCTGTGTAATCCGAATAACCCGACCGGTACTGTTTTGCCCGCCTCAGAGCTCGGTGATCTCTGCTTAACACTTGCTCAGCGCACGACGGTGGTGATCGACGAGGCGTATATGGATTTTGTCGAGTCCGGTGCAACTGCGAGCATGGTACACCTCACGCGTGGCGGTGCCGATGTTGTTGTGCTGCGAACTTTTTCTAAGGTACACGGGCTCGCTGGACTGCGTATTGGTTACGCCATTGGTCGCCCTGATACCATCGCGCGCATACGCTCGCTTGAGCTCGTAAGTCCGAACATGCCGGGCGTCGTGGCCGCAACGGCTAGCCTCTCGGACCAGATGTTTGTCGAGCGCTCCCGCAATAGCGTCATTACGGATCGGCGTCGGGTCACCGCGGTTTGCCGGGAGCTGGGCATGCGGTGCAGTGACTCGTATGGCAACTTCGTATTTGTACGCACCGGGATGCCGGCTACGGACTTCCGTGACCGTATGCGCGAACTTGGTATTGAGGTTGGCCGACCTTTTGAACCGTTGACGGACTGGAGCCGTATCTCGCTCGGTCGGCCCGAGGATAATACGGCGCTCATCGCGGCACTGCGCAAGCTAAAGCGTGGGAGGGAAATCGGCAGAGTGGCCTCAATGTCGTCAGCGGCACCTGCCTAGTCATGAGGTGCAGCGACTGCGACGGATAAGACAGGCCTTGTATCAATGCCAATCGCTGGCGCTGCGCGCACTATGTGGCGAATACTGTATGGGCTGCGTACTATCGCGCCAGATCAAGGTATACGCCTCTCTCCCGGGAGGTGGGTCGTGAGGGGTGCAACCGTTTAAAGATCACGCTGTGCACTGCCTCCAATTATCCTACTGGTCCCCGACTCCAATAACTCTGCTCTCCATCGCAGCTGATATTTCGCACTGGTAAATGCTCTCGTGGCTACTGCGCCATCGGTAGGTAGTGCAGCCCCGCGAGCTCAGCGAGGTTCATGATCAGGTGTGATGGCTGTTGCCCGAGCGGGTGCCATGCGAGCGATAAGCACTGCGTAGCTACGACCGACTCGGCTAAAGCGGTAGACCGTCATGCTTAATCGTGTCCGTTGGGCCGGGTCACGAGCGGAAATGACCGTATATGACTCGATCAAAAATCATCAGTGGGCGCACGAGTGCGGGAATCCGTTACCAGTGATTTTGGGGGCGGTCAGACACGGTAAGATGTCATTGCAGATCGTGATCAAGCTCAGCGTTATAATTGTCGTCCTCAATAGCGTAAGGCCAGTGGTCTGATCTCGGCTACGTTCGTAACACCTTTATTTTATTTCGTGGATGCAGTGAGTTGTCGTAATAGGCGCCGTGAGGCGCTCTCGAGCAAATCGAGAACGAGTTCGAAGTCGGCGGTCTCGCCGTAATAGGGGTCCGGCACCTCTTTGCGCGGGCTTTCACCGACGAATTCAAGAAAAAGTCTTTCTCGGCCGGCCGTCGACGCGGGTGCGAGTTGTTGCAGTCGCTCCAAGTTAGCTGCATCCATCGCCAGTAACCAATCGAAGCGTTCGAAGTCTGAGCGCTCGACCTGTCGCGCCCGTAAGGTCGTCAGGTCATAGCCGCGTTTACGTCCCGCTGCGATCGAGCGTGGGTCAGGTGGGTCGCCGATGTGATAGCCGTGAGTGCCGGCCGAGTCCACCTCGAGCTGCAAGAGCGGGAACTCTCGCCGCGCCAGTTCGCGAAGCACGGCCTCGGCCGAGGGCGAACGACAGATGTTGCCCATGCATACGAATAAAATACGCGAAGGGTTCGAGTGATATCGCAAGCGTTATCGTCTCTTTGAGCGCTAAGCCGCCATTAGTTTTTGTACTTCAGTCATCTGCACGGGGGTCACACTCCCTGCGATGGCGGCTTTGCTGAACCACCCAAACATCTGAATCTTATACTTAGAGAGGCCAGTGCCACTGCTTTATTTTATCCCTAGCGCTTACTCGTATGGTCGGCTCGCGACGAGTTCCCTAGTCGTGGTGTTCTTCGACCGTTCATCGGCAGAAAGGTTGGGGGGTAGGGTCGGGTCGCCCGTTTAACTGTGATCTGCGGCGACGCGCCTGCGAAAGACGCGGTTACACGCGAAAAAGCGAACGACCAGAGGCCGCTGTACCTTGCTTCCACCCGGCGTGAGCTCGTAAGGTCAAGATTGGGTACCACGGAGGTAATAGTCCATGACGCGCACCGTTGCTTTTCGGCAGATGGCTGATGGCACCCGCGACGACTACGAGCTGCTAAGTGAGTACGCTCGCGAGTTCGCTGCGGGTTTACCCGATCGCATTTTAGCTGCGTTACAGCGGCTCGATGCCTCACTCGAGGGCTACCCCGTTAGTCGCCTCGTTCATTCGTTGCAGACAGCAACTCGGGCCGAGGTCGCGGGTGCGGACGACGAAATGATACTCGGTGCGCTTGTGCATGATATTGGTGACGATCTTTCACCGTATAACCATGCAGCACTTGCCGCCGAAATTCTCCGGCCTTACGTACGTGCCGAGGTCACGTGGATTGTCGAAAAGCACGCCCTTTTCCAAACCTATTACTATGCGCATCATCTGGGCGGCGATCGTCACTTGCGTGAGCAGCTGAAAAATCACTTGTGGTATGCCGCCTGCGTGCGTTTTTGTGAGTGGGATCAAGCCTCATTCGATCCAGACTATGCGACACGGTCACTCGATTATTTCCGGCCGCTATTGCAACGGATTTTCTCGCGATCCGTGCGGGATTACTCGGTGGACCCGGGAATTACGGGGAGAGGTTGCTGACATCATGGAGGCACATCGCGGAACACACGCGGTTCGTGGTTGGCGAGGATTCGCAGCGGAGTTTCTGATGATTGCTATTGCAGTATTCGTCGGTTCGATGGGCGAATATTTTCTCGAGCATAAGATCATCGAGGAGCGAAGGGATGACGGTCTCGCTCTGATGTTGCGAATACTCGAGGCGGATCGAAAAAACATCGACGAGATAGTGGGGCATTGCGATCGCGGGATTGCACATTTAGATCGTTCTAAGATGAGCGCGTTCAGATACAAGAAAAATAAAATCTCACGAGATGAATACTTTCGGCTTCTCGCCGATGATATTGATAATCGCTATAGCTATCGGACGCTCTTTCTCGATCGAACTGCTTTCAATTCCATGTCGTCCGTCGGCCTCGTGAGTCTCATTGAATCGCCGGAATTGAAGATCGCAATATCGAACTATTACGAGGTGCTAGGGCGCCGGCTGGACGATAACAACAAGCTCGTCGATACGGAGGCGCGGCAGTACTACTACGAGTCTTTTCTGCTGAAGAACACGACTGATGACCCAATGGTCGAGATCCCCGGCAAACTGGCGATTCGATTCGATGCGTCGTTTTATCTGTCGCTGCCGATTGTAATCGAGAAAACAACGTCCGACCGTTTCATAACCGACACTGACAACTTGCTGATTCGCGTGGTTGACTATCGCAGTCTGCTGCGAACGATCCGCGCTCAGAACGAAAAGGTTGAGCGACTGATCCGCCAGCACCTCGAGTCTTGATAGGCTAGTGCAATGTAACTTGCGTCTCGGTTTGCGTAATGATCAAGCGATCAAGCGTGCCGAGCGCAGTCGTCCGATAGCCGTGCCTTGTACTCTCGGCGCAGGCAACCGGGGCGCCAAGGCGCTTTACATCCAGCCCACTAGCCTTTGGTACGACTACTACGAAAGCGTTATCAAGATGCTGAGAAACCAGGGTGTGAACGGCGAGATCTTCGACACCCGTACGTAAAGCGCCGGCGCTGATCAAACAACGGCGATACCACTACGCCCGGATTCGATCACATCGCACTCTTGGCTATTGAGCCGCAGGACCCGAGGCCTCGTGACTCATTTTCCCTAGACCTCAGATTTTCCCGATTAAACCCCAGAGGGTTACTGGACTCACTGCAACGCTGGACTAAGCAAAGCGGGCTGACCGCTCAGTGCATGATTCCAGCGCAACGAGCGAATGCTGCTGTCGTGTTGCCAGACGATTTGCAGCGAGCCGTCTTGGTGCGCGGTAATCGCCGGCAGCCGAGCACTGCCGCCAGCCGGAATGGGGAGCGCCTCCGGCGAGGAAAACTGCGTGCTGCTACTGGTGGCACGACTTGTAAAGAGAC
Organism: Gammaproteobacteria bacterium; assembly: GCA_016874555.1. Classification (GTDB taxonomy): domain Bacteria; phylum Pseudomonadota; class Gammaproteobacteria; order Steroidobacterales; family Steroidobacteraceae; genus UBA964. The sequence continues at coordinate 5,942 of VGTW01000070.1, read as the reverse complement.
GGAATCCGCCATCACCTGCACGAGCCTGCCACACGGCATGAACGATGTCGCCTGCAAAAGCTAGGGCGGGCGCGTCGGAGCGAGTTGCGCTTGCATGAAGCGCGGTGGGAATCGACCAAGTCACGCCACTATCGGTTGAGTGGGTGACGTAGGCGCCATCGGGTGTCTCGGCACCCGAGTAGTAAGCAGCGAATAAATTTTTACCGCGAACCGCAACGGCCGTCGGCTTTCGCGGACAGCCATTTATTTCCCAACGCGTATCGGTGACGCGGCGCCGCCATTCCACGCGTTGATCCTTAAGGTTCAAGGCGACGATCTCACTGTCACGATAGCCGTGCTCGATGAGACGTAAACCGAGGAGTAAGCGCCGCTCGGCATCGATAGCAGACGTGAGCTGACAACACGGACAGACGATATCAGGAAGGACGATCGTATCGGGAGTAAAAACTACACCCCCGTCACGCGAGACGGCGATGGCGAGTCGTCCCGCATCACCATCCGACATGGTTCGGGTATCGACCCAAGCGGCGTACACCGTATTGGATACATCGACGGCAACCGTTGCGAACGCACCGCCATCATTTTTGGCGATGTTGTCGGTGAGCGAGTCGACGTTAAGCCGGCGCGGTTCCTCAAATTTGAGGGCAGTGGGATCCGACCGTGTGTAGAGCGCAAGGGTCTCGGTGTTGCCGGTCGCCGGGTTATAAATATTGCCCGGAAACAAGATATGGATTCGGCCGTCGGGGCCCACCGCGATTCGTGGCTTACTGATTGCGAAACCCCAGACGTCGCCGTCCGTTCGATTAATGCGCAGTGGCATTGAGTAGGTTTTTCCGCCGTCGACTGATCGTGCGAAGTACAGATTGGTTTTGGAATCATGCGAGTGGCCGCGCGCTGCGATTTGCGCGGCGTTTGGAGCAGCGGTGTTGTCACTGAGCCATACGACGTTGATCGAGCCGTCCGGTGCGATTGCGACGTCAGGGCTTTGTGATGAGCTGTCAGGTAGACTGACGAGGACGCTTTGGTCGTGTGCAGTCGTCAACTCGGCGGTTATGCTTACAGATGCCCCGCAGAGCCCGAACAGCACGACGGAGATTCGAAGCACCACATAAATAACTTTTTGAAGCATTCCGATAACCATCGCCGATTCTCAAAAGACCACGCAAAACGGACACAGCGTACAACATGTCTCTGTTACAACGATATCTGATCTTTGTACTCGGCTCCGCCGTGCTGTGGTGTGTGTTTGTCCCACTTTATAGTTGGGTTTTCGTCTGGGCGGAGTTTGCACCGGGTATTAATATGGTCTATCTGCCTCATGGCATTCGGATGGTGCTGGTATTACTGTTTGGAGTTGCGGGGGCACTGGGCTTTTCGCTTGGAGCGCGTCTGCTTACTTTGACATCGTTGCCAAGCGGCCTGCCGAACGAGTCCCCGACGCTGGAGCTTGCTCTTGCCGTGGTGCCAGGACTTGCCGCGTGGCTCGCGGCGCGCTTGACGCTCAAGGATTGGCCTGGGCGATACCTCTGGCAAGCCGCTCCTGCCGACGTGACGGTAATCGGGGGGTCACGCCTGTTGTTGCTGGCGTTCGTCTCGGCGGTGCTCAATTCCGCAGGTCATGGGGTAGCGCGGCTTACCCTCGGCAACAGTGTTGTCCATCTCGACGAACATTTTCTCGCCATGTTCCTCGGTGATCTGCTTGGTGCGCTAACGCTGCTGTATGGTCTATCATTGGGGGTGCAAGCATTCGAGCGAGCGAGGGTGCGAAATCGTGGTACCTAAAAAGCCCCGAAACGATCTGGTTGATCTTTATCTGCGCTTTCGTTGGTTACTGAAAGGTCTTCACGATCTGCCGTCTGCCGATATTTTGCTTTTGCCGCATACCGAGACCTTGCTTGCCGAAATCGTACAGGCATGGCGAGAGGAGAAACCTCTGCCGCTGCACAAACTGCTCGATTGCGAGGGGCTCGGTCACTTCAACACCATCCGTCGGCGTATTCAGCATCTTGAAGAATCGGGATATGTCGAGTTCCAGGGCCTCGAGAGCGACTCGCGGGCAAGCTCGTGGTACCCACCGATCGCGCACTGCAGTTTTTCACTGAGTATGCGCGGGTGATTGTGCGGTCAGGTAAGTGATTGCAGGTACTCGCGTAGTGAGCGTCCCGGCTGGCCCATGATTTTTTGAAAGGTGTCGGTCTTGCGACCTGGTGTTCGGCCGTCGGCAATTTCGGCGAACAGGTGGGCGACTGCATCGGAGTGCCACTGGTTGCGGTGAAAGGGCCGAATCGTCTCTTGAAAAGCTTTGGCATCGCAGTCGTCGTAGGTTATCGGTTGCCCAACAACTTCGCCGATGACTTTGGCGATGTCATGGAAATTCATGACCGGATCGGGACCTGTAATGTCATAACACCGGTCATGATGCTGCGCGGCATGTGGGTCGGTCAGCAGGTGCGCGATAAAGGCGCCGGCGTCCTGATTATCGGTGAGCGCGACGGTACCTAGCCCCATCGGCATCGAAAGTTTGCCGGTCGTGCGTGCAGTTTTGAGCGAGCTGCGAAAATTTTGCATATAGAAACTTGGGCGTACGAGGGTCCACTTCATGCCCGAAGCCATGATGGCGTCTTCAGCAGCGATATGAGCAAGCGGAATGGGGCTCTCGGTGCCACGGATCGCCTCTGGTGAGGAGAGCTTAATGATCCACGACAAGCCGCTTTCTTTGGCTGTGCGCACAAAGCTGGTTTCGAGTCTTTCCTGAGACTCACTGTTTGGTAATACGAGCAACGCGCAGTTGACACTCACGAGAGCCCGCTTTACGGAGGTCGCATCTTCGAGGTCAGCTTGAACGAGCTCGACACCGTGCTCAACCCAAGCCGCAGCTTTAACGGTGTCGCGGACGAGTGCCCGGAATTTTACTCCTCGGGCGACTAGGGCGCGTGCTGTGGCGCCGCCGATGTTACCTGTGATACCAGTGAGAAGAATCATTGTAGCCCTCCCAAGTCCAATTCATTGCAAGTCGGGTAGTAGACCTACCTCGACACGAAGTCCAACAGCGAGGGCGTCTTGGGTATCCTGATCGCTGCCGGGATTGATGACATATTGTAGGTCGGGCTGCAGAAAAATTCGTCTCGATAATGGTAAACGCCACGTGAGCTCGATAACACTTTCACGGGTAGGCCGCTTTTCGCCAGCGAGGAACGAAAGACGCCGTACCGGCCCACCAAAGCGGGCCTGAGCGAAACCCAAAGCGAGATACTCGCCATCGCGGTTAAGAAAGGGCCGCTCGAAGACGAGGGCAGCTTGTGCTGTTGAACCAATCGCATTCAGCTGTGGGTTGGCTGCACCGAGCCGAACCATGACAAGTAGCCGCCGATCGCCCGACTGCTTCACCGGTCCTTCGATGAACATGTAGGTACCGACATTTCGTCGCGAGTTCCCCTCCCCGCCGGCTAAGACGTCAAGCTTGTCGAACCTCGCTGAGTAGCGCCAATGACCGATCACTGTGCGGATTTTGTCCACTCTGTGCTCAAGCTCTGCAATGGCAAGTGCACCTTCTTTCGAACTCAGTTTGAGAGAGGTTACACGTCGCGGGTGATCTTCATCGATCGGAATGCCATCGATGACGGCACCCTTTAGTAGCCAACTGTCGTTGATGCGCCAGCACCCACGCAGCGCCAGTCCGGTGTAAGGAAATATCGAGGGACCCACCACGCCGGATTGCGCGATGTCTATACCGCTCCCGAAGGTAGAATTAATAAGCGCAGAACTGACCTCGCTAGCATCGAATTCGGAGTTGAGATCATAGATTCCTGCTTTGATGCTACGGTCCCGATTGGTTACCGAGCCGTACTCAATCCACCCCTCGAGAAAGCGTGTCCCGCGATCAGCCTCGATATTGCTGACGATATGAGTGTCACCGACTTTTTCGCTCAAGCTCTTACCGTTGTTGTGGATGACGTGCAGGTGTGAGTGCAGTCCGTTGCTCGGGCTTTGCCAGTCGAGAGTGAGACTGAGACTATCGAGATACGCGCTGTCTCGCTCGATCCCGCCTTTGGTATTACGCCACAGATCGCTGGTGTAGGTGACAGCGACATCCCACGACTTACCGGCTCTGTTATCGATCAACTCCGCGCGAAGCTGGGGTCCGCTGAGGATCAAAAATCCGACCAGAACCGCTAAGAGGGGATAACTCGTAGGAGTTTTGAAGTTGGAGCGCATTGGGCCGTGATCGTGCTACCTTAAGTTTTCCATCAGATTTTACTTAAACCACTCGAATCACGATACGTTCGTAATGCTGCCGATAAAAACTGGCGCTATCGCGTTGAAAGGAATCGCAGCGCAGAAGAACAGGACGTTCATTTTGGGCGCGGCTAGTGCTAAGGCAGGCATTACGGTCCCCGCGAGCGCCATTATCGGCAATGGCAGGCTCTGCTTGCGCGACGGGCGATCATCTTCGACGATGAGCCGATACGAATGGTCGTTCCCCCGACAGGACCGTAGCGCCAAGCATTACCGAAAGTACGACAAACACCGGCGACAACCCCCTCCCAGGGGATCAGGGAGCACCCGGAAGCCTGAAGCCACTCGGGAATCGAAAAGTCGCAGATTTACGGCCAGTCCGGTTCCCCTTGTTTCTTTCTTAGGAAACACGAAAAATCTTCCGGGGGTTTTGGATCGATAATTTAAAAAAAGTCTCGCCCCGGACGGGGGGTTACTGGGTTTAGGGTGTGGTTTTGAACAAGTAGTGTATTCTGAGGAGCTATGAAAGACACGCCTGCAGATCAGGTTCGATTGCCCCGCGAGAGTAAGGGCAAACGCCCGCGATTTTTTGATGATCCGGCCATCGATCAGATGATGACCTTTATGCTCGAGCTCACGACCGAGGTCGCTGTGCTACGTGAGCGTATGGATACGGTGGAGCGTTTACTTGATGAGCGGGGCAGCGTCACCCGCGCGGCGATTGAAGCTTATTATCCCTCGGCGCTTGTGGAGGCAGAGCGAAATTCCTGGCGCGAGGCCTACCTCAAGCGTGTCTACCGAATGCACCCACCGATTTGATGCCTTCGAGGCTTACTCGTATGGTCACACAGCCGTCTGAAATTCCGGTTCCCAATATCGAAGAACTCTTTCGGCCGACGCACGACGAGCGCGCCCGTCAGGCGATGGTTAGCTTTATCCGCAAACTGGCGATTGTCGATATGCGGCGCAGTCTTAAAGACGACTTCGAAAATCGTATCGAGCCGAAGCTCGATCGCGAGGGCCGCAAACCCGCAGATTGGCAGGCTATCGAAAAGGCGATGGCTCATGAGCACATCTACCGCTTCTACAGCACGGTACGTTATAACGCGCAAGAGATGTGCTATAGCTCGGTGCAACCCGCTGTCGAACGGGCTCTGCCCGCGATGGTTGAACTCGCAAGTGATCTCGCTGATCGTAATCCGGCGGGCGGGTCGCTGCGCCTCAATCCCAAGCTTGAATTACCGAAGTATATCACCGCGCTTGATGTACATCTGACACCGGGATCGGTGCACTCCGAGCACACGGCCGATGACGTCGCGCAGGGTGCTGTTGTGTCTTTCGGTAATAAGGTTTTTTCAGGCCAGCATCCTTATCGCAAGCGGGCCGGGGTAGTCGGCGAATCGATCGCTTACTGGATTCGCAAAAAATATCCGAGTTTTCGGCCACGCCGTATTCTCGATTTAGGGACGACCAGTGGTAAGAACCTACTGCCCTACTGCACGGCGTTTCCGCAGGCCGAGATCTATGGCATCGATGTTGCTGCGCCGGTGCTTCGTTATGGACACGCGCTTGCCGAGTATGAGGGACTTGCAGTCCATTTCAGTCAACAACATGCTGAGCACACCGACTTCCCAGACGGATACTTTGATCTGGTCGTCTCAAGCTTCTTTTTCCACGAGGTTGCACTTAAGGCAACGCGCAAGATA
>VGTW01000069.1 GCA_016874555.1 Gammaproteobacteria bacterium | reverse complement strand
TGAGCGAGGCATGCACAACGATGTCCTGCCCGCTCGAAATGCCGCCAAGCACCCCACCCGCGTTATTACCGAGAAAGCCCGTGGGCGTCAGTTCATCGCGATGCTCGCTGCCACGTTGCTTGACCACTCGCACGCCGGCACCGATCTCGACGGCCTTGACCGCATTGATGCCCATCATGGCGTAAGCGAGGTCCGCATCGAGTCGATCGAAGACCGGTTCGCCAAGCCCGGGTGGCACACCCTTGGCGATCACGGTAATGCGTGCGCCGATCGAGTCACCGGCTTCGCGAATCTTCCAGATGAGATCTTCCAATTCTTTGATACGTGCCGGATCAGGGCAAAAAAACGGGTTGTCGTAGGCGGTCTCTGGGGCGACGGCATCGATCTCCAGAGTACCGATCTTGCTCAGGTAACCGTAGGTGCTGATGCCGAGGCGCGTGGCGAGATATTTGCGAGCGATCGCTCCCGCTGCGACGCGTACCACGGTTTCGCGCGCCGAGGAACGCCCGCCGCCGCGGTAATCACGAAACCCATATTTTTGCTGGTAGGTGTAGTCGGCGTGACCAGGGCGAAAGCGATCTTTAATCTTGTCGTAGTCACGCGAGCGGGCGTCGGTGTTTTCGACCAGCAGGCCAATGGAGGTGCCAGTCGTTCGACCTTCGAAGACACCGGAGAGAATGCGCACCGTATCCGCCTCTTTGCGCTGACTGACGAAGTGCGAAGTGCCGGTGCGACGCAGATCGATGTCGCGGGTGAAATCCGCCTCGGAAATCTCGAGACCCGGCGGACAGCCATCGATGATGCAGCCGAGGGCTGGCCCGTGGCTCTCGCCGAAGGTTGTCACCTGAAAAAGGCGGCCGATCGTGTTACCTGACATGACGCTCCAGCTGCTCGCGAGTCAACAAAAAAACGCCACCACCACCGCGCTCAAACTCGAGCCAAGTGAACGGCACACGCGGCCAGCAGCGGCGCACCAGAGTCTCGGTATTACCCACCTCGACGACCAGGAGACCCCCGGAGGCGAGATGTTGTGCCGCCTCGCGAAGGATGACGAGCACCGAGTCGAGTCCCTGTTTGCCTGCCGCCAATGCCATGCGCGGCTCGTGTCCGTATTCGGGGGGCAACGAGCGCAACTCGCGCTCCCCGACATAGGGCGGATTGGTGACAATGATATCGTACCGTCGCTTGCCAAGGGCTGCGAAATGATCCGATTTCGTGAAGCGGACGCGCCGCGAAAGTCCGAGTGAGCGCGCGTTTTCGCGCGCCAACGCCAGCGCCGGGTCGGAGATGTCGGTCGCCTCGACCTTCGCAGTCGGCAGGTAATGTGCACAAGCGAGCGCGATGCAACCGCCGCCGGTACAAAGATCGAGAACGCGCCGCACGCGCGCCGGATCGATCCACGGTCGAAACTGGCGCTCGATTAGTTCAGCGAGTGGCGAGCGCGGAATGAGCGCGCGTGGATCGATATGCATGGGCAGTCCGGCAAACCAAGTTTTGCCCGTGAGGTAGACCGCAGGGCAGCGCATCGAGATCCGCAGTTCGAGCAAAGTCTCGAAGGCCAATCGCTCTTTGAGGGTGAGCCGACGATGCCAAAAAGCCTCGGCGAGTTTTGGACCTGCGGCAAGCGCTGCCGCTGACGCCGCATCACCCAGCACATGAAACAGCAGTGCCGAAGCGTCATCGGCGGCGTTGGCCGTACCATGCCCAAAAAAGACCCCGGCGCGCTTCAGCCGACGTGTTGCACGACGCAGAGCCTCGATCACGATGGGCCGTCGGGTGGTCGCGGGTCTACGCACCGCGGGCCTGTGGGATAATTTGCGCATGAGTAACATTGTGCCATCTCGCCCGTCGGATACCGCAGCCACGCCGGTCAGTGCCGTCAAAGAGCTCAGCGCGGCGGCGCGCGCTTTCATCGCCCTGCAACACGTGTTGCCGCAACACGGCATCTCGCGACTGGTTCACGCCGCGGCGCGCAGTCAGACACCGTGGTTCAAAAATCTGCTCATCAGCCAGTTCATCCAGGGTTTCCGGCCCGACCTTGGCGAGGCGCTCGTCGCCAACCCACTAGAGTTCAAATCCTTCAACGCGTTTTTCACGCGCGCACTGCGCGCCGATGCGCGGCGCATGCCCGAGGATCCCCTCGCGCTCGCCTGCCCGGTAGATGGCACGGTGAGCGAGATCGGCGTAATCGAGGGCGAGCGGCTGCTGCAAGCCAAGGGGAGGTACTACACGCTCGATGCGCTGCTCGCTGGCCGACGCGTATGGGTCGAGCGGTTTACGGGCGGGCTCTTCGCCACGATTTACCTTGCGCCCCACAACTATCACCGTATTCACATGTCGACCGCAGGCGTGCTGCGCGAGGCGTGGTATGTCCCCGGGCGCTTGTTCAGCGTTAATCGAGTGACCGCGGACGGAGTAGCTCATCTATTCGCCCGCAACGAGCGGGTGGTCTGTTTCTTTGAAGATGGCGCGCTGCAACACGGACTCGCACTTATCGGCGCGTTTAACGTCGGTAGCATGGAAACCGTGTGGCACGGCGAAGTCGCGCCGCGCAAACCCCGAACGCTCGCGCGACTCGAGATCGAACAAGGCGGTAAGCCCTACGCCGCGCTGCGTGGCGAGGAGATGGGCCGCTTCAATATGGGATCGACGGTCATTTTGTTGTTCCCGAAAAATAGTATCGAGTGGGCTGAGGACCTCGCCTCCGGCCAAACCGTGTGCATGGGTCAAACGATCGGCCGACGCTTGGCATGACGCAGAGCCCCTGGCGCCCGACCGCCCATCGCGAACAGCTCGCGCTACGCGCCGCGCTGCTCGCTGCAACGCGCGATTTCTTTGCTTTACGGGGGGTACTCGAAGTCGAGACGCCGCTACTCGTGAACGCCGGGGTCACCGATGTCAATCTTCGGCCGGTGCCGCTTGCAATCGACGGGCGATCGATGTTCTTGCAGACCTCTCCTGAGTACGCCATGAAGCGCCTGCTGGCCGCAGGCAGCGGCGATATCTATCAGCTCTGCCGCGTGGTCCGCGGCGATGAACGCAGCCGACTACATAATCCGGAATTCACCTTGCTGGAGTGGTACCGCCGCAGACTCGGGTACAACGAATTGATCGATGAAGTCGCCGAACTACTCAACACGCTGGCCGACGCCGCAGGTCGCAATAATCGACCCTTACGCAAAACCTGCTACCGCGAGGCTTTCGAGCAAGCGCTTACCATCGATCCGCTGACTATTTCTTTGCCTGCGCTGGTGACATTGGCGATTGAGCGCAGCCTCGATCGCGAGGCTGCAGCGCATCTCAGCCGAGATGAGTTACTCGATTTTTTGATGGCGGTGGTGATCGGCCCCTCGCTCGGCAAGAACGAGTGGCTGGCGGTAACCCACTACCCGGCCTCGCAGGCAGCGCTCGCAAGACTGGACCCGGTCGATGCGCGCGTCGCACTGCGCTTCGAAATTTATGCAGACGGCATCGAACTCGCGAACGGGTTTGAAGAGCTTACCGATGCCGCGGAACAGCGGGCTCGGTTCAGCGCCGACAATCTTGAGCGCGCCGCACGCGGCTTACCCGTGATCGCCATCGATGAGCATCTGCTCGCCGCGCTTGAAGCCGGTCTCCCCCACTGCTCGGGCGTCGCCGTGGGCTTCGATCGGGCAGTGATGGTCGCGAGCGGCGCCGAGCGAATCGATGACATTATTGCGTTCCCGATCGAGATCGCCTAAAAGCTCCCATGACTGCCAATCTTGAAACGATCGACTTCGGTCACGACGCCGCAGCCAAGGCGCGTGGCTATCGTGGACTGCAGGATGCGCTACGCGCGCTTCTCGCGGGTGAGCGCGATGCCATCGCCAATCTCGCTAATACCGCCGCGCTGCTATACGGCAATTTGCCACAGCTCAACTGGGCAGGCTTTTACCTGCTCACCCGCAACGACAACGCAACGAACAACGAACGCGCCGCGCCAGGGGAGCTGGTGCTCGGACCCTTTCAGGGCAAACCCGCCTGTGTGCGTATCGCACTCGGTCGCGGGGTGTGCGGCACGACGGCGGCCCGTCGAGTCACGACCGTGGTCACCAACGTGCACGAGTTCCCAGGGCATATCGCCTGCGATTCCGCCTCAATCTCGGAAATTGTGGTACCGATGGTCGTGAACGAGGGCCCGCGCAAGGGATCACTGCTCGGCGTACTTGATCTCGACAGCCCCGTGCTCGCGCGATTCGATAACATCGACCGCGAGGGCCTCGAGCAGGTGGTAGACGTACTGGTATCTTCGACGTCATGGCCCTGAATATTCTGGTCGCCGGCGGTGCGGGCTACATCGGCTCGTACATGGTCAAGCGTCTCGGTGCTGCGGGCGCCGAGGTCGTCACGCTCGATAATCTCGTGAGCGGACACCGCGATGCCGTGCTCTGCGGCGAATTCGTGCAGGGTGACATCGCCGATCGCGCCTTGCTCGATCAGCTTTTTGCGAGCCGGCGCTTCGATGCGGTCATGCATTTTGCCTCGCATATCGAGGTCGGCGAGTCGGTGCGATTACCGGCAAAGTATTATCGCAATAATGTTGCCAATACTTTGACCATGCTCGAGGCCATGATCGCCGCTAAGGTCAAGCGCTTCATCTTTTCATCGACGGCGGCCATCTTCGGGACGCCACAGTACACGCCGATCGACGAGTGCCATCCGCGCGCACCGATCAATCCTTATGGGCGCAGCAAACACATGATCGAGGAAGCGCTCGCCGACTTTGATCGTGCGTATGGTTTGCGTGCCGTTTGCTTGCGTTATTTCAATGCCGCTGGAGCAGACCCGACCGGTGCGCTCGGTGAACGACACGATCCCGAGAGTCACCTGATCCCGCTTACGCTGCAGGCTGCTTCGGGGCGTGGAGCCTCGGTCGCCGTCTTTGGTAACGATTACGACACCCCGGATGGCACCTGCATCCGCGATTACGTGCATATCGTCGATCTCTGCGAGGCCCACTGGCTTGCGCTGCAATCTTTGATGGCGGGCGGCGCCAGCGCGCAATACAACTTGGGCAACGGTGATGGATTCTCGGTGCTGCAGGTAATCGACACCGTACGCCGAGTCACGCGCAAAGATTTCGTCGTGAGCCATGAAGCACGCCGCCTCGGTGATCCGCCACGACTAGTGGCAGATTCACGCGCAGCACTCGAAAAGTTGGGCTGGAAACGGCAGTTCCCGGCGCTCGAAACCATTGTCGAGCACGCCTGGAACTTTGAGCAGCGGCGAACGCACTGAAGCGGCTTTACTGTTTGGCGCGGGAGATGTACTCGCCCGTGCGGGTATCGACCTTGATGATCTCGCCTTCGTTGATGAAGAGCGGTACGCGCACTACTGCACCGGTTTCGAGTTTGGCAGGCTTTTGACCGCCGGTTGCGGTGTCACCGCGGACGCCGGGGTCGGTCTCGACGATTTTCGCTTCGATGTGCGGCGGCGGCGTCACCACGAGCGGTACGCCGTTCCAGAGCGTGACGATGCAGGTGATGCCGTCCTTCAACCACTGCGCGCCGTCACCCACGGACTCTTTGCTGGCCGTATGCTGTTCGAAGTTGTCGGGCACCATGAAGTGGAAGAAATCACCGTCTTGGTAGAGGTACTGCATGTCGACGTCCATGACGTCGGCGGCCTCAACCGAATCGCCGGACTTCCAGGTTTTTTCGACGGTACGACCGGTTCGCAGATTGCGCACACGGACGCGGTTGAAGGCCTGACCCTTGCCGGGCTTCACCATCTCATTTTCGACGATGACATAGGGGTCACCGTCGATGAGGATCTTGAGGCCGGATTTGAATTCGCTGGTGTTGTAGCTAGCCATGTGCTCGTTCCGCTTTGCGTTCGCCGACTGCGAGGCCCAAAATAGCTGGGCTGAAAAGGGCGCGTATGATAACGGCAACCTCCTCCACCCGCCACCCGATCCCGCTCAGTTCCTGGCAGAGAGACTTCGCTGATGCCGTCACGGACCCGGCAGAGCTGCTCGCTTTGCTGGGCCTAGGCGATGAATGGCTCGCACCAGCGCGCGCTGCGGCCAAGCTCTTCCCGCTGCGGGTGCCGCGCAGTCTCGTCGCGCGCATGCGTCACGGCGATCCCAACGACCCACTGCTGCGACAGGTGCTGCCGCTCGCCGAAGAACTCGACGAGGTCACAGGCTTTGTGACCGACCCAAATCAGGAGTCGGACTATCGTTTGGCGCCCGGGCTGCTGCGCAAATATTCGAGTCGTGCCCTGCTGATCGCGACCGAAGCCTGTGCCCTGCATTGTCGTTACTGCTTCAGACGGGAATTTCCGTACAACGAGCAGCAAAGCGAAACCGGTCGCTGGAGCGAGGCAGTTGCGGCCATTGCTGCAGATCGATCGATCACCGAACTCATTTTGAGTGGCGGCGATCCGCTGTCAGTGAGCAACGCAAGGCTGCGCGCGCTCTCGAGCGCGCTCGAAAACGTCATACATCTGGAATCGCTGCGGTTGCACACGCGAAACGCGATCGCGCTGCCCTCGCGAATCGATCAGGGGTTTATCGAGTGGTTACGCGCTCTGCGATTGCGCGTGACTATCGTGCTGCACGTCAATCATCCCAATGAAATCGCGGCTGATGCGCTCGATGCACTGGAACGACTGCGCGAAACCGGGGCACTGCTACTGAACCAAAGCACCTTGCTGCGCGGCGTGAACGACGACGCGCAAATACTCACTGAGCTGTCGCGGCGGCTGCATCGACATGGCGTGCTACCGTACTATCTGCATTTGCTCGATCGCGTACGCGGTAGCGCGCACTTCGAGGTGGCCGATGCAACGGCAATAGCGCTCATCAAAACGCTGGCGCAGCAGCTGCCAGGATATCTGGTGCCCAAGCTCGTACGCGAAGTCGCAGGGGCCGAGGCCAAGACAGTGATTGCGGCCGGACTCTCCGGCTAAATCAATTTATCCATCCGCTCTCCTTCCTCAGCCATAACCCCTCGTTTACAACCCCTCACAGAGAACTTCGATGACCCCGTCTTTTGCTTTAATTCTTCGCTGCCCCGACGCCAAGGGGATCGTTGCCGCTGTTGCCGGATTTTTGGCGCAGCACGACGCTTCGATCACCGAGTCGCATCAGTTCAACGAGATGCCGACTTCGGCGTTTTACATGCGTGTCGTCTTCAAGCCGGATGGCGCGCGCTTTCCGGGGTTGGAGTCCATGCGCCAGGGGTTTGCCGCGATCGCCAAACAATTCGATATGGATTGGCAACTGCATGATCTCGGCGCGCGACCGCGGTTGGTTATTGCAGTCTCCAAACACGGACACTGCCTGTATGATCTGATGCACCGCTGGAAAGCGGGACAGTTACCCGGCGAAGTCGTTACCGTCGTCTCCAACCACGAGGACTTCCGTAGTTTCGTCGAGTGGAATGGCCTGCCCTTTCACCATCTGCCCGTGAACCCAGGCAATAAAGCCACGCAGGAAGCCAAACTTATCGGCCTCATCAAAGAACTTCGCGCCGATCTATTGGTACTGGCGCGTTACATGCAAATCCTAACGACGAGCACTTGTGCGGCGCTCGCCGGCCACTGCATCAACATTCATCATTCGTTCCTGCCAGGCTTTAAAGGCGCCAAACCCTATCTGCAAGCGCACGAGCGTGGCGTGAAAATAATCGGTGCCACAGCGCACTACGTCACCGAAGATCTGGATGAAGGCCCGATCATCGAACAGGCAGTCGAGCGCGTAACGCATGCGCATTCGCCCGAAGCGCTGGAGCAGATTGGTCGCGACATCGAGTGTGCCGTGCTGGCCCGCGCCGTCACTTGGCACCTGCAGCACCGCGTGCTCGTCAATGATCGACGGACGGTGGTATTTACGTAAGCGCCGCGACTGCCTGGAGGCGGGCGACCTTGTGCCAGCCACGCGGCAGCACCGCACCCCGTGCGCCGCGGTTACATTTAGCGGTATTATTGGCGATTACATGTTGAATTATCTTGTATGGCATCTCACTTCAGAAAAAACCCGGTTTGACGCGCACCGCAGACAGAACTCGATGTTCTCATGGGCGAAAATAGATCGTCATGAGCATCTTCGAGAGGATGTTTAAGGGATTCGCAGCCGGCAATTATCGGGTCGTCGTTGCATTGGCGACAGATGTACTCGATAAAGCCCCGTGTCACGGCATGGCGTGGAGAGCGACGAGGGCTTCCATGAATCACAACGGTTTGGTACCCCACCATGACGTTGTATAGGCAGTCCGCAAATCGCCGCTGGGACCCAGTCCTGAGCTCAGTAAGCGCCGACCTCACTGTGCTTATTTAGACTTGAATTTATAAGCGCCATGCCCAGGTCGAACCCGCTCATTTCGATTTACTTGCCGACTCGAAATCGAAGCGCCTTGCTTACACGAGCAGTTTCATCGGTTTTCAAACAAACTATTCAGGATTTTGAGTTGATAATTGTTGATGATTGTTCAACAGATCAAACCGCGGAATTATGCTCCACAATCTGCAACATGGACCTGCGGGTTCGATACTATCGAACACATCAGCGATCAGGTGCGCCGTATGCGCGAAATCTTGCTATCCGTCAGGCCGCGAGCCCCCTTATCACTGGCCTCGATGACGACGATGAAATGCTGCCCGAGAGGTTGTCGTCGCTCATACGACACTTCAAACCGACGCAATCGCTACTGTGCTCGTCCGCATACGAAAAAACCGAATCTTGGCATCGCTTGGTAAATCCCGGTGAAGCGATTATCGAGCTTAGCGAATTGCTATTCGACAATATCGTCGGGACTCAGGTCATCACACTGAAATCGCGTCTCGAGGCCATCGGGGGATTCGACGAGACCTTAACTGCCTCTCAAGACTATGACCTCTGGGTTCGGCTCGTCGAGAAATACGGACCCGGCATACGGATCGCATTGCCTACGTACATTATTCATGCAGATAACCGCTCAGACCGCATCACCGTGAGCAGCAAAACGTACGCCAGTGAATTTCTCTCCAAACACCGCCATATAATGAATCCGCATCAAATCGCCAGTCAGAAGTTTTACACAATTGCGGCGCGCGGCGATCGGTTGTCATTCGCTAAATGGGCAAAAGTGACGAATCGAAGAACCTGGGTGAAAACAACTCGATATCTAATCACCTCCAGACTTCCGTGGCTTAAAACAATTGCGCGCGTTGCTAGACGCTTGCGGTCTTCAATCGGTCGCCCTCTTTGACCAGACGTCGCCTTGAATGTAACTCGCGAGCGATTAGACGTAATGCAACTGGTATCCTCGAGACTATCTCACCGCTAGCCGTTCGAAGGCCAACAACGTCGCGCAACGCATATCCCGTCGGCCGTCGAAATAGTGACTGCGAAACGTAGCGCATTGCAAAAAAAATAAGGTCCCCAATTGCTTGGTCTGCTAGCCGATCGTCTCGGCTAGCGGACTCGTATAGTTCCAGCGTCCGCTCAGCAGCTGCTCGGATAATCGAAGACGGTGAGCGGCAATCCGGGATTTTGAGGGTATTTTTCAGCAGGGGCGGCTCAATTAGAGCCCTGGCGATCTCATACGGAACATGTAGATCGTACTGGGATCGAAGATACGAAACGAGCGCGTTTGCCGCGAATGTTAGCTGCTCAGACCTACGGGCAGAAGTTGAGGTGCTGTTGTGTCGCCGAATAAGCATCAACACATCGGGCAAGTTCGCGAAAGAATACCCTTGAGTTATCAATCGTAGCCACAACTCGAAATCTTGTGCTAGCGGAAACTCAGCGGCATACGGGTGACGCTTAACGACCTCAGCTCTCAACATGACCGACGGATGCAGAATGCAATTACTTGTTATCAACCGTAGCTTGATATGACGGTGCTCGGCAGGGGATTCACGGGGCGCTCCTGTAATTTGCCCTATATCATCGATGTACGCAGCCTGCGTTCCAAGCACCACAAGCTCATCGTCGGACTCCATCTTGGAAACCTGTCGCTCGATCCTGAACGGCGAACAGACGTCGTCCGCATCCATTCTCGCAATGTACTTCCCCTTCGAAGACATTAGTCCTTGATTCAATCGGTGTGTGACACCTCTTTGCGTCCCATCTTTAAAAATTCGTATCCGTGTATCTCGAAACTGCTTTACGACCTCCATACTTTTATCGGTTGACCCATCGTCAATCACGAGAATCTCGAGGTTGTCATAGGTCTGAGCAGTGATGCTCCCCAAGGCCTCTTTTACAAATCTCTCGGCGTTAAAAACAGGCAGCAGCACCGAAACCAATGGCGGATGCGCCTGAGGCTTGTCGCTCAGCTTAGTCACAGAGTCACGACGCCGCGATCGCCTCGAGGCGGGTGACTTTGCGCCAGCCACGCGGCAGCACCGCGCCGCGTTGGGCGCGCGCACCCTGGTAATCTTTGAGACCGCTCCACGCGAGGGTCATCGAGCGATCGCCCGTATGCACGATCAGCGAGCCACCGGGCTCGACCACGGCCACGCCGACCACGACTTCGGCGCGTTCAACTGCCAAGGCCGTCGGAATATTGAATAGCTTGTTACCCTTGCCGCGCGGCATTTCGGGTACTTCAGTCACAGGGAATACCAGCAAGCGGCCATTTTCGCCATCGGCATCGACGACCGACATGCAAACCAAAGATTTCTCAGTCGGCACGAAAGCCGGCGGTAACGTCAGTGAGTTCTCCGGCGGATTGAGCACGGTCTTGCCCGCCTTACGATCGGTGAGCAGCTCTTTGAGACGCGCTGTGAACCCGTAGCCGGCATCCGAGGACAAAAGCCACAGGCCTTCGAGATCGCCCATCATAGCACCCGTGAACTTGGCGCCATCGGGCGGATTGAGTCTCCCGGCAAGCGGTTCGCCTAGTCCGCGCGCAGACGGCAAAGAATGCGCAGGCAGGCAGTACGTACGCCCCGTTGAGTCGAGGAACACGGCCTGCTGCCACGACATGCCGCGAACGGCCGACTGGAAACTATCGCCGGTCTTGTATTGCAGACTGCGCGGATCGATCTCGTGCCCCTTGGCGGCACGGACCCAGCCTCCTGCAGAGAGCACGACCGTCACCGGTTCGTTGGCA
>VGTW01000068.1 GCA_016874555.1 Gammaproteobacteria bacterium | reverse complement strand
TGGGCGCGACGGACACGTTGCGATTGATGGCCTCGCGATACCCATCCGTCATTACGCTGGTTTTTGCGGCGTGATCCACGGGCGGCATTTTACCGATTGCGAAGGCCCGGCGTGCTGCGGGCCGCGGGCCACCTGTGCCCGCTGTAGGCTCCACCAAAATCATTCATATCACGTCAAGTCGACATTAGTGTCGACTTCGAGTAATGTCGATTTGCGCTCATGAACCAGATCGAAGCGCTGCAGCGCCTGCGCAATCTCGGAACGCCGGTGATCGAGTCGCGCGATGTCGCTGCGTTATTGCGAGTCTCCGCGAGCAACGCGACGACGATACTCAGGCGTCTCGCCGCTGCAGAAATGCTCATCCACCTGAGTCGCGGCCGCTGGCTGATCAACCCATCGATCGATCGCCTGGCATTGCCGGAGCTGATTTCCGCGCCCTCGCCCGCTTATGTTTCGATGCAATCAGCGCTTTTTCATCACGGCTTGATCGAGCAGATTCCCTCGATCCTGTACGCGGTCACTCTCGGTCGGCCACGACGTGTCACAACGCCCATCGTCACGATTTCTTTTCACCATATTCCGCCTGAACTCTTCACGGGATTCGAGCTATCGGACTCCTCCGATGCCAAAATCGCCACGCCCGAAAAAGCGCTTTTTGACCTCGTCTATCTCGCGCCGGGACGATCGCGAGTTTTCTCATCGCTCCCCGAACTCACCATCCCGCGCCGCTTTCAGTGGTCGCTACTCAAGCAATACACGGCGCTCGTCAACTCCTCGAGTCGTCGTGCGTTCATCGCAGAGCGAATCAGGGCGATCAGATCGTTCAGCGGAAATCCCGCAGGAAAAAACAGTAAAGAGTAAACTACACGCATGGAATTTGGCTCACCAGAGTTCTGGATCGCCCTCGGGCAAATCATCATGATCGACATCCTGCTGGGTGGCGATAATGCGGTCGTCATCGCGCTCGCCTCGCGGCGGCTCCCCGAGGCGCAGCGCAAGCAGGCGATATTCTGGGGCATGTTCGGTGCGGTGGCACTGCGCGTCATCCTCATTTTCTTTGCCCTGCAACTTCTCAAGGTCCCCTTCCTCAAGATCGTGGGCGGCGTGTTGCTGCTCTGGATCGGCATCAAACTGCTGCTGCCCCAGGATGAGGGCGGCGGTCACGAGATCGACGCGAGCGCGAACCTGATCGGCGCCATCAAGACCATCGTGCTCGCCGATGCCGTCATGAGCCTCGACAACGTGATCGGCATCGCCGGTGCCGCCAAGGACAGCCTTGGCCTTGTGATCTTTGGCCTGCTTTTCAGCATTCCCATCATCATCTGGGGCAGCAAGTTCGTGCTCACGCTGATGGATCGTTTCCCGGGCGTTATCCTCTTCGGCGCGGCGCTGCTCGGCTGGATCGGCGGCGGCATGCTGGCCGATGACGTGGTTCTCAAGCCGTGGCTCAGTGATTTTGGCAGTACCGCGCATTACACCGGGGCTGTGGTCGGTGCCGTGTTCGTGGTCGCACTCGGCAAACTCCTTGGCCGCCGCGCGCCCTCACCGCCCTCCGTCGATAAACCCATCGATCTCGCCAACAACGTCAATACGAACCAGCAGGGAGACTGACCATGCAAGCGCTCCTCATCCCCGTCGACGGCTCCGAATACTCCGCTCGCGCCATCGATTATGTCGCGCGTCGCGTCAAATCGACCAGCGAGCCGGTGCGGCTGCATCTGCTCAACGTGCAGGCGCCGATCGTCACCGTGAACGTCAAACTCTTCGTGAGCCAGGAGAGCCTGCAGGAGTATTACCGCGAGGAAGGCACCAAGGCGATCACGCCGGCGGCCGAGCAACTCAAGGCTCACGGCCTCGAGGCGACCCCGCACATCAGCGTGGGCGATGCGGGCAAAATCATCTGCGATTTCGCCGTCGAAAAAGCGGCCACCGAAATAATCATGGGCACCCACGGACGTGGCGCCCTCGCCGGCACCTTGATCGGGTCGGTCGCACAGAAAACAGTGCACCTCTCGCCCGTTCCGGTCGTGCTCGTCAAATAGGCTTCGAGGCTCGCGTGCGAGCAACCACTCGCAAAAACCGCACGATAAGCCAGCCGGAGACCACAAAGGCGATTAAAGAAATCCATTCCGGCAACCGAAGCGCAAGTTCGAGAACTGCACCGATCGGCGCAAGCATGACGGCGATTCCCGCAAGCACCGCAAGCGTGCCTTGATCGGTAAATCCTGCTTTTTTGAATTCGTGATGCAGATGAGTGTCGTCAGCCGATAACGGTGACCGTCCGCGCCGCGCGCGTCCCCACGCCGTCGAAACCATGTCGTAAATCGGCAGCGCAGCGAGCCACAACAATACAACCGGCGAAACCGGCGTCGCCGGGTCCTGGGACAGCGACACCATCATCCACACGATCGAAAAACCGATCATCATGCTGCCGGCATCGCCCATGAAAACCCGCACCGAACGGTTGATCGCGATGGGGAGGTTGAACACCAAAAACGCAACTACCACCGCAGCCAACACCGTCGACACCGCCAGCACGGTCACATTACCCCCCTGCAGCGCGATAATCGATACGCCCACCAAAGCAACCAGGCCCATGACGCCGGCGAGGCCATCGGTGCCGTCGACCATGTTGAGAGCGTTGACTGCACCCACGACAAGCATCACCGTCACGAACATCGCCATCGCAGGTTCGAACACCGTCATGCCGAGCCCGAAGGGTGCACCAACAAACTCGACACTCATCGCACCAAAGATAGCCATAGCCAACACCGATCCCACCTGAACAAAGAGGCGCAGGGCCGACGGCAGATTGAAGCGATCATCGAGCAAACCGAGACAGACAAACACGAAGGCAACGCCGGTAAAACTCACGGGTGGACGAACTTCGGTAGGCAACAAGGAGAGACCCAGCAGCAGCCCGATGAACATGGCGAGACCGCCAATTACCGGGACATCGCCCGAGTGCTTCTTGCGACCACCCGGGCGATCGACAAAATCCAGAGTGCGGGCTACGGGACGCAACAAAAAAGTGAGCAGTAAAGTCGCCAAAAACGCCGCAGCGATCGAAAGATAGAGATTGAACATGGGCACGAAGTATACAAAGCACCATCCACGCTGGGTTAGACTCCGTCCCGTGAAAATTCGAGATTTCCTCATCTGTCTTGCGGTCGTGTCGCTGCTCGGGGGCTGTGTGCGCTACGAGGATGGGCGGGCTGCTTTCTCGGCGGGTGACCACACCACGGCGTTTTCCCGCTGGCAGGTTCTTGCCAAGTTCGGTGATGCCCGCGCACAGAACGAACTCGGTTGGTTGTACCAGCAGGGACTCGGCACGCAACCAGACCCCCTGCTCGCCGCGAAGTGGTACCGCAAGGCTGCCGAACAGGGACTCGCGGTCGCTCAGACCAACCTCGGCATCATGTACAACGACGGCATGGGTGTGCTGCGCGATCGCCGCGAAGCGGCCCGATGGTTCGACCTCGCGGCCCGTCAAGGAGATGCCGCGGCGCTGAATAATCTTGGGGTACTGTACGACCGCGGCGACGGCGTGCCTGAAGATAATCTCAAGGCCGCCGATTTTCTCAAGAAAGCGGCTGAGCTCGGTCATCCTCGCGCGATGAGCAATCTCGGACTGCTGTACAAAAATGGCGAGGGTGTTCCGCAGGACGAGGCGGAGGCCGTCAAATGGTTTCGGTTATCCGCCGATGCCGGCGATCGAGAAGGCATGAACAACTTGGCTGTCATGCTCGACAACGGTTCGGGCACCTCGATCGACGCTGCATCGGCGCGCGCCTTGTTCGAGCGCGCAGCGCGCCTTGGAGAATCAGGGGCGGCGGTGAACCTCGCGCTGATGCTGTTGCGCCCTGGAAAAGGAGCATCGGCAACCGATCGAATAACCGCTTACGCTTGGCTCAATGTTGCGGCAAGCCTCGGACACGCGCAGGCAACTACCATGCGATCCAATCTTGCTCTGCTGCTCACGGCCGAACAGATCACCGAAGCACAAGCAAAATCGCTAGGCCTGATCGGCGGTTGAAATCACCCCGAAGCTTCGCGGATTATTCTGGCGGTAGCCCGCCCGTCGAGAGCACGTAATGTGTCGATAACTAAAGACGGGTACAGGCTCGAGACGATTTCAACCCAATGATTTCTACATAAATTAACGTATTTTATCCCGTAGAGTTTATTTTAAGTCGTTGCGTAATTGTTATGATTAAGGCGTCTGCCCGTTAATCAGGACACCACAATGCCCAAGCTTTCTGCCTCCGCCTTGAAGGCCCGCATCGATCAATTGCAAAAGCAGCTTGCCGCCGCCGAGGCCAACAAAGCCCCTGCGATCAAGAAAGTCCGCGCCCTCATGAAGAAATTGGGGGTTACGGTCGAGGATCTGCGAGATAGCCCGACCTCGGGTCGCCGAGGCCGACCGGCCAAAGGCAGCGCCGGTAATGGCGCCGCCGATGTCGCGTCGAAAACCCGGCGCGCCCGGACCAAGGTTGCCATCAAATACCGTGATGGCCACGGCAACACCTGGACAGGTCGCGGCAAAACCCCGCGCTGGATGGCAGACGCCGAAAAGGCGGGCGCCAAACGAGAAACCTTCCTGATCAAATAATCGCTGGGAACCCCGCGCTGCCCCGGAGACTTCAGTGCCCCGGGGTCTGCGCTCCCAGGTCCTGCAGGAATCCGAGGATTTCTGCGGTCTTCATCTGCATCAGCGCCTCGCTGCCCCGACTCTCCACGTTAAGACGAATCAGCGGCTCGGTGTTGGAGGAGCGCAGGTTGAGTCGCCACTCAGCGAACTCCATCGACAAGCCATCGGTGTAATCGACCGCCTTGGCGGCGTCAATGTATTTGCCCTGCACAGCATTGATCGCTGCACGCCCATCCGGGACCTTGCGATTGATCTCGCCGCTGCACGGGAACATGCGAATGCGCTCATCGACAAGCTCGGCCAGGCTCTTGCCCGAACGGCAGATGCGCTCGAGCACGATTAGCCACGGGATCATGCCGCTGTCGCAATAGGCAAAATCCCTGAAGTAATGGTGGGCGCTCATCTCGCCACCGTAGGCAGCATCCACCTCGCGCATTTTCTGCTTGATGAAGGCGTGCCCGGACTTGCAGAGCACCGGCTCGCCGCCCGCACGGCGCACGATATCGAGCGTATTCCAGGTGAGACGCGGGTCGTGGACGATGCGCGTACCGGGCTCTTTCTCGAGAAACCCCTGCGCGAGCAAGCCCACGAGGTAATAGCCCTCGATGAAGCGCCCGCTGTGATCAAAGAAAAAGCAACGATCGAAGTCACCGTCCCACGCAAGGCCGATGTCCGCGCCTGAGCGACGGATGGCCTCGATGGTCGGCACACGATTTTCTTCGAGCATGGGGTTCGGCACCCCATTCGGAAAGTTTCCGTCCGCTTCGTGATGCACCTTGATGAACTCGAACGGCAAATGCGGCTCGAGCAAATCGACGAAGGCACCCGCCCCACCATTGCCAGCGTTGACGACGACCTTGAGTTTGCGCAGCGCCCCTAGATCGATATAGCTCAAGAGATGCTCGGTGTAGGCGGCGCGCGTATCGAGCGTCGAACGAGTACCGCGCAAACCGCTCGTCGAGGCTGCCGGAGCAGGCAAGCGCCCCTCGCGGATCATGGCGGCCATCTCGCGCAGACCCGTGTCGCTGCTGATGGGCCGCGACCCTTCACGTACGAACTTCATGCCGTTGTAGTCGGGGGGGTTGTGGCTTGCGGTGACCATGATGCCACCGTCGAACCCGCCCGCGGCCGTCGCCGACTTCGCGGTCGCGTAGTACACGCCCTCGGTCCCGCAGAGCCCGATGTCGGCCACCGACACACCGCTTTCAAGCAAACCTTCGATGAGCGCCTCGGCGAGCGTGCCGCTCGTGAGGCGGATGTCGCGGCCCACCACCACGCGCTGCGGCTTGACTAAGCCCGCATAGGCACGGCCGATCAGCCGCGCGAGGTCCTCGTTGATTTCGTCGGGAATACGCCCACGAACGTCGTAGGCCTTGAAGGCATTCAGGTTCATCTCTCGTCCCTTGCAGGCCACTGAACTGATTCGCCGCGAGCGAAAATGATTGAATACCTTTTGGCGGAATCACACCGAAACCGAAGGCTCCCCAAGCCTGCACATCTGTTACGTCTCAGCCTCATCGGAAACGGGAGCATCCCGCACATCCCTCGTGAAGTACAAGTCAACATATGAGCCAACATTACTTGCATTACAACCGGCCTCAGGCAATTCCTTTTTAAGAGAGTCATTGATTATCTTCGTCAGTGCAATATTCTCTTCATCAAACCTTCTTGCAAAGAGCGGAATGAAACCACCATACACCCCTTCGAAAAAATCGTTGATTTAAAAATATCTAAGTGATTCTCATCGATTCTAGCAGGAGCCAGATTTTTTTGACCAATCAGCAAAGGATATATTTTCACGCTCTTCAAATACCCCGAATTTCCGATAATCGTTTGAGAAAAAGTCTCGTCTGGAACATTGCGACTCTTCAATCAAAAAGTCCAATACCTTGTTATTCGAGTGGGCCAAAATCAAATCATTTATTTTCATTATTACCGCCGACCTGACAACCCTCTTCGACCCGAGGGACGTTAAAAGAACAAGACCAGCAATTCTGGCGCCTCCGAAAAATCACTTTGGCAGAACTCTAAGCACATACTGAAGCGGAAGGGCATCCGAAACGGAAATTTTTGGGTCCACTCCAGCGCGACCTGCCAACTCTCCAATCAGAGGGATGAAAACTTCTCGACTGGGTTCATCGAAGATTCTCGATACCCCAGTTTCCACCGTGAAACCGGTTTGGTCGAACATTTCAATCATTGTTTGTCGGGTAAACCAGCGAAGATGTGTCCTGTCGAGCAATCCGCTGTCTTGGTATCGAAAATCGCCGATAATTAGCTTGACGATAAGGGACCAATGCTGGGCATTTGGAATGCAGACGACGATGCTACCGCCAGATGGAATCACACCTCGAATTTTTTTCAAAACGAGCCATGGGTCCTTCAAATGCTCGAGTGTATCCCCAAAAATCCAGCAGTCCCTGTCAGAATGTTTTTCCCAGAACGTGTTATCTACATTTTCAATATCCAAATTAAAACTTTCATCGCAATAACGCCGTGCTAATTCTGCATAACCCGGGTCTATCTCTATCCCAATATAATGGCAGTCAGGCGCGATTTTTTTAAACTCTCTAGCGAGCGCTCCTGAACTACAACCAATTTCAATGAGTTTCGCTGATTTACTGGGAATGAGTTTCAGCAGGTCGGGGTTGTGTTGTTCGTGCGCAGGAGTTTGTTCCATCTAATCTCTCCATTTCGCTAACCAGGGCTCCCCGCCAATTTTCCGGGCACCACCCTGGGGCTTCCGGCGCCGGTACTTCAAAATCTGCTGGAGAAACGTAGCCACGTCGCCCTCTGGAAATTCAAACACGCGTTAGTCAATCAAAACATCCGAAAGCAAGAACGAAATGAACTGTTCACGGACGACTTCGAACCCGGCAGCGAGCTGAGCGCCCCCCCTACCCCCTCGTCCCCTCTCGTCCGTAGCGATCATCGAAACGGACGATATCGTCCTCGCCTAAGTAGCTCCCCGACTGCACCTCGATGATCTGCAGAGGTTCAGCGCCAGTGTTTTCCATCCGGTGTTTGATCCCGAGCGGGATGTAGGTCGATTGGTTGGCCTCGAGGTCAAACACCTCATCGCCGCGCGTGATGCGGGCGCGCCCCGCGACCACGATCCAGTGCTCGGAGCGGTGATGATGCAGCTGCAGCGAGATCGCCGCCCCCGGCTTCACGACAATGCGTTTGACCTGATACCCCGGGCCCTGCTCGATGCTGTCGTAGCTGCCCCAGGGGCGGTGGACCTCGCGGTGCAGGGCATGCTCGGAGCGCCCCTCGGCCTTCAGGCGCGCGACCACGGCCTTCACGTCTTGCACGCGATCTTTGGGCGCCACCAGCACGGCATCCTTGGTCTCGACGACCACATGGCCCTTGAGCCCCACCGTGGCTACCAAGCGGCTCTCGGAGATCACGAGGGTGTCGGCGGTGTCTTCGGCGATCACATCGCCCCGCAGCGCGTTGCCCAATGAGTCGCGCTCGAGAGCTTCATGGAGCGAGGACCAAGAGCCGACATCGCTCCAGCCGGCATCGAGCGGCACCACGGCCGCGCCCTCAACCTTTTCCATCACGGCATAGTCGATCGAGTCGGAGCGACAGGCAGTGAATGCGGCGGCATCGGGGCGGATGAAGTCCGAGTCCGTCTTCGCCCCCTGCCAAGCTCGCTTGCACACATCGGAAATATCGCGGGCATGAATCGAAAGCGCCTCGAGATAGCGGCGAGCCGAGAACAAGAACATGCCGCTATTCCAAAGCGCCCCTTCACCGATCAGCCCCTCGGCCACCGCACGAGCGGGCTTCTCGACAAAACGCGCGATGGCATTGCCCGCGCCCGGAACGATGTAGCCATAGCCTGTCTCGGGGCCTTGGGGGACGATGCCGAAGGTCACAAGACGCCCAGCCGCCGCGAGCGGCAACGCGGAGGTAACCGCGCGCCGAAAAGCCGCCTCATCAGCGATCACATGGTCGGCGGGTAGCACCAACAGGAGTACATCTTCCGCCCCAGAGCGCGCCAGCGCCGCATGCGCGGCAAGCGCGATGGCGGGCGCTGTATTGCGCCCCACGGGTTCTAGGATGATTTCAGGGGCGTGAGTGCCGAGCCGCCGCAGCTGTTCAGCGACGAGAAAACGATGCCCCTCGTTGCAAACCACGATAGGTGCCGACAAGCCCTCGAGCCCCGAGGCACGCAGGAGCGTGGCTTGGAGCATGGTCTCGCCACCACCGGAAAGCGCCAACAGCTGCTTCGGGTAATACTCACGCGACATCGGCCAGAGACGCGTGCCGGAGCCGCCAGAGAGAACAACCGGAAGGATACAACGAATCATGGGGCGATGATAACGCCCTTATCGCTAAGACCCGACCTATCTAGCGGCATTCAGTAAAACATCCTTCGTAGCCGTCGCCGTCGTGACCCAAGAAAACTGCTTCGCATGTCTGACCGCATTAACAGCGAGGGCCTCTCGAAGTCGCTCGTCTTTCGCCATCACGCGCAACCCCTCGGCGATCGCCGGCACCGAATGCGGATCCACTAATAAGCCACCGTCACCAGCGACCTCCGGCATCGACGAGCAATTGCCGGTTATGACGGGCCTACCCTGCGTCATCGATTCTATGATCGGCAAGCCAAAGCCCTCGTGAATCGAGGGCATTACAAGACAAATTGCATCGCGATATAGCGCCGCCAAAGTCTCATCAGAAACCCCCTCGATTAATTCGACTTGTTCTTCGATTCCGAGTTTTTGGCTTTCAGAGCGCGGATCAACACCACCCCAACCACGCGCTCCGCACAATACCAATGCGGGCCAGTTAGGATCACGCGCACCGGCAATTGCATAGGCTTGCAGCAATCGCGACAAGTTCTTTCTGGGCTCGAAAGTGCCTACAAACAAAAAATATCTGCGTAAAGATCGCCCGCTCACGCCCCCAACCGCGCTCGGGGCCACGGGCAAAGAACCGGCCAAGGGAGTTATTCGAATCTTGTCCTTCGCTTTAGGCCAAACTGAAACAATGTCGTCAGCCGTCGATTGCGAGACTGTAATAACTCGATCGGCCCGATCAACCGATCGACCCATGAGCATGCTGTCGAGAAGACGGCCGGCAGTGCGCATAGTTTCGGGCGCGCGTCGCCAACACAGGTCGTGAACCGTGACCACAGAGCCGACGTTCTTCGGAAGTATCAGTGGCAAGCGATGGGCAGGCCCCCAATAGACATCGGGCTTCTCAATAAATGCGCGTGCGCCATCGACCATAGTCTGTGAAATCAACCGTCTGACCTGCGCAATCGATCGATTAACACCGAGCGGCGCGCTTGAACCCCTTTTAAATCGAGCGGAAAATCGAACACTGTCGTCCCCCTCCCAAACAGACAAGATCGATCGCAGGTAGCGGGTTATGCCATCCCGCGGAAAACCCAATGCACCGGCATTTAGTGCAACGCGATGATTGTCGAGCTCAACGATCACGATGCCGCACGCCCTGATACCTCTACCCGACCGTTACAGGCGTCGACTGAAGATTTAAAACGCGCTCGACCATTTGATCGATGCGAAACTCCCAGCAGTTCTCCGCGATAAAGGCCTTAAGTTGATCGCCATCTAGCCTCGGACGATCTGCAGCAGCCAACTCAATCGCATGACTAAATCCTTCGACACCATTTCCGAAATGCGCGAGACCATTCATACCAAGCCGCAAGGCACCAACGTCGGTACTAGCCACGCCTAAGCCTGAAGCCACATACTCGTAAAACTTCAACGGCCTCTCTACAAAATTCATTCTTCCGTGAGAGTTCCTGAACGGAATCAACCCAACCGTACTTGCTTGCAGGGCCGCAGCGACCTCAACGCGCGCGATCGCGTTTAACCAAAGCAAGTTACTCGGATTTCCTCGCCAATGGCCACGGCCAACCCCATACACATGAAACTCCCAATCTCGCATTTTCGCAGCAACATCGCGAACGAGATCGGCATCGAACCACTGCGCCGGAGAGCCTAAATAAATAGCCCGATTTGGACGTCGCCGACTTGCGTGCTGTGATTTCCCATCACCAAATATCGCAGAGTCGACACCGTTCGGCAGATACACTGTGACCGCCGATGGTCGTAATTGACGCGCGTAACTCAACAACTCTTGCGAAACGGCCCAAACCTCCGAAAAAACCGGGCTACGCAGCAGGGTCTCGATAGCAATGATCATGCATCGGTGAATTTCACTCTCGAATCCCCACGGCCAATCATTTAAGCGACAAATCTTAATCTGCGCTGAAACTGAATTAATAAGCAACAAATTCGGACAGATATCGCTAATACACAAATCATAATCGACGCCCTGAAAAGCTGGCGATAATTGTCGATGAGAAAACTCGACCATCGCATCGCTGCGAACAAACATCCTGTGGGGAGGCAAAACGGAACGTAGCGACCACTCGTTTAGCCCATCGATCACAGGAACAAACTTGGCATGCCGCAACCATGCACGC
>VGTW01000067.1 GCA_016874555.1 Gammaproteobacteria bacterium | reverse complement strand
ATGCCGCGGTACTTCTCGTTCGACAGTATCGCCGTTCTTTGCAAACTTTGCCTCAAAATTCTGCGATCCGCGTCGATCGTACGAGTAGCGTTCGTGGGAATGACCCGACTGTATTCTGGAAATCTGCCGTCTATAAGCTTCGAAGTGAAGCGAACGTCGCCGATGTCGCAACGAACGTGATTCGTGCCGATCGCCAACAAAACCTCACCCTCTGTGCCAAGCAACCGTTGTAGTTCGAGTACGCCCTTTCGCGGCAAAATGACCTGCTGTTTGCCGGTCACGCGTTCTAATAGGCTGCTTTCGCAGAGCGCCAATCGATGGCCATCAGTCGCCACGGCGCGCACCATACCGCCTTCGGACTCAATCAACATGCCATTGAGGTAATACCGAACGTCTTGCTGGGCTATCGAGAAATGCACTTTGTCGATCAACTTACGGCACTCGTTTTGTGGTAGCCGAAGAACTTGTTGGGCGTTGATCTCTTCGACGACCGGAAACTCGGTGGCCGGTAGCGTCGATAGCGTGAAGCGGCTGCGGCCGGCGCGGACAACAAGACGGCCTACCTCCATGGACAGCGTCACGGGTACGCTTTCGGCGAGCGCCCGTAAGATATCGAGGAGCTTTCGACCTGGCACGGTTATGTCGCCGGGAGATTGCACTTTTAGCGATACCGAACTCACCAACTCCACTTCAAGATCGGTGCCGGTGACGCTCAGCCGATCATCGCGCGCACTCAGCAGTACGTTTGACAACACCGGCATGGTCTGCCGACGTTCAACAACACCGATCACGTGTTGTATCGGAGCAAGGATCTCTTCGCGAGTCGTTGTAAGTTTCATAGATCTTAATATTTGGATATGAAAATAGGAATTGTTATAACTATTACGCGCGTGGATAACTGGAAAACCAGAAAAAACCCTAATTATTCAGCAAGTTTTCGATATCTACTCAGTGCACGATCGACCGAACATTCGGCGCGCACCCTGTGCGCTGATTGTGAATGATTGTAACGCGCGAAAACATCCACAGATTGTGAACATCACCCAGTCAGCTTCCTCAACAGGTTCGTGTAATCCTCAGTGACCCGCTGCTCAGTATCGCGCAACGCTTTTATCCGTCGACAAGCGTGCAACACCGTCGTGTGATCACGGCCACCGAAAGCTTCGCCGATTTCGGGGAGACTGTGACTCGTCAATTCCTTCGATAGCGCCATAGCGATTTGTCTCGGCCTGGCGACGGAGCGGTTGCGGCGCTCGCTGAGCAACTCTACAACCCGGACTTTGTAATAGTCAGCAACGGTTTTCTGGATGTTTTCGATGGTGATGAGCTTTGCCTGCGACGACAACAAATCACGCAGCGCTTCCTTCGTGAGATCCAGGGTAATTGGCTGGCCCGTAAACCGCGAGTTGGCAATTACACGCCGCAGTGCGCCCTCTAGTTCGCGGACATTCGAGCGGATCCGCTTGGCGATAAATAAGGCCACGTCCTGACTCAGATGTACGTCCACCGCCTCGCTCTTGCTGATTAGAATCGCCGCACATGTTTCGAGTTCCGGCGGCTCAATGGCGACCGTCAAACCCCACCCGAAGCGCGACTTCAGCCGTTCTTCGAGCCCGTCGACTTCTTTCGGATAGCGATCGCAGGTGAGTATGACTTGTTGTTGTCCTTCGAGCAGTGTATTGAATGTGTGGAAGAACTCTTCCTGCGAACGCTCCTTGCCAGCAAAAAACTGGATATCGTCGATCAGCAGCGCATCGAGCGAGCGATAAGCCGTTTTGAAATCATTCATCTGGTTATGCTGTAGCGCCTTCACCATGTCGCTGACGAAGCGCTCGGAGTGCACATAGGCAACCCTGGCTCGCGGGTTGCGTTCGAGAATAGCGCACCCAACCGCATGCATGAGATGCGTCTTACCGAGCCCAACACCACCATAAATGAACAGCGGATTGTACGCTTTGCCAGGATTTTGAGCCACTTGCTGCGCGGCGGCCTTGGCGAGCTGATTGCTTTTACCAACGACGAAGGTGTCGAAGGTAGAGTCCGGATTGAGTCTGCCCCCAACAATCTCAACACTGCTGCGCTGCGCGCTGCGGAATACCCCCCGTGGCGCCGAGGTTTCTGCGGTAACCAGCGCCGGCACTTCGGGTTTCTCACCCATTTGGATCGTGACCTGTAACGGCGAACCAGGCATTTGGACCTGCACCCAATCTTTGATGCGCTGCAATAAATGCGTATTGATCCAATCGATGACGAAACGGTTGGGCGCCAGTAGGCGCAGTTCCGCCGCGGTCTCGATGGCCTGCAGCGGCCGAACCCAAGTGTTGAACTGGGCGTCCGACAACTCAGCGGCAAGCGCCTGAGCACAGCGGTTCCAAAGCGGAACGTCCACGTAGCTGCCGGCCTCCCTGGTGCTTCAGGTTTTATGGTTGTCGAAGGGGATGGCGAATATATACCGGCTCGGCAACCTGTGGATATCTTTAGCCCTGGCTTGACTTCGGCAGACCCCCTGCTTACCCTTCCCGACCGTTTTCGGTGACGATAGCCAATGAAACGCACCTATCAGCCCAGCAAGGTTCGCCGCGCCCGTACTCACGGGTTCCGCGCTCGCATGGCGACTGCCAGCGGCCGAAAGGTGTTGGCCCTTCGTCGCGCCAAGGGCCGCAAGAAGCTAATCCCCTGATCTGCGCCGCTGACACCTCACCGCCGAGGTGGGGCTTCCCGACGACTCGTCGGGTGTTGCGCAAAGTCGATTTCGATAACGTTTACCGGCGGGGTCGTCGGTTGGGCGATACCATGTTCTTTGTCTCCGTTTGCCCGAATGGCACAGGTGGGCCGCGGCTTGGTTTGTCGGTTGGCGCCAAAGTGATCGGCAATGCGGTCGCTCGCAACCGACTTCGTCGCATAATCCGCGAATCGTTCCGGCAAGCTCAGCACGCGTTACCCGCCGCCGACATCATCATCGGTGCGCGAGCAGCGGCGCGCGAGGCACCGAACATCCGGATCCAGCAAAGCCTCACCGGACTTTGGCAAAAGGTTGCAACAACATGCGCGCCGTCCTCCGCGTCCTGATCAGGGCGTACCAACTCATCATAAGCCCGTGGCACGGACCGACCTGCCGGTATCACCCGTCCTGTTCCCACTACGCGTTGGAAGCGATCGACACCCACGGCGCATGGCGCGGAGGCTGGCTCGCACTGCAACGTATCGGTCGCTGCCACCCGTTGCGCAAAGGCGGTTACGACCCCGTTCCTCCACGAATTCGTTGAGACAAGGTTTACCGTGACTTCGACCAACGCCCGCATGTTTCTTTGGCTCGGCCTCGCACTCGCGCTATGGATCAACTACGAAACCTGGCAGCGCGACTACGCCGTGCCCGTTCCGGTATTACCCACTGCGACCAGCAGCGCGCCACTCGCCAGCGTGCCGTCGGCGAGTATTCCGCAAGCCGCAGCACCGGCCGCTGCGACCGACGCGGCGACGACGACGAGCGCAGCCGCGGCCCCAGCCGCCGACGGGACGCCAACAGGCATTGCGTCCCCCGCTGCAGCGGCAGGTACCGTGCGTGTCACTACCGACGTGCTCGAGCTCGAGCTCAGTTTGCGCGGCGGCGATCTCATTCGCGCTGATCTTCTGAAGTATCCGCGCGTAAAAGGCGGCGAGGAGCGCGTGCGCTTATTCAACGCGGATGCCGATAATTTCTACTTCTTGCAGACCGGGCTGACCGACACCAATGGCGCCGCACATCCTACGCATCTGACTCTATTCGAAGCCGCCCAATCGCGGCATGTCTTGGCTGAAGGAGCCAACGAACTCCGTGTGCCGCTGACCTGGGTGAACGGTGCGACGGGCGTTATGGTTACCAAGACCTATATTTTGCGCCGCGGCTCTTACCGTATCGATCTCGAATACGCCATTGAAAACGGCGGCACCGCACCTTGGCGAGCCGCGTCTTACGCACAGATCTTACGCAACGACAAACCGGTCGAGCCTTCGATGTTCAGTGTCGAGAGCTATGCCTTTCAGGGCCCGGCGTATTTCAACGGCACTAAATATTTCAAAATCAACCGCGAGAAAATTGCCGCCAGCGAGTTGCCGCGCAGTGTCACTACCGGCTGGATCGCCGGCATGCAACACCATTTCGTCTCGGCAGTCGTCCCGGCTGAGGGACAAAACTACACGTATTCTTTGCAGACCCAAGGTAACCAGTACTTGCTGTCAGCGACCGGGCCGATGGTGATCGTCGGGCCGCAATCCGGTGCGACGCTGCGCGAAACGCTGTTCATCGGACCTAAGTTGCAGGCGCAACTCAAGACCACCGGTCCGCGCCTGGACCTCGTGGCCGATTACGGCATATTGACGCTGCTTGCCGAACCGCTCTTCTGGTTGCTGGAACAAGCGCACAACGTTGTCGGTAATTGGGGCGGGGCGATCGTGATCATCACGTTCCTGCTCAAGCTCTTGTTTTATCCGCTGTCCGAGTCATCCGGCCGCTCCATGGCAAAGATGAAGGTCCTCGCACCGCGAATGAAGAACCTTCAGGAAACCTATAAAGATGATCGCGAAAAACTCGGTCGCGCGATGATGGATCTCTACAAGCGCGAGAAGATCAACCCGGCAGCGGGTTGTTTGCCGATCTTGATCCAGATGCCGGTGTTCTTTGCGTTTTATTGGGTGCTGCTCGAGAGCGTGGAGATGCGCCAGGCGCCCTTCATGCTGTGGATCCAGGATCTTTCGTCGCGAGATCCGTTTTTCGTGCTGCCGATGATCATGGCCGGCGCGATGTTCGTTCAGTACAAACTGAACCCAACACCACCCGATCCGATTCAGGCCAAAGTATTCATGATCCTGCCGTTTGTGATGAGCCTAACGTTTGCATTCTTCCCGGCTGGCTTGGTTCTCTATTGGGTCACCAACACGTTGCTGACGATCTTGCAACAGTGGAATATTAACCGCCGAATTGAAACTGAAGAAAAGAAAGCGCGGACGGGTTAGTGTGCGGCGGCCCCGCGAGTGCGTGTAAAAAGCTCATGAGATATTTCGACGGTGGTTTCCATATGGGTACCCACACCAAACCCGTCTTTCACCCATACCCAGTCTCGTATCACTGCCTAACTGTATGGAAAAACTCTTCCTCCCTACCGATACGATCGTTGCTGTGGCCACCGCACCCGGGCGGGGTGGGGTTGGCGTTGTGCGCATCTCGGGCGAGGCGGCGCAGCGCATTGCCGAGACGATTTGTGCTCGAGTGCCCGCGCCGCGCGTAGCGACCCTGGCGCAGTTTCGCGATGCTGCGGGTGAGGTGATCGACGAGGGTCTCGTGCTCTGGTTCCCCGGGCCGCACAGTTACACCGGCGAGGATGTACTTGAGCTGCAGGGTCACGGCGGGCCGGTCGTGCTCGAGGCGCTGGTGACCCGGGCGGTCGAACTCGGTGCGCGGCGCGCCAATCCCGGCGAGTTCACGCTGCGCGCCTTCCTCAATGAAAAACTCGACCTCGTTCAGGCCGAGGCGATAGCCGATCTGATCGATGCTGGCTCGCTGGCAGCGGCCAGAGCTGCCGTGCGCTCGCTGCAAGGAGAGTTTTCGGCGCAGGTGCACGGCCTAACCGAGGCGCTGATCGAAATCCGTACATGGATTGAAGCAGCGATCGATTTTCCGGAAGAGGAAATCGATTTTCTTGCTGATCAAGCGTCGGCGAGTCGCCTCACAGCGCTCCGTCAGCGCTTTGCGTCTGTGTTGCGTAGCGCTGAACAAGGGCGCGTGCTGCGTGATGGCATGACGGTAGTGATCGCGGGGCGGCCAAACGCTGGTAAATCGAGTCTGCTGAATGCGCTTGCTGGCCATGACGCCGCCATCGTCACACCGTTGGCGGGGACCACGCGCGATGTATTGCGTGAGCGTATTGCAGTCGACGGTATGCCGCTGCATGTGATCGACACGGCGGGTTTGCGCTCGGCCGATGATATTGCAGAAGACATCGTCGAAGCCGAAGGCATACGTCGCGCGCGCGCTGAGATGGCGCGTGCAGATCGAATATTGTTCGTGATCGACACCAGTACCGATCCAGAACTACTGGCCTGGGAGGAAGAACGCGCGAATTTACCTGCCGATGTCGCGGCCACGCTGCTCCTTAACAAAATAGATGCTGTTGCGCTCGGCCAAGTCGTGCAAAGTATGGCACTGGCCAAGGTAATGATCCGCCCCGACGACGCAGTGCTTGCGATTTCTGCGCGAACCGGCGTCGGTATGGAGGCGGTGTACAGCCACCTCAAGTCCTGCGTGGGCTATGAAACCGCGGGCGTAGGCACCATAAGCGCGCGCGCCCGACATCTCGATGCCCTACGCCGCGCTGAAACGCATACCGAAGAGGCGGTTCGACAACTTGTCACGGCGCGCGCAGGCGAGTTGGTCGCCGAGGAATTGCACCGTGCACAGCAGGCACTCAATGAAATCATCGGCGAATTTCACGCCGACGACTTATTGGGGCGGATCTTCGGCAGTTTTTGTATCGGCAAGTAAGGTTGCCGAAGCCCAAGTCGCGCGCGGCTCAGCGTTTTGCTGCGATCAAACCAACGCCAACCAGGATGAACACCGCCGCGATTCCTGCGGCATTGAGGGCCGCTTGCTCATAACCGATCTTCGACACATCAAAGAAAGGATAGGGATATACGCCACTGATTTCCCCGCGCACAGCGATATAGGCGAAATATGCGACCGGATAGGTGAACAGGCGACTCATATCGCCCCAAGCCACCGATCTGAGAGGCACCGTGAACCACCAGAACACCAGAAACACCATCGGCACGATGTAGTGGTGGGTGAGGTTGGTCAAGGCAGCAACGCCGGTGGGCTGGTATTGCGCGCGCAGCAGCAGATGAAAGACGAGCCCCACCATGGCGATAGCCATGGCGGCTGCGGTGACTATCCAAGGCTCGCGCCAGGTATTCCAGCGCGATTGGGCAGCATGACTTTTCACATAAGCAGTCGTGACGATCGTGCAGAACAGATTGGTCAGGATGGTGAAATAGCCGGTGTACATGAAAATACCGTAAGCGACGCTGTGCCCTTGTTGTTGCTGATACTCAATGCTGGCGAATAATTGGGCGATGAGTGCCGGCCAGCCGATCACGGCCAGGAATATGGCGAGCCCGCGAGTGCGGTTTACCATTCAATAACCTGTATGAAATTGCGCATGAACAGCGAGTATTTTTTTTACACCTTCAGCAACGTGTACCGGGGAGAGCGTCGCACCCGATACGATTGGCACCGCGCGTTCCGGGTCCCAGCGACCGTGGGCTAGCCCGGCCAATTTAGCGCGCCATTCAGACGTGTAGATATCGCAGTAACCGTCGGCGCAGGTCAACACCTCGATGCCGCGGCTTTTGCCGTCGACGCCGATGGCGACTAGATAAGTCACGATATCATTGAGTCCATAGACCTGATCGAGATAGAGCCACCCACCACCCGCGACACTCCAGCCGCGAAACAACGGCCGCAGCGCAGGCACTTGATATTCTGCTTTAAGCCGCGCAAATTGTTCCGAGCTGAGTCGCAATTCGAACGGCGTGAGCGCCGCGCTCGGGAAAAGTCGTTGTTGTGCCTCTTCGAGCGACTGCAATTGATCGGCTTTTGCCACAGGCGCCGCGGCCATGACGATTGCCGCGGGCACGAGCAGGAAGCGATGATTCAAGGCGAACTTCGCCCTAGCTGCGCTTGGGGAAATCTGCGCTGATGTTGCGGAAAGCGTCGTTGGTGAGCGGACCCATGGCGAGCGTGACGAAGCGATCACGATCTTTTTCCCACTCAGCATTTTCTGCGGGTGTGGGCACGTAATTTTCGACCATGTCGCGGGTGACACCTCTTTTGGCGAGCAACGATTCGAGAACCTTCATGCGGCGTTTGGTCGCCCAGAGCTCTCCGTTCATCGCCACCATGCAGCCCACCAAGTTGTCGAGTATGGGGTTACCGAGAAAGACGCTGTTGGTGACATCAGAGGGGGTCGCATCCACGGTGTGAGTGGGACGTTGCGTATCGGCAGCCATGACAACCTCCAATCGAGCGCAGGGCAGAAATCACAGCCGCGCAGGCGGCTGAAGATATCATCCCCGGATGCGGAATGCCTCCACCCCGCTTGACACAGGCCCGTCCGGCACGGTGTGCGAATCGATACGGCCATTGCTCGGTACTTTCGTCACCATCGGCGTACGTGGTCTCGAACGCGCACCGGCTGAAGCCGCGATCGCCAAAGGCTTTGCCGCGATCGAGCGCGTGCATTCATTGATGAGCTTTCATTCCGCAGACAGTGACCTTGCCCGCGTGAACCGGGCAGCGTCTGGTCGTTCTGTGCGGGTGGCGCCGGAAACATTCGCCGTGCTTGAACTTGCACACACCGTGTCTAAATTTTCTTCCGGCGTATTCGATGTAACGGTGGCGCCCCTGTTGGTCGCGCGCGGTATATTGCCGCCGCCGGCTCAAACCGACGCTAATGTTTTCACGTCAAACGCGCGCCCCCCCGATCCTGAGGCGTGTTGGTCAGACGTACTTCTGGAGCCGCCGGATACTGTGCGGATTAGACGACCCCTCTGGATCGATCTGGGTGGCATCGCTAAGGGCTTTGCCGTAGATCTTGCGGCTTCGGAAATGGCTTTAGCCGAGACCGCGAGTTGGCAGATCAACGCCGGTGGTGATCTACGGGTGGGCGGCCCTACCACGCAACTCATTGCACTCAAAGTCCCAGTACTTGCAAGCCCCACACTTACTCGCGATATGCGACCGTTCATCGAACTCAAAAACGGCAGTCTCGCGAGTAGTGCATGTAGCGAAACTCCCGTGCATTTCCTGGGGCACGATCATGCCGTTATCGTAGCGCCAGGCTTCGTATCCGTGGTCGCCAAGCAATGCGCGATTGCTGACGCTCTAACCAAAGTGGTCTTGGCCAAAGGTAAGCAGTCTGAGTCGGTACTTGCTGCATTCGATGCAAGCGCGTATTTCTACTCACCGGAGGCGGGCTGGTGGATCTCGGGTAACAAATTTGCGTGACGGATCAGTCAATCTGCGGCGAACCGTAATAGAGACGGGTGTTTTGCCGCCGGGCCGTCGGCGACTGTTACACAGCGTTGCGTTCGCTACCTGGCTGACCGGGGCGGTCTGGCTTGTTTTCCACTACTTCGTGCGCGTGATCGATGATTTCGGTTTCGACAATCCGCATCCGCAACAACAGTGGTGGCTGATCGCACACGCCGTGTTTTCTTTTGCGGCCGTGTGGCTGTTCGGTAGCTTGTGGTCCGATCACGTCGTGCGCGGCTGGAAAGCCGGCGCTCGTAAGCCGACAGGCGGCATGCTGTTTGGCGTATTGGTCTGGCTGACTATCAGTGGTTGCGCGTTGTACTACTTGGGCAGTGACGCGTGGCGGTCATGGACTTCGCTCGCGCACTGGATCCCGGGTCTCGCCGCGATCGCTGTGTTCGTCGTTCACTTCCGCAAAAAGCGGCTCGACGAAACAAACCTCAGTCGATAGCAGCGAAGCGCGGTTTACCGAGCGTTGCCATCACGACGGCGCCCATGAGTAGTGCAGCAGCTGCGAATGCTAGCATCGGTATGTAGTTGCCGAACGTATCGAACGCTAAACCTGCAGCAAGCGGCCCGCCAGCTACGCCAAGATAAAACTGGTGAGCTGCCAACCGCAGATTTTACCGTAAGCGCGCAGACTAAAGAATCGGCTGGAAAGATAGGCCACGAGATCGACCTCGGCAGTCGCGGCGAGACCGAGCGCAAGCACGCTGATTGTCAGCATCCACCCGGACGAATTGGGCATCGTCAGGACCACGCAGCCGAGCGCACAACAGCTGAGTACGATGCCCGCGATCGCTGAGGCGGAGTGGCGATCGAGAAAGTATCCGGTGGCCACCCGCCCGATGAGCACCGCGACACCCATCATACCGGCGGTGCCCGCCGCCGCTATCGGCGTTAAGCCACGGTCGATCAACAACGGTATGAGATTGATGATCAGCGCGGAAATGACGGCCGAGATAAAGAAAAACCCGACGCCGATTTTCCAGAAGGTGACGCTGTGCCGCGCCTCGGCAAACTCTACGCCAGGCAAGGCGCTCGGCGCGGAGGTATGGCTCGTCGAGGTCGACTTTTTTCGCTGGGCTCGAGACGATCCGTAGGTCGTTCAGCGAGCAGCAGCGCCACCAGTGGCGTGGCGACGATCAACAGGAAGGCAGCTATGACGAGATAGCCGGTCTGCCAACCGTAATGAGCGATTACGCGCGTCAGCAGCGGCGGAGCGAACATGCTGGCGATGCCGGACCCAGCGAGAGCAAGACCCAAAGCGAGACCTCGCCCGCGGTCGAACCAAAGATTAACGGTTCGCGTCCAGACGATCGGAGTGGTACCACCGCTTAGCAAAGCCAGAAGAAACCAGGCGGCATAAAACATGGCTAGCGACCCTTGCAGCGTCGTTAGCGCGGCATAGGCGGCTACCAACGCCAGCAAGGAAGCGATGCCAACGCGTCGTGCGCCGAAACGATCGATGACTGAACCGACGATGGAATGTAATGGCCGACCCAAGAATCAGAAAACTGGCGGCAGCGGACACTTCGCCACGCGTCCAGCCAAAGGCCGCAACCGGCGTCAGTACGAAGACACCGGAACCATAGAAGGAAAGTCTAGTGACGCCTGCGCCGGTCCCGATGCCTGCGGCGAGCAGGGGACGCCAACTGCGAGTGAATTCGGAAAAAGGCGAGGACATACCGCTACCAGTAATGCTGCCACCTCGCCCGCTTGACGAAGTGCTGGAAGGCCTCGTGCTTATTTTTGGGGAGGTAATCGAGATAACTATTCGGCGCGTAGCGCTCGACATACTGATCGAGCACCGGTTTGTAGAGACTCAGATGCAGATCGGGAATGCGGTGCTTGGCGCGAAACTCGGCGATCGGGATACGCGTAATTTCGCGGGTCTCGAACGGGCCTGCCTTGGCCAGCACTACACCGCGCGGCCCAAAGATTGACGAGCGACCAGGGCCGCCATAGCCGGTGTCCTCAAAGAAACCCGGATTGCGTTCGTGAGTTGATACCGAATTGTTAGTGATCAGGGTGTAGAGGCTATTGTGGTACGACGTGAGCTTCATGTCGTCCCACTCGAAGCCACCGGTCGCTACTCGACAAATGATCTCGGCGCCTTTGAATGCCATGCAGC
>VGTW01000066.1 GCA_016874555.1 Gammaproteobacteria bacterium | reverse complement strand
TGTAAGTTATTGAAAATGTTAACTATTTACTCGACTGTCACGCCGGGGGTCGCGGGTTCGAGTCCCGTCCGCTCCGCCATTTTCTAAGTCGGATTGCCAGTCGTCGTGGATGAAATCCCGTTCAACCGACCACTTCTGCTCGGGTCCGAGATAGATAACATTCGGCTTGCCCATGGCAAGGGACAGCTTGCGGGCAACGGGTTTTTCACCAAGCGTTGCGAAGAGTGGCTCGTCAGAAATACTGACGCTGCTGGAGCTTTACTGACCCACTCTTGTACGGCCGCTCTTGAGATGGCCGCACTGCTTTGCGATCTCGAACCGGGTGATGAAGTGATCATGCCGTCGTATACC
The DNA here is from genome assembly GCA_016874555.1 of Gammaproteobacteria bacterium. Lineage (GTDB taxonomy): Bacteria > Pseudomonadota > Gammaproteobacteria > Steroidobacterales > Steroidobacteraceae > UBA964. Next base: position 10,854 of record VGTW01000066.1, on the reverse strand, counting down.
TTCGTGTCGACGGCGAACGCCTTTGTGCTTCGCGGCGCTGTGCCCGTTTTCGTCGATATCCGCAGTGACACCCTGAACATTGACGAGACTTTGATCGAGTCCGCGATCACTGCCCGAACCAAAGCGATCGTTGTGGTTCACTACGCTGGCGTGCCGTGCGAAATGAACGCGATCAACGATATTGCTTCCAGGCATCAGCTCATCGTCATCGAGGATGCGGCGCAGGCAATTCTGAGCACGTATCATGGAAAACCCGCCGGCGCGCTTGGAGACATCGCGGCTTTCAGTTTCCATGAAACCAAGAATGTTATATCGGGCGAGGGTGGCGCGATTATTCTCAAAAATCGGGCGCATTTTGAGCGCGCCGAGATTATTCGAGAAAAAGGCACAGACCGATCGCGTTTTTTTCGCGGCTTGGTGGATAAATATACGTGGGTAGACGTTGGCTCATCGTTTCTGCCGGGTGAGATAATTGCCGCCTTTCTCGCGGCTCAACTTGAAAAAGCCGAAGAAATCACGCGGCAGCGACTGCAGATCTGGCATGTGTATCACGATGCATTTTCGGAGCATCAGATATCCGGTCGAGTTCAGCGGCCGGTTATTCCTGAAAATTGCACCCACAATGGTCATCTTTACTATCTGCTGCTTGAAGATCTGAAGGATCGTCAGCAATTCATCGCAAGGATGAACGAGCTCGGTGTCAAATGCGTTTTCCATTATGTTCCGTTGCATTCGTCGCCCGGCGGAAGACGCTTTGGTCGCATCGTCGGTCAATTGCAAAACACCGATAGCCTCTCGGAAAGGCTGGTCCGACTGCCGTTGTGGATCGGGCTGAAAGCCCAGCAGCAACGCGTGATTGACGCTATCGTCAGGACTCTTAAGAAATGATTTCTGGGCCCAAGGCCGTCTCAGCCCAAATTGAGAACGCGTTTCGCTCGATGGCGGCTGCCTTGAAGAGTTGCGAATACGATAGGTATCTACGGCTCGAATCACAGTTTTACTTGGGCGTCGTCAAGCCTGTGGAGACCGAGGCGCATCATGAACAGTGCTACGCCGCGCTAGATCCTTTGGGTGAGTTTTATGGAGACATCCTGAAAAGTGCACTGTCGTCGGTGAGGGTGGCAAAGCGAGTTTGTCGCTTGTGTTATCTCCTGCCTAATATCGACAACGACCTCGCTCATGTCGAATTTCTCTATAACGTTCTCAAAAATCATGATCCGGACTCCGACCTAGCGGTGACCGTTGCTGGTTATGGATCCAACGGCGCGTCCATTGGGAGTCGTTACCTGTCGCGGCTTGCTGCCGAACGGCGGGTCTCGCTGATCAAGATTTCGGACAGTCATCAAGGAAGACTTCAGTTCCTGCGGTTTTTCTGTGAACAGGGATTTTCACAGCTTGTGGTGTTCTCGGTGCCGCTGCAGCTCAGCGGTTGGGTTCGCGTGCTCGGCCCAGACCTGGTGACTTGGGTGACGACCAAATTCGAGCTTGCATCTTTTCATGCCCTAAAAAGCAGGGTGTCATTTTTCGGTCCTTCGGTAGTGCAGACAGACACCCAGTCGATTTGGCGACGTTCGTGCGCAGCGATATCCCCCGCCTCGATTGTCGAGCACCGCCCTGCGACGACGGGGCATGCTCGTTTGGTCACGATAAATCGGACCGAGAAAATACGGCATCCGGTTTTTCTCGAGTCGGTTTCCCGAATTTTGCGTCAGGAACCAGACGCCTCGTTCTCCTGGACGGGTCGCGCACACGATGCGGAGATCCAATCCTATTTCGAGCGGTCTGGTGTTGCGGACCGGTGTCGGTTTATCGGGTGGGTGGATCCGGTAAAAACACTTGCCGAGCACGATATTTTTCTGGATACGTTTGCGTTGAGCGGTATGGTCGCTACTCAATCGTTCTGCAGTGGTATGCCCACCGTTTTTTTTCGGGACTCGCGCGCCTGGGTTCAAATTTACGAAACCAGTCTGCAAGAATACTTTGAATGTTCGCCGCGCCATGTTTTAGCAGCATCAATCGATGATTACGTCTCTGGTGTTCTTGTGCTCATTCGCAACCCTTCAGTCTATGCACAGAGATGCGCAGATCAGAGGCGCTTCGCGAAAAGATTTTTCCTTGATGAAAAACTCATGTATGAGACTCACATGAGTATCCTTCGAGAGGCGGTCGATAAGGCAATAGAGCGCGGCAACTCCAGTGGCTGAGCCGGTCTCGGTGGTCATCCTGCAGCCGAATTACGTGCCCTGGAAAGGGTATTTCGATCTCATCGCCAGCTGTGATCTCTTCATTTTGTACGATGATGTCCAGTTCACCAAAAACGACTGGCGGAACAGAAACCTCATCAAGACCCCTAAAGGGCTTGAATGGCTGTCCGTTCCGGTGGGTGGCAAGATCAGCCGGCTTATCCGCGACGTCGAGATCCCTGATTCACGCTGGCAGTTGCAGCATTGGCGAACTCTACAGGCCAATTATGCGAGAGCTCGGTTTGCTCGCCAGACATTTGAAATTCTTGAGCCTGTTTACCTTCAAGAACGACACACCAATCTTGCAGTCTTGAATCGACGTCTCATCGAGCTGGTCTGTACCCTTCTGGGGATCGATACTCCCATCAGATCCTCATCAGAATTTCCGGCTAGATCATCGGCATCCGATGGGGTCTTGGCATTGTGCAAACAAGTGGGCGCCCGTCGCTACATTTCGGGTCCGGCAGCGCGAGCCTATTTGCGCGAGCAGGACTTTGCTGATGCAGGAATTGAAGTAGGGTGGTTTGACTATTCCGGCTATCCCGAGTATCCCCAGCTTTGGGGTGACTTTAAGCATAATGTGTCGATACTGGACTTGGTGTTCAATTGTGGCGAGGGTGCGCGTCGGTATCTCAAGGTGGAATCGCAGATCACCGGCGAAAATAATCGGGGGAACGGTGCGTGAGCAACATCATCAATAGACAGGACCCGGGCACTCCCCCTTCGTTGGATTCCAAGACTCTCTCCACGACTGAATATCATCTTTCTACCCGCGGCTATGCGGTGATCGAGGGTTTTTTATCTCCGGCACGAGTTTCGGAACTCAAAACGATCATGCTCGACGCCGTCGATCGTTTTCGACCACGCGAGGGAATCGTTCAAAGCTTCAACGACAAATATCAGATTCACGATCTTCTCGTTCAGAGTCGTACTTATTGCGCTCTGCTAGAGGACTACAGGCTGCAGCAAGTCATGGCACCCCATCTCGGCGACCACTGGATCATGTATGCCGCTACCTCTTCGTCCATTCCGCCGCGTGGAACGAATTACTCTTCCCGAATTCATGTCGATTCCCCGCGCTTTCACGCTGGATATGCTTTCAATATGGGGGTCATCTGGACGCTCGACGAATACACCGAGAACAATGGTTGCTTGGAGGTTTTGCCCGGATCTCATCACTCGCCTGAAACGCCGAATGCCGAAATATTCGAGGCTGCAAGTGTCAAGGTGTTGTGCGGGGCCGGCGCATTGATTGTTTTCAACGCGCGTCTTTTCCATAGAACCTCCGTCAATGAAACGGCGTTTTGGCGACATGCCATGACCATGAACAGCTGTCGCTCCTTCATGAAACCGCGTTTGGACTGGGTCAGAATGGTCCCTGAAGCAATCGCTCAAGACCTCAGTCTCCAGGCGCGGAGAATTCTCGGGTTCGATACTCGAGTGCCCACCTCGCTCGACGAGTTTTTCCGTCCGGATAGCGAGCGGCTATACAAGCCGGGTCAAGGTTGACGTTCAATCAAGTCGCAATAGAGGCGGGGGACATCATGAAATCCACCAACAGTCGTACTGATATATCTCCAGAGCGGGCGATCGAGGCAAACATTCACGTTCATAGTCAGCTAGCTCGTACGGGTGAGTATGCGCGGAGTCCTCATTTTCGCCCCGAAAATCGGCAACATGTTCGGCGGATACTCGAATCGCTTATACGGCCGCACCTTGGGGCGAGGCCTTGGCGGGCGATCGACTTCGGTTGCGGCACGGGATTTCTCATTGATTTGATGCATGACCTTATTGACCGCATTGACGGCATCGATATCACGCCGGAAATGATGCGCCAAGTCGACCTGTCACCAGGCAACATCCATCTCCACGAGTCGCGTGCTGAGTCGACACCCTTTCCGGACGAGACATTTGATTTCGCGACCAGCTACTCATTTATGGATCACTTGTTCGACTATCGCCCCTTCATCACCGAAGCGGCGCGGGTGTTGCGGGTCGGTGGCGTGTTTTTTTCCGACCTGAATCCCAACCGGGCCTTCATCGATGCTATTTCGCAGGCCGCGTCTGCGCGCGGGAGTGCCCTTGAGGGTTTTCCGGTGGTGCACCGTGAAGTCGAGGGCGCACTGAACAATGGGCAGTACTACGAGCGTTCGCTGGGTGTGGATGCTGCGATGTTGGAGGCTGCGGAACCGATCAAGACGCTGTCTCGCGGATTTGATGCCACCGAGGTCATGTCTTTTGCGAAAGACGTGGGCTTTTCTCAGGTTCGTGTCGAGTACGAGTGGTTTCTTGGACAGGGCCCCATCATCAATGGCGAACGACCGAAAGATGCAGAGGTGATACGCCAGTATCTGCGACTCGTGGAGCCCGTGGCAGGTCATCTTTTCAAGTATCTGCGTTTTGTGTTCATCAAATGACCGATCGACCAGTCTGGATCTTCGGGGCCGGGGACCTAGCTAGATTGGCTCGTGGGTATTTCGAGCACGATCTCGGTAGGAAGGTCGCTGGGTTCGTTGTCGACGATGAGTACCGCGAATCAGTAGCACAACACACCTCCGGCATATGTGCTTGGAGCGAATACGTTTCCGCTATCGAGACGGGATCTGCGGAACTTTTTCCGGCGGTGGGATACCGCAGCATGCGCGAACGCGCGCGCGTTCGAAAGGCTGGTAGCGTCCGAGCATGTCATCTGCAACCTCGTTTGCAGTGGCTCGAAAATCTGTCATTCAGCGGTGCTCGGTAGGGGTGTATTCGTGATGCCCGGTGTTGTCGTTGAACCGGGTGTTATTGTCGGCAATAACAACGTGCTCTGGTCAAATTCCACGATCTGTCACGACTCGCGCATCGGCGACCATAATTTCTTTGCCGCGAATTCAGTGATTGGCGGTTTTTCACGCGTGGGAAGCCGAGTCTTTTTCGGGTTCTCTAGCGTGCTTGCTCAGCAACTCGATGTTTGTGACGACGTACTCGTCGGCGCTACTGCTTTCGTCAATCACAATATCGAAACACCGGGAAAGTATCTTGGCAGTCCAGCGACGCTGCGATCACCTATAAATCCCGCAGTCGGCGTTTCAGTTATCCCTTAGTCGATGCCAGAGTCGAGTCTCACTGATTGGACAGCACGAACGCAGATCGAGGCAGGACCAGAGCCGTTGTGCATCCGTCGAGTAGCGCGAAAGATTCCAGCAGTGGTCGCTCCGGTGGGTATATCAGATTGTGTGTGGATTGCAGCGAGGTCATCATCAATGAGGCATTCGCCACGCCTTTTTCGACACCTTCGAAGTCGTCAAGCAGAATCATCGAGTTCGCATGAAGGATTTTCCCAAGATATTGAAAGTCATCTTTTTGCAGTCGGCCATCAAGACTCAAAAGATCGCATTGGATGTTGCGCGCTGCGAGTTCCGAAAACATTTGCGTCGATGATTTTCGTGCGAATTGCTGGACATGGCCGGTATTGGCGAAGGGAAGTTGAATATCATTTGAAAAGTCGCAGGTAAATATTTGGCTGCCGGTCACGCCGCCCTGTTGCATCCCTTTTAGCAATGAATAAGTCGATTTTCCAATAAAAGTCCCGACTTCCACTACGACGCGTGGCCTGAAGTATTGCGCCAGAGAGAACAGGATCCAGCAAGTCGCTGCGCTGATTGAGCCTGTGTTGTATTCGGCATCGCTGCGTAGCGACTCTAGTGCCTCGATCTCCTGATAGAACGCGTCCCGACCTGCGGCTGACATGCCGCAAGTCGATTCCAGAATCAGCCGCCAGCAGACGGGTGAGAGATGTTTCCGGCTAAGGAGTATGGGCTGCATTCCGAGCATCCTGCTGCTTTGATGACGCGCGAATGCTACCCTTCACCGCCCTTGATATCGAGGGTTCAGCACTTCGTTCACGCTTCCTGATCGCTGGGGGAGACACTGATGGCAACGCTCGATCCCAATTCGATTCCGGGGATGATTGAACCGGTGGAGCGTCGTCTCCTTTATCGACTCGGCAGTGAGTTGGCTTTCGAAGATGGCGAATGCGGAGTCGAGTTCGGCGCCTTTTTCGGGCGTAGTACCGCGTTTCTGTCTCTCGGATTGCGCGCGCGCTCCGGCATATCGCCGCCGCTTTTCGTCTACGACTCTTTTGGTTGCGATGCCGGCGGAAGTTTTCGCCCACACGTGCTCAGTTTTGCGGAAGCCGGTGGCGTGAGACATCTGGTGCAAGAGAGTCATGGTCGGGTGGATTTTTTTCCAGTTTTCAGTTTTTATCTGAAATCGATGATGGATTGTGGTGCGGTTGTTGCGACGCGGTCTGAGCTCGCTGACAGCAGACCACCGATCAACCCCATCCGGCTTATGCACATCGACAGTCCGAAACTCTATGTCGATTTCAAGCCGATCCTTTTCAGATTTTTCCCCAGATTGAAGCTCGGGGCGGCAATCGTCTTTCAGGATTTCTTTTACCACTGGTCTGCAACACTCATCGCAGCGGTAGGGGCTTTGCTGCGATTCGGTTATTTGGAGCTCCGTGAGACCGCGGCAACCTCGCTAGTGTGTATTTTGGTCCGCGAACTCGATGAGAAAGCCGCAGCAGAGGTCGATTTGGCGATGTCGTCTGACGCCAACGTGCTCGTCTTCATGGATTACGCAATCGAGGCATGCAGCCGGATGCCCGTCGATCGTCCCGAGACTTTTCTAGCCCGTCTTCAATTGGCCAAGTTACAGTGGTTCATGGAGCGGGGTAATGGGGCGAGAGCTGCGGAAGTGATCACGCGGTTTTTCCAGGGCGGTGGGTCAGTGAATCAGACTGTATTCAATGACTTTATCGAGTTGATGTCGAACTCGTTTTCCATGGAAAAACTCTATCGACTCGACCACAAGGGCGTGGAGTCGGGTGTCTGACCGGGCGAGCAACTGACCCGCTAAACTCGGTTACAATCGCGCTCTCACGGCGCGTTCATTGGTAATCGTAAATGCTTCAACGAGTTGGTGATTTTTTCAAGCGCGGCAGAGTTGCCGCGGTCACGGTTGCGCTCATCTCTGCCGCCCTTTTGATCACCGGAAAGGGGCTTTCAGACGGCTTTACCCTCCCGGGTGGCAGTCCGTTTGCTGCCGAGGGCGACGGGGTAAAACTCGATCCAAGCCGGGCCAGGCAGGCCCTTCAGGCCGAGCAGGAGCGACTGCAGCAAGCCGGCATGGATCTCGAGGGCCCCGGTGTCCTGGAGGGAACCAAGGAGCGCACTCTGGAGAGACTTATCGTCTCGGAGCTTGTGGCCTTGCAAACAGCCGAGCAGGGATACCGTGTCAGCGGCGCGCGGCTGCAGCAAGCGATTCGTGGTGAACCCGCCTTTCAACTCGACGGCCAGTATAACGAGACCCTCGCACTCTCCCGGCTGGCGCAGATCGGTGCCACGCCGGAAAGCTACCGCGACGATGTGCGCAGGAGCCTGCAGACCGAGGAACTGTCGCGGGCGATCGGTCTTGGCGAGTTCGTCACTCCCGTCGAGATCGGCAGGCGGCTTGGCCTCGAGGGGGAAGAGCGTGAGCTCCGCTACCTAATACTCCCGGCGGCCCGGTTTGCGACAAGCGGGCCGGTCGATCCGCAAGCACTCGCCCGCTGGTATGCCTTGAACGGATCGCGTTTCGCGACGCCGGAGTCGGTAAAAATTGAGTTTATCGAGATCTCTGAGCGCGATCAGCTGAAGGCAGTGACGGTATCGGATGACGATTTGCGCGCCGAGTATGCGGATCGGGTTGGCGAATTTCAGCAGCCTGAAAGACGTCGTCTACGTCATATTCTAGTCGACTCGGAGATCACCGCGCAGGATGTCATCAAGCAACTGCAGTCGGGTGCGGCGTTCGAAGACTTGGCGCGCAAAATCTCCAAGGATTCGGGGTCGTCCGTCAGCGGTGGCGATCTCGGAATTTCGACGCCCGACGCTTTTGTAAAACCGTTCGCCGATGTGGCTTTTTCTTTGATGGTCGGGTCGGTCAGCGCTCCGGTCAAGACCGAGTTTGGCTACCACGTGATCAAGGTCGATGAGATTCAAGCCGCGTCGGTGCGTTCGCTGGATGCAGTTAGAGATACTCTTCGCGAGCAGATCACCCAAGAGCGTGCGGCGCAACTCGTCGCCGATCTCGGCGACCAGGTTGAGCAGCGCATCGGGCGGGCTGGCGGAGACTTGGCTTCGATTGCCAAAGACTTCAATTTGTCGCGTCGGTCGATCGAAAACTTCACCCGAGCCGGTAGCACCGAATTGAGTGCTGATCCGGCATTCATCTCGATGGTTTTCAGTGAATCGTATCTCGTGCAGCGTCGGCTCGGCGGGCCGGTCGAGGTTGGCGACGGAGTTTTGGTCGTTTTTCAGGTCATTGACCATCGAAAATCCACTATCCCACCGCTGGATTCCGTTCGTGCCGCGACCGAATCCGTCTTTGCTCAGGAACAGGCGGCTACGGCTGCACGGAAGGAGGCTGAGCGTCTGGTGGCGTTGATCAACGAGCGCGGGTTGCCGGCACTGGCCGATTTGAAAAATGTGCCCATCGTAGGACCCAGATTCATCAGTCGACAGGATCGTGAGGCACCTGCGGCGATTCGCGGTGCCGTGTTCACCGTGAAGCGGCCCGCGCCATCGCAGGTCGTTGCTTCATCCGTGATCGTTCCAGAGGGGGCGGCGATTGCCGTGGTCTCGGCGGTCCGCTCTGCGTCTCCTGTGGACCCTGCTGTCCGTAGCTTAAGTGTGCAGTCTATGCAGTTTGAGCAGGGCCAATCTTCCCTTTCCTCGTATGTCTCGGATCTGCGTAGTAAGGCGGATGTCCGCAAGAATCTCGAGGCGTTCTGATCGTGGACCAGAGCGTGATTCGGGTCTTCATAGGCTATGACCCCGTCGAGAGTGTGGCATGGCATACCTTTGCTCACTCGATACTGCGGCAGAGCAGCGTGCCCGTTGCATTGGTTCCCGTTAACGTCAAAAACCTCGGTGGTATTTTCACCCGGCCGCGCGATCCGAAGCAGTCAAACGAGTTCTCGTTCACGCGGTTCCTGGTGCCGTATCTCAGCGGCTACAGCGGATTAAGCGTTTTCTTTGACTGTGACATGTTGCTGCGTTGCGATATCGCAGAGCTCCTCGAGGTGCCGAAGCAGCAGCCGGGCAAGGCGGTCTACGTCGTCAAGCACGATTACCAGCCACGCGATGACATCAAGTATCTGAATACCGTTCAGTACCGCTATCCGCGCAAGAACTGGTCATCGGTCGTGCTGTGGGATTGTGGTCACGCCGCCAACCGGACTGTCACCCCGGAATATGTGAACACCACCGAGGCGCTGAACCTTCACCGGTTCTTGTGGCTGCAGGACAAGGACATTGGCGAGCTCAACGTCCGCTGGAACTGGCTGGTTGGCGAGTACGATGAGCCCCCCGCGAACGTCAAAAATGTCCACTGGACGATTGGCGGGCCTTATTTTGCAGAGTTCAGCAAGGCGGATTTCGCCGGGGAGTGGTTCGTCGAGCGTGACCGCATGACTCATGCCCTTCAGCGGGGGGATCTCGTGGGCAAGTCCAAGTAGGCTGCCATGGCCATCCTCGTCACAGGCGGCGCCGGTTTTATCGGCAGCAACTTCGTCCTCGAGTGGTTCAAAGATTCTGCTGTGGCCGACGAGGCGCTCGTCAATCTCGATGTGCTCACGTATGCCGGCAATCTCGAAAACCTGACCTCGCTCGGCCAGCATCCCCGTCATCATTTCGTGCAGGGCGACATCTGCGATCGCGCGCTGATCGATCGACTACTCGCCGAACGCCGGCCGCGCGCCATCGTGCACTTTGCGGCCGAGAGTCATGTCGATCGCAGCATTCACGGGCCAGGTGCCTTCATCAAGACCAACGTCGAGGGGACGTTCACGCTCCTCGAGGCTGCGCGGGCCTACTGGAATACTTTGGACGCGAACGATAAGGCGGGCTTTCGGTTTCACCACGTGAGTACCGACGAGGTGTACGGGAGCCTCAAGCCCGAGGATCCCGCTTTCGCCGAAACGAATCCCTACGAACCCAATAGTCCGTATTCCGCGAGCAAGGCGGCGAGTGACCATCTGGTGCGCGCTTGGCATCACACCTATGGTCTGCCGGTGGTCACCACCAACTGCTCGAACAACTACGGGCCGTATCATTTTCCCGAGAAGTTGATCCCGCTCATGATCGTCAACGCGCTCGCGGGCAAGCCCTTGCCGGTCTATGGCGATGGTCAACAGATTCGTGACTGGCTCTATGTGACCGATCATTGCAGCGCGATTCGCGCGGTACTTGCGCGCGGACGGCTCGGCGAGACCTACAACATCGGCGGCTGGAACGAAAAAGCCAACATCGACATCGTGCGCACCATCTGCGCGCTGCTCGATGAGTTGCGCCCGGATCCGGCGGGATCCTACACGCGACTCATCACCTACGTCAAAGATCGACCGGGCCACGATCGGCGCTACGCCATCGATGCGCGCAAGATCGAGCGAGAGCTTGGCTGGCGCCCCGCCGAAACCTTCGAGACAGGCATACGCAAGACGGTCGCCTGGTATCTCGCCAATGGCGATTGGGTGAGCCGCGTGCAAAGCGGCGCGTATCGTGATTGGGTGTCAAAGAATTAC
>VGTW01000065.1 GCA_016874555.1 Gammaproteobacteria bacterium | reverse complement strand
TCCGCGGAGTGGTACATTTAGTATGCGAGACGCTGCACAGCGGTGGCAGGGTCGACGCCAAACCCGCGCAGGCGGTTTGTGCGCCGATCAAAAGCGCCTAACCTAGATAGACCTGGATGCGGTCGACAAGTCGATCGATGCCCGCGTCGACACCCGACTCGCGTATAGCCGCCACTGACGAGTCCGCCCGAGGCCCGAACACCGGAGCCGCACAGCGCGGCGCGGGATCAGTTAGTCTGCGTCGATGGAGTCGGACGCCGCTCGCTGGCCTCGAGTTGCCCTCGGAAGTTTGTTTGCCCGCTGGGTCACATCCGAGCGACGCCAGTGTCTTACGCGCAGCTGGCGACGAATTTGGCGCCGCGCCGCTCGCCGGCTCACGGCCGTCCACTATTTTCATCAGGCAGACGATCCGTACAGTCAGTTGGCGGCGAGCCAACTCGATGAATTTTGCGCGCGTTATCCACTTCGTCTCGAGACTTACGCTGTGCCCCCACCGGATCGCGCTGCGGCGCCGCAGGCCGAGGCACTGCAGCGGTGGTCGCAGCGTGACGCCGCTCGTTGGGCGCAGCACTTCGGACTCGCGCTTCCTGAGCCGCTTCTGCACCCCGACCAGCTAGCGCTCGCGCGCCGCGCTTCCCCACGCGCGCTCGAAGACGGTGCCGCCCTACGACGCCGGCTCGGTCACTATCTTGGCGGCATGTTTTATTGCGAGGGTGAATGGTACTGGGGTCTCGATCGATTGCATTACCTGGAGTCGCGCCTTGCCACTGAAATGAAGCACAAGGCCGCACCGGCACCCCTTTTTTTGCCACCCGCACTGCAACTCGCGCCTACGACCCCCGCGGTAGAGACACCAGTCCTCGATTTTTTTTGTTCGCTGCGCAGTCCCTACACCTGGCTCGCGACCCCGCGAGTACGCACGCTCGCCAAGCATTACGGGGCCTCACTGCGTTTGCGTTTCGTATTGCCGATGGTGATGCGTGGTCTACCGGTACCACTCGTTAAGCGACTCTACATTCTCAAAGATGCCAAGCGTGAGGCGCTGCGACTCGGCTTGCCTTTTGGCGATGTGGCCGATCCGATCGGCTTACCGACGGAACGCGGTCTTGCGCTCCTACATCATGCTGTTCAGGAGGGCTACGGCGAAGAATTTCTCGAATCGTTCCTGCGCGGCGTCTTTGCCGAGGGTATCGATGCGGGCAGCCGGCGTGGTCTTGAGCGCATCGCAATACGCGCCGGACTGAGCCGCGCAAATATCCACGATGCGCTCGCCGATCACTCGTGGCGCGCGGTTGCCGACGCCCATCGCGAGGAGTTGTTGGCCTCGGGACTTTGGGGTGTGCCATCGTTTCGGGTCGCCGGTTTACCCGCTCTCTGGGGACAGGACAGGCTGTGGATGATCGAGCAAGATTTGCGCGCCTTGAGCGCCTCATGAGCCGCATGAACAAAAAATTTCTGAAGATCTCTGCCGCGATCATCGCCACAACCGCTACGCTCGCCGTGGGCGTTCAGCTGTTCGGCGGTTGGACGGGTCTCGCCCTGCGTTACGTGCGCCATGTCATGAGTAAAGAAAGCGCCCCTTTCAGAGAAATCCGTTGGCAACAAGGACCCTCCAAGAGTTTCTCGACTGCGCAATCCTCAGCGACCGGTCGCCCGAACGTGCTGCTGATCGTCGTCGATGATCTCGGGTATGCCGACCTCAGCGCCTTCGGTGGCGGCGTGGCCGAGGGCCGGGTGACGACGCCTAACATCGACAGTCTCGCGCAGCGCGGTGTGAGTTTTGATACAGCGTACGCAGGTAATCCGACCTGCGCGCCCTCGCGCGCCGCGATCATGACCGGACGCTACCCGACCCGGTTCGGCTTCGAGTTCACACCGACACCGTCGCTGTTCATGAAGCTGATCGCCCGCGCGGGCGCGCGACATAGCGCTGAGGCTCCGCCCGTTTATTTCGCGGACCGCGAGATCGGACAACCCGCTTACGAGGATATGGGACTGCCAACCTCGGAAATCACCATCGCCAAAGTATTACAAAGCGCGGGTTATCACACAGCGCACATCGGCAAGTGGCATCTCGGCGACAGCCAGAAATTCCGCTCGTATGCACACGGCTTCGACGAGTCGCTCAGCCTGCAGCACGGCGCCTCAATGTATTTGCCGAGCGCAGATCCGCGCGTTGTGACCATCGAACCTGAGCACAACATCATCGACAAATTCATTCTTGCCAGTCAGCCTTGGGGCGTACGCTTCAATGACGGCGAAGTGTTTAAGCCCGATCGCTACCTCACCGATTACTTCACTGATCAAGCGATCCGTTTCATCAATGCCAACCAGCATCGACCATTTTTTTTGTTCCTCGCCTATAACGCGCCACATACACCGTTACAGGCGATGCGAGAAGATTATGACACACTGCCGTTCATCAAAGATCGCGCTTTGCGCGTCTACGCCGCGATGCTGCGCTCGCTCGATCGCAACATCGGCCGTGTACTCGCTGCGCTGCGCGAACGCAATCTTGATACCAACACGCTCGTAATCTTTACAAGTGATAACGGCGCACCGCATTACATAGCCTTGGGTGCACGCAATGCCCCGCTACGCGGTTGGAAAGCCACTTACTTCGAAGGTGGTATCCGCGTGCCACTCTTTCTAAAATGGCCGGCGGCCTTGCCGCAAAATGTACGCCGCACAGGTCCTGCTGCACACTTTGATATTTTCTCGACCATCGTGGCCGCCACCGGCGCAACGGGCCCAACCGACCGCGTCATCGACGGCGTCAATTTACTGCCCTATGCACGCGGCGACATCACAGGCCGACCCCACAACTCGCTCTTTTGGCGTACCGATCGCTATCTCACGCTACTCGATGGCGAGTGGAAATTGCAGCTTACCGAGATGCCACGTAAAGAGTGGCTCTATAATCTCGCGCTCGATCCAAGCGAGAGAAAAAATCTCGTCACCAACGAGACCGCGCGAGTCGTCGCCATGAGATCCCGTATTATGGCGTTCGATCGCGAGCAGGCTGCGCCAATCTGGCAATCGCTGGCGGCGGTCGCAGTGCCGCTTGATCGCACGGTCACAGACCCACCGCGTATAGGTGAAGAATATGTTTATTTCTCGAACTGAGAGGACGCATGCAAACATTTGAATTCATCGTGAACGGTCAACAGCAGACGGTGGAAGATGTTCCCGCCGATATGCCATTGCTTTGGGTGCTGCGTGACCGACTGGGTCTCACGGGCACGCGCTTCGGTTGCGGGATAGCGCAGTGCGGCGCCTGCACGGTACATATTGAGGGCAATCCCGTGCGCTCCTGCTCGGTGCCTGCGAGCGCGGCGGTCGGCAGCCGCATCACCACCATCGAGGGACTCGCTGCCCCCGATGGCACACTTCATGCTGTGCAGGAGGCTTGGCTGGAACACGACGTTGCGCAATGCGGCTACTGTCAATCGGGCCAGATCATGAGCGCAGCCGCCCTACTTGCTACTAATATCACACCGAGTGATGCGGATATCGATGCTGCCATGGCCGGAAATATTTGTCGCTGCGGAACCTATGTGCGAATTCGCAAAGCGATCCGCTCAGCAGCCGCGGCTCTGCGAATGCGCATATGAGCGTGCTCCATATTCAAAAATTTGATCGGCGCCGTTTTTTGCAGCTCTCAGGTCTCACTGGCAGCGGCTTGTTGCTCGGCGTTTCCATTACCCACTCAGAGACTGCGCACGCCGCTGCCGAAACGCGCGTACCAAGTACCCTAGCACCAAGTGCGTTTTTGCAAGTTTCACGCGATGGCATTGTGATCTACGCCACGCAGCCCGAGATCGGTCAGGGCGTGCGCACCTCGATCCCGATGATTTTGGCGGAAGAGCTCGATGTGGCTTGGAAGGATGTCGAAATCCGCACCGCGAGCATCGACGCTACACGCTATGGTGCACAGGCCGCCGGCGGCTCAACCGCAATACCTCGCAGTTGGAATCCGATGCGACGGGCGGGCGCCGTGGCGCGCGCCATGCTAATAGAAGCCGCTGCGCGCACTTGGAACGTGTCGGCCAGCGAATGCCGCACGCGCGACAGCGAGGTCATGCATGCCGCTTCAGGGCGACGCATGCACTACCGCGATCTTGCCGAGGCCGCAGCAACGCTGCCCGTACCCGATGCGGATACCCTCCAGCTAAAGACCCGCGACGAATATCGACTCCTCAACTCACGAGTACGCACCACTGATGGCCGCGATCTCGTCAGCGGACGACCGACGTACGCCAGCGATGTGCGCATTCCAGGCATGCTATACGCGATGTACGTCAAATGCCCGCGCATCGGCGGCAAGGTGCGCGTCGCTAACCTCGACGCGATCCGCTCGCTGCCCGGGATAGTGGATATATTTGTACTTGAGGGTAATGGCGATCTCACCGAACTGAAGCCCGGGGTCGCGCTCCTGGCGCGCGATACCTGGTCCGCCTTGAGCGCCCGGCAGGCGCTGCGCATCGAGTGGGATGAGGACAGCGCGGCAAGCGACGACTGGCCAAGCACCCTCGCTAAGGCGCGTGAGCTCGCGCAAGCCGGTGGTGATGGCGCGACAGGCAGTGATCTCATCGCCGAGCGCGGTGATGTCGCGACCGCGTTCGCCTCAGCAAAGAAAACGCTGCAATCGACCTACAGCTACGCGTTCTTGTCGCATGCGCAACTCGAGCCGCAAATCTGCGTGGCGCGGCCCCTCGCGGGAGGCGCCATGGAACTTTGGCCACCGAGCCAGACACCGCAACGCGCGCAAACGGTTGTCGCCAAACTTCTGGGTGTCGCCGAATCTAACGTCACCATCCATCCGCAACGCCTGGGTGGCGGCTTTGGTAGACGCCTCAACAACGACGTCGCCTGTGAGGCAGCAGCGATCGCAGCCCGCGCCCAAGCGCCGATCAAGTTACAGTGGATCCGTGAAGACGACATGACCAACGATATCGTACGCGCCGGCGGTTTGATGGCGTTACAGGGCGCGCTCGATGCGCGTGGGCGGCTAACGGGCTGGCGCAATCATCAGATTACTTTTTCACCAGATGGCAAGCGAATCGTCTCCGGCGGTACGTTGCGAGCCGAAGAGGATTTCGCACCGCTGCTGCCTGCAGTGCGCATCACCCGCTCCGTGCTGCCGTGGAGCTCGCCCTGCGGCTTTTGGCGTGCACCTGGAGCAAGTGCCTTCGCGTTCCCGCTGCAAAGTTTTCTGCATGAAATGTCGGTCGCCGCGGGACGCGATCACTTGGATTTTTTGCTCGAGCTTTTGGGTGAACCGCGCTGGTTGCCGCCCGCCAATGCCGGCGCGCTCAACACGGCGCGTGCAGCTGGAGTGCTGCGCCTCGCCGCCGAGAGAGCCGGCTGGGGCAAACGGCTGCCAAAAGGCCGCGCGCTCGGGATCGCTTTCTACTTCAGCCACACGGCGCATGTCGCCGAAGTCGCCGAGGTCAGCGTCGACGCAGCAAAGCACATTAGCGTGCACGCGGTGACGGTGGCCGTCGATGTCGGCCCGGTCGTCAACCTTAATGGCGCCGAGTCCCAGTGCCAAGGATCGGTGATCGACGGCTTAAGCGCGATGGCTGCTCAGCAACTCACCTATCGCAACGGCATCATCGACGAGAAAAACTTTGACCGTTATGTGCTACGACGGATCGGCAGCGAGCCGCGTATTGACATCCATTTTCTACAAAGTGACTTTCCACCCAGCGGTCTCGGTGAGCCGGTGCTGCCACCGGTCGCACCGGCGATCTGCAATGCGGTATTCAGCGCCTGCGGTCAACGTATCCGCTCACTGCCGATCAGCGCGGAAGGCTTCTCGATCTGATCAACTCGAAGGCGGCCCGCAGGGATTCTGCGGGCCACTGCCCGGGTGCGGAGGTCGCAGCTCCGCCGGCGAAACTCAGGGCAGAGCCGAACATGCCGCAGAACACCCGGCTGACCCCGCCGAGCGGACCCATCGCCATCGTGATGAGCGGTCGTTCGAGCTCACGATAGCCTCGCTCCGAGGCTTCGAGCAGCCGCAGGACATCTGTCATCGATCGCGGCATCACCGCCACTTTGGCGACATCAGCGCCCGCCTCGACTGCACGCTGCAGCCGAGCAAAGATTTCGGCAGTCGGTGGTGTACCCGAAAAGTCGTGCGACGAAACGATGGTCCGTATCCCCGTCTCTCGCGCGGCACTCAAAGCGGCGGAGAGTAACGCCGCAGGGGCCGACAATTCAAGATCGACAAAATCGATCGTACCGCTCGCTATAGCACTGCGGATGACGCCCGCCGCACGGCTCGCATCGAGTTCGCGGGCCTCCCCGCCCTCGGCCTCCGAGCGCAGAGTGAAGATCAGCGGTGGTCGCGCAGCGGGCATCAAGACCATGAGTGCAGCGCGCAGTTGCCGAAGTACATCAGGCACGAGCTCGACTTTATTAGCGATCAAAAAATAATCAACTCGCCACTCGATGATGTCGGGCGCGAGCGCAAGCACCGCGTGTAACTCGCTTTGCAACGCGACTGCTTCGCGGGCTACCAGCGGGATACAGATCGCCGGGACGGCGCCGCCACCCAACGGTTTGCCAGCAAACTCGATCGGTCGAAAAAAATCTGTGGGCAGCCTTGCGTCGGTCATGGTGACGTTACCCTAGCATGCGTCAGGCGGCTCCGGCAGCGCAGGAGGCTGCACATCACCGGGTGAATGCACTCCACGCATTTTGCGTCTCTAGATCTACACAGCGCCTCGCGGTATTGAGCAACACTTCGGTCGAGGCGTAGGGCCGCTCTCTTACCAGCGCATCGATGCTGGCCTCAATTCGCTCATTAATCCGCATCTTTTCGGCGCCGTCCGTCAAATCACCGACCAGACGCTGCTCGATCATCCGCAGCGAGGGCGCGAGCGATGCTCCGAGTCCCGAGGATTCGGCATTGGCAGCGCCACTACCATACTTTTCTTGCGTCAACACGATCGCCTTGTAACAAGTGATCAGCACTTCGATACGGCGCTCGCCAAACCGCAAGGTCGGCCTATCGGTCTTGTACTCAGCGCTCCTCGGCGCCGGCACTTGATCGCGGCCACAGCCCGCAGCAAGGCCGACCCCCACGAGCATTAACAGTACAACGCGTACACGATACGTCGATTTCATTGACTGAGCGCCACTTGTAAACCGCCGTCCTGCGGCGCTACCAGGTAGGAAATTTTCGTATCGACCTGCTGGCCACCGTCGTAGTCGATATCAAAGTGAACGGCTGCACGACAAGAAATTATCACGATGGTGTCAGCGGTAAATTTGGTTTCGATGCTCGACGCGGAGGCTTTTACCGCGGCTTGCGCCCAGTCCTTGCAGGCCGTGGCGCAGCTCGGCGCATCGCCGTTTACCCGCGTCGGACACGACGCAGCGATCTGCGGTATTTTTTTATACAGACTGTCTGCACATTGGGCGGTCAGATCGGCAACAACCCCCTTACTGGCCAGATCGAGCATTTTCTCGACGGCTGTTGGGTCATCGCAGACGGGCTTCTGGCTACACGCCGACAATGGTGCGAGCAGCATCAACATGAGGGCTGCTGATTTACATGACAAGTTTTTGCGAGCCAATTTTGCAACGGCCTCGCTCATCGCGACTCCTCCGACCACCGCCTCAGCTCACCATACCCGCCTCAACCCAATGAAAACGCTTGGGCGTAATGCTCCAAGGCAGGTATCGTCGTGGCACACCCGCTGGCAGCAGCTCCCCGGTGCCGTGATCGATCCAAACGCCCTGATGACCCAGTTGTTGCAAGCGTACTGAATCGAGCGGCGATTCGCTGACGAAACCCCGCTGATTCGGCAAAACTCGGTCGCCGAGGGCGCTGTCGAACCCCCCTTCGATGACCGTGGAGAAACGATCATGGAAGCTGGCCCAAGAATGACCGTCGAGCAGCTCGGGCAAGGCCGCCAGCCACCGCTCGTAGTCGGGTCGCTCCAGGCCCAGTTGTCCGAGGACGTTGCAAAAAAGCACCGGCGTGCCACGCCGCGTGCGCAGCAATAGGGGTAGCCGGCTGACGAAGTCCCCGAAAATCCACTCTGCGGACGAGCCCGCGCGGCGCAGCTCGGCGCCATGCCGCAGCCGAAAAAAAAACGGCGCTGACCGATCGAGTTCGATTATCGTCAGCCGACTAAAATGGCTGAGGAAGCGAGAGGGTAGAAACCACCCAGCGCTTGCGCCAACCAGAATCAGCCCGTTGCTGTCGGGACGCCACGCACTGAGGAATTCGGCAATCTCGTCCCTGAACGGCTGGTGTAGTCGCCATCGTCGCAACACTCGCGCGTGCCACTGCAGACCACCCGTCCTGCGGAAAACGCCGGGAACGGCGTCGTTCGCTACACCGTGAGTCGTTGGATCCATGTCGGTACGTAAACTATGTGTACTTTAGTTAATAAGAGCAATATTTACCCCATCCCCAGTGCGCGTGACGGACTCAAGGCGCTCGCTGCTGTCAGCCTCGTCATTCTGTCGGCATGTACGTACAACACAGAGCTGACCAAAACAAAAACCGCGCCTGCGGTCACGGTCGGTGTGGCCTCCGGAACCTGCGTCACGGCCACCGAAGAGGCGGTCGCCGACCTCTTCCGTAAATGGAATCTAAGCCTCGCCACGCTCGACTCATCGAAGGTAGCCGCTCTCTACTGGCCGGATGGAGTGTTATTGCCGACCGTCTCCAATATTCCGCGCACCGATACCGCCGCCATCACGAATTACTTTGACTACTTCCTTCAGAAATTCCCGCGCGGGAAAATTCTTACGCGCACAATTTATCGCAATTGCGGTGTTGCACTCGACATGGGAACCTACGAGTTCTCGCTAATGGACCCGGCGGGCGTACCTTCTACGGTTCGAGCGCGTTACACCTTCGCGTACACCTACCGCGATGGCACCTGGAAAATACAGCACCATCATTCCTCAGTCATGCCCGAGCCTGCGAGCGACGTATCGACAACATCTGCGGCGGCGACACCCAGCGCTCACGATGACAAATCGACGCACGATACGCACAGCACACACGATCAACCGGAAGTAGCCGTGCCCAAAAGCGCCCCCGCCTCCACCGCCAATACGCGCACCGCTTCACCACGCACTGCTCGCATCCAACTCGACGCGGCACCGCGCACACCCGATGCGCTTCTGACCTCCGATCAACGGAAAAAAATCGGCAGAGAAACCGTCGGCTTAAAAATCTGTGCAAGCGGTGATTCGGGGGCGCGGTCAATTGACGTCTCGGATCCGGCACCGTACGCGGAAGCGAATAGCGCCGCAGTCTCCTGGGCGAAAGAGGCCCGCTGGAAAATCATTGGCGGTACAGACTTCGCCGCTCCCGTCTGCGCGCAGGTGGTGGTTCGATTTACCGACGCGGGGATCTAGGTAACTCGACGGAGTCGAGCGAATTGAATTCTTGTGGCAGTGCCCATTTCTTTGAAAATTCCGCCATGATCACCGCTGCGCGCTGGCGCTCATCGGGCGTCAGAAGCGCTGCGATCATGCGGCGGTTCGTGTCGGCTTTTGCCGCAAAGTCAGTGTCCCATCCAGAGGCGCTCATCTTTGCCGCCGAGAGCCACACATAGGCCTTGAAAGCGTTGGGCTCAACTCCTTTGCCGTACGCATAGCGAACGCCCACCTCAGCACGGGCGCGCGAATCGCCACGAAGAGCAGCCGTCAGATACCAGCGTGAGGCCAGACGCTGGTTCTCGGTGACGCAAAGCCCCCGCGCATAAAGTTCACCGAGACCAAAGGCAGAGGATGAATCGCCCGACTTCTCGGACTCGAGCCACGCCTCCTTGGCCTTGCAATAGTCGCCCGCCCTGAACGCATCGAAGCCATCTAGAAAATGCGCCGACGCCGGACTCGCGAGTGCTGCCACAAGCACTACGAACAGCGCCACTGAGGATTGCCGTTCAGTGCCGCGAAAGATCATTCGGTCGGTCGTGCACCGTCGCGATACAACACCGTGATGCTGATCCGGCGATTACGCGGATCAGCCGGGTTGATCGGATTGACCGGTTGCGAGTCGGCGACACCCTCGATTCGGGCGAATCGCGAGTTATCCACACCAATATCGTTCAGCAATTGACGCGTCGTATCCGCGCGAGTTGCGGATAAGTTCCAGTTATTATTGCCGGCGCCCTTGAACTGAACGTTGTCGGTGTGGCCGCGGACGGCGATTTCGTTCGGCACGCCCCTCAGACTCTCGCCCACCTTTTCGATCAGCGCCTTTGCTTCGTTCGAAATCTGGTTGGTGCCGGAAGTGAACATGGAAAATCCGGCATCGTCTAGAACTTCGATCCGCAAGCCCTCTTTCTCACGTACGAATTTAACAATCGAGAGCAGCTCGGCAGTCTTTTGATCGGCACCGATCTGCTTTTCGAGCGTATCCTGCAGATTCTCGAAACTCTTTTCGTCCTGCTCCGCAACGATTTTCTTTTTTTCCTCTTCGCTCAAACCCTGTGGTAGGGCCTGATCCTCTGAGGTCGACTGCTCCTCCTCGGTGCCGGGCGCTGTCAACTGCATAATGCCAGTCTGCGTCAACGTCATCGGTAGCGCCTTCGGGTCAATCAAGGACTGACCACCAAAAAATCCGCTCGAGCCGCCCGAGTTGTCGACTATGGGACGGTTGGTGGGTTGAAAGTACTCGGAAATACTCTTTCTTTGATCCGCATTGGTCGCACCCAACAGCCACATAAGCAAGAAGAACGCCATCATCGCGGTCATCATGTCGGCGAGCGCGATTTTCCAGGCACCGCCATGCCCGCCCGCATGCCCATCATCGATGATTTTCTTGATGATAATCGGCTGCAGGGGTGCAGCTGCTTCGGCGGCAGGCTCCTCTGCCGGTGCAGGCGCCGCAGAGGTCTTCTCCGGCGCGGCGGCACCGCTTGGATCCGCGTTTTCAGCGCCCGTCGTCGCGAGCGCCTCAACCTCACTTGCCGCGGAGGCCATCGAAGACTTCCGCGAAGGTCGGACGCGAGTGGTGATCGATCGCAGCGCGGGCAGACTCGATGATCAGCGGTACCGGATAACCCTTCAGGTGACCGATCAAAGTCCACTTGGCGACAACGTAAATTTGTCCCTCTTCGTCGACGATTTGTTTGAGGCGTCCGGCCAGTGGCCCAACAATGCCGTACGCAAGGAAAACGCCGAGGAATGTACCTACCAGTGCGCTACCGATCAGCGCACCAAGCACGGTAGGCGGCTGGTCGATTGCAGCCATCGTTTTTACGACACCCAGTACGCAGGCCACGATACCGAGAGCCGGCAAGGCCCCCTCAAGGCTGGTAAGCGCTTCAGCGGGCTTCAAGGCGGCATGATGATGCGTTTTGATAGCAACGTTCAGGGTATCCTCCACCGCATCAGGACTCGGCGGCTGGTTGGACGTCACGAGCAGACGAATCGTGTCGCAGATCATCTCGATCAGCGCGTGGTCCTTCAGAAGCTTTGGATATTCGCCAAAGACCGCACTCGCTTCCGGGTTTTCGATGTGCGGCTCTAGCGCCACAGCACCCTCCGCCTTGAAAAGCTTAAAGAGCTTTACGATGAGCGTAATT
>VGTW01000064.1 GCA_016874555.1 Gammaproteobacteria bacterium | reverse complement strand
CCTCATCCTCCGTGGCGGTGTGGTCAACGCCTTTGACAAGAAGCCGGCCACGTGGCTCGGTAACACGTCTGCGGATAACTTCGACCTCTTCGGTCGTCGTTTCTACCTCGGCGCCAACTACAACTTCTGACGGTCACGTTCCGTGTAGGGTATGCCCGAGGCCCGGTCATTCGACCGGGCCTTTTTTTGTTTAAGTGCTTTTGATGCAATATTGACAGCGTGTCGAACGCCGCATCTCTCACCACCCGCGATGGTAGCCGCCTTGAACTTTGGGACTGGCCCGCGTCCGCCGACGTGGCAAGGCCCGCCGCGCCGCTCGTATTGATTGTCCATGGTCTTGGAGAGCACGCCGGGCGCTACGCGCACCTCGCCGCGCGCTTGAACGCCGCAGGCTATTCGGTGCGTGCCTATGATCAGTACGGGCACGGAAAATCCTCTGGGCCGCGAGGCGGACTCGCTCGCGACGCTCAGCTCGTCGAGCACTTGGGTGAGATCGCAGCCGCCACACTCGCTCTCAATGAAAATGCGGGGCGACCGCTGGTACTGATTGGTCACAGTTTGGGTGGGCTGGTAGTGGCCTCGGCCGTGATGCGCGGACTCGTCACCCCGCGCCTACTCGTCATGTCATCGCCGGCGCTCGCGGTCGACATGGCGGCATGGCAACGCGTCGCCGTCAAAACCGTTCCGAAGTTCGCTCCCAATCTCACACTGAGCAACGGACTCGATCCGCAGATTCTCTCGCACGATCCGCGAGTGGTCGCCGAATACTTGGCTGACCCCTTGGTCCACGACCGGATCTGCGCCCGACTCGGGGCGTTCGTAGCCCATGAGGGCGCTGCGGTGCGCGCGCAGGCCGCAAGCTGGAGCACGCCGACCTTGTTGCTATATGCCGGCGACGACCGCGCGGTGAGCCCGCGCGGCTGCAAAGAATTCGCGGCCGCTGCACCTTCAGCTAGGGTGCGCGCGCAGTGCTTCTCGAGGATGTATCACGAGATCTTCAACGAGCCCGATGCGGACGAGGTCTTCAAGGCCCTCGAAACAGCGCTCGCGGCCTTGGGCTGAAGATCGCCCAGATCAGACACGCCGTCACGGACACCGCTCCCGTGAGCGCGGCAATGCGTACGCCTTCGGTGATGCGCTCATCGCCCAGAAACACCCCACTTGCCGCCCAGACGAACACCGCGCAGTACGTGGGACTGCGCGTCACCGCACCCATCCAGACATAGATGGCAGCCGCTGCACAGACCGTAGCCAGTGCCCACTGATCCATGGAGAGCCCGAGCGGGTACCAACTGCGATCAAAGAAAAGTGTCGCCAGATTGACGAGTGTGGCTGTGGTGATCCAGCCAAAGTAAATGGCGAACACGCCATCGACGCACAAATATTCCCCCGTCGAGGGCTGCGATAAACGCTGTAGCCGTGTGAAGATCACGATGAGCGTGGCGAGGATCAAGAGCATGATCGCAACGCTGAGTTCTACCTGTCGGTAGTGCCAGGCGAAGATCCAGGCGGCGTTACCAACAGCGTTAAGGTAGTAGGGGTTACGGATGGCAGCGATGCGGCTGCACACCCGCGGGCCGCCGCGCCACGCGGCTACCCCGAAAGACAACAGGCCAAGGTAGATCACCGACCAGATCGAGAACACCCAGCCGGGCGGTGTGAAGCCTGTGGGATAGAGACTAGACAACTGGCCCGTGCTTAGGCCGTTAATCGGCACGATATTGGCCGCGGCATTCACGATCAGTACCATTAGAGTGGCAACCAGTGGCAGGACGGTTCGATCCATATGCAAACCTCAGGGCGTGGCCGACCGCGTTGGTGGCTCGTAATCATACTCATATCATCGCTCTGCTTAGGAGCCTGTTCCACGATGACCCTCGACGGCCGAACCATCGACACCCGCTACCGAAGCGCCAATCACGACAGCCGGGTGCGCTACCTGATCCTGCACTTCACTCAGCTCGATTTCGGTCGCTCGGTGACCGCCCTCACCCGAGCAGAGGGCAGACGCCGCGTCAGTAGCCATTACCTCGTAGATCTCGAGCCACCCACGATTTATCGGCTGGTTGATGAAGACCGGCGCGCCTGGCACGCTGGCCAAAGTTTTTGGCGTGGCGACACCTCGCTCAACGCAAGCTCCATCGGCATCGAAATCGTCAATCTTGGGGATGACGCTGCCCCGGGCCTCAGCTTCATCGATTACCCCCCATCGCAGATCGATGCCGTCATCGCTCTGATCCGCGATATCGCCGCGCGCCATACGATCGCACCACATCGCATCCTCGGGCACAGCGACATCGCGCCGCAACGTAAGAGAGACCCTGGCCCGAAGTTCCCATGGCAGCGTCTGGCTGACGAAGGCCTAGTGCCTTGGCCCGACCAAGCCGCTGTCGCAGCAGCCCTGCCTGCCCACGAGGGTTCGTTGCCGACCATCGGCTGGTTTCAGCAGGGGCTCGATGCGATCGGTTTCGCAGTACCCCGCCACGGCGAGTTCGACGAGGCCACCCGTCGGGTCATTGCGAACTTTCAGATGAAATATCGCCCGTCACGTTTCGATGGCAACCCCGACGCCGAGACAGCCGCTCTGATCGAAGTGATGAACCGAGCGGAGGGTTGGCAGTTGCGTGGTCGAGATGGCCTCTGGAGGGCTTACACGCCTGATTGATTTGTCCTGCAGGGGCGATGGGCCTCAGGGGATCGCGTCGAACGAAGGAACCACAGTGGGCGTTGGTGTGCTCGTGGTCGTGATGCTGCTGTTGCCGAGCTGCTTCGCGCTGTTATCACCCCAAGTCCAGGTGGTGCCGTCCGCGCCGATGGCTGCCGCAAACGACAAACCGCCGATATCGACTGCGATACCCTGACTGACAACGCTGACCGCCGCAAAGCTATTACGCGCGGTTGTACCCCCATCGCCGAGTGAGCCCGCGTCGTTGGCGCCCGAGGCCACCAGCAAGCCACTGCTGCCAAGCGCAATGCTACCGCGCTCGCCTGCCGCGCCATCAACGATATCGCGCAAAGCACCCGTGGGCACGCCCACATCAGTGCTCACTGCACTACCGAGGCCGAGCTGGCCATCGGCGTTCTCGCCCCAAAGATAGAGCGCGCGCCGTTGGCTGATCGCCATCGAAACATCGCCGCCCGCGCGAATACGCACGATTTGCGCAAGCCCCGTCGCCACTGGCACGCGACTCGGCTTGAAGCTGCCCTCGCCAAGCTGACCTGAGGCATTGGCGCCCCAAGCCCAGACGCTGCCGTCAGCGCGCAGCGCAAGCGCATGGGCGTTGCCGGCAGCAATTTGGGTCACACCAGTCAAATCTTTGACTGCTACGGGTTTCGAGGCTGCATCGCGCGTGTTGTCACCGATCTGTCCCACGGCGTTAGCACCCCAAGCAAACACGCGACCATCATCAAGCAGAGCCAAAGAAAACGCTCGGCCGGCCGCCACCGAGATGGCAGGCCGTGGCAAGGTCACCTTGGTCGGCGTGGTACGTGGGAGCACATCGCCCAAACCCAGCTGCGCGTTGTCATTGAGACCCCAAGCGTAGATATCGCCATTATCGAGAAGCACGAGCGAGTGATATCCACCCGCTGAAATCTTTTTAGCGGTACGCCCCGAAGGCAGCGTGACCGTGCCGATGGTGTCGCTCGGCGCCCCCGCCGTGCCATCGCCACGCTGACCGTCGGTGTTATAGCCCCAACTTGCCACCGAACCATTACTGCGGCGGATCAAGGTAAATGCGGCTGAAGCGATCCCCGCTTTGTTAAGCGAGACCTCGGCGGCGGCCAAGGGTAACGCCCGCACGCTGCCGGCTACCACGCGCAGCGTCGCGGCATTGCTGGTGACACTACCCCGCGTGTTGCTGAGCACGACCGAATAGGCGGCGCTGTCGTCCGCAGCGGTCGCGGCCGCGACCCGCAGCACACGCGAGGTGGCGTCTGCGATGTTGCTGCCGTTGCGACGCCACTGGTACTGCAGATTGCCACCGGTGGCGCTGACCGCGAACACAACCGGGTCACTCTCGACGACTGTCTGCGCGACCGGCTGAATGGTAACAGCCGGGCTCGAGAGCACGGTCAGTAACACCGACTGACTGCCGACAATGCCGCCCGGGTTGCCGACCAACACCGTGATGACCACGCCGTCATCAGCCGCTGTCGTGGCGGTAATCGAGTACGTCGCAGAGGTTGCGCCGTTGATCGGCACTTCGTCACGCAACCACTGATATTGCAGCTGATCACCCGTCGCCGTCACCGAGAAGTTCGCGGCTGCACCCGCGTTCACGGTCTGAGCTGTCGGTTGCACAGTAATAGTTGGAGCAGGTTTCACAGTGAGCGTTGCTTCGCTGCTGGTCGCCGAACCCTGCGCATTACTGATCTTGACCGAATACTTTGAGCCGTCATCGCTGATGGTCAGCGGGTTGGTCGCATAGATCTGTTCGGTGGCCCCGGCAATGGCTACACCGTTGCGATACCACTGAAACGTGAACGGCGGCTTACCCGAGGCGCCAAAGTCGAATTTCGCCGATTGTCCGACGAAAGCGGTGCGGTCCTTGGGTTGCTCGCTGATCTTGGGCGACTCGGGACCGGCGCCCGACAAGCAGCTCGACAGCAAGCCGAGGATGGCGACCGCTCCCACCAAACGGCTGAGGCGAGTGAACATGATGCGCGGATACATCTCTTGATTCTAGCCGAACCGCCCTAGTCTAAAGCGGGTTTGAGGTCGGTGAGCGCATGGATAGCGAGCAGCATTATCCAGAACACAACCAACGACTCGGTGGCCCTGGTCATCAGCAGGGCAAACTTTGCGTTGTCGGCCGTGGTCACTCGACCTGTGGCGATGGCCGGCGGCACCGAACGGTAGCCCTTTGCAAATGTAAAAGCGAACGAAGATCCAGCAGACTATGCCCGCCGCGAACAGCAGTACTTCCAGGCGAGCAACGGTGCCGCATACGGAAACTCTTTGCCGAGCAACCACAGCGCAGAACCGGCAAAGAGCGCAAGCAGCAAATCATTCAAGCGCTAATGCCAGCGCGCGAGACCTGCGCCCGCGGCTGACTTACGCTGCCAGTGCACGAGCTACACCTGCCAAAACCAACGTGTCAACACGATCCAAAGCGCCCGTATCGACACCCCCGCCAGCGATCCTAGGCCGAGATAGGCAGCAAGCGAAAACCCGAGCGGCGCCAATATGATCGCGGCGTTACGGACATGCTGATCGACGTCGAGCAAAAAATCCCAGAAGCGCATGCGCCCATCGGCCAGGAGCGAGGTGGTGCACGCACTGTGGTGCGTGAGCGCGTTGATGACGCGCTCACTGCCGAGCCCACATCCCGTGACGAGCACATGACCCACTTGAGACGTGCGTAGGAGAGCGTGCGGTGCTACGTTATACCCGCGCAGCGCGGCAGCGGTAACCGCGTGGAGACAGTTTAATGATGTCAAAGCCCCTGTTTTGCGTGGTCATCGCCGTATTTTCACTGGCGCTGCAAGCGACGGTGCTGCAGGCCGGCGAACCCGTGCTGCTACGGACCGCGCTACTCGTCAAAGATGCCAAGGCTTCGATCCGATTCTATGAATTGCTGGGGTTTCGCATCGAGACGGAGATGGACATCCCCCGTAAACCCGAGGGTAATTTCTTTCCACTGAATGCGCCTTCGACGCGAACACGTCTCGTGATTATGGCGAGTGACTCCGGCGAAGGCGGACGTCTCGGTCTGGTCGAATTCTCGGGTCCGACCCCTGCCGATAACCGCATCGAGGCCAGTCGTACTGGCGTCGGCGATGCCGTGTTGGTGTTTGATGTCACCAATGCCGAAGCCATTCATGATCGGCTGCTCGCCGCGGGCGTAAACATCATTGAGCCACCGCAGGTCTATCTGTCAAAGACAACTGCCACCGACGGCTCACCGATGCGCGGTCACGTCTTTCACGTCAAAGATCCGGACGACTATCTGATCGAGTTGCTCGAGGCGCCGAAGCCGGTCGCTGCAGAGGAACCTGCGCGTTAACGTCAGATCAAACTGAACAAGCTTGCTTAAGCCTGATCTAGCGCCGCGCGACGCCCGGTGCCGGGCGGCATGCAAGTAAAGGTGATGGGCTGCGTCACCGTCGCCAGCTCGCGCAGCTGGCTATCGGTAAGCGTGCCGCCGCCACGCATCGACCAACTGCCATCCGACTGCAAAAGTGCACTGTGCGCTGTGCCGTTGACGCTCGCACGCGCAATCAGATCGCAGGCGCGTCGCGGTGAGGTCACTTGCGCCTGCTCGCGCAGCAGCGTCAAGCGGGACTCCACAACGGATTCGGCGCCGGGTCGCCAAGTGACCTGCTGGCCCACCACCGGCAAGAAATCAGTATCGAACGCCATCGTGAACGCGATGACCTGACGGCGGCTGTCGGCGGCGGGCGGCGGGAACAAGAACACCGGATCACGGAAAAAATTATCGAGGGTGTCGACCGCGCCATCGTTGCTGAAGCCAAAGCCGCGGATCTGCGCACCGGTCGAGATGCTGTTGTCGCCGCTGAAACCGAACATACCGGCCTTGGTGTACACGTTGCGCAGCTGCGGCACTTTGAAGTTCTCGCTGATACGCCCGCCCTCGAAGGTCATGAGGCCACCGGTACCGAACTGGCCCGAGGTCGGACGCAGACGATGACAGTTATCGCAAGACCCGAGCAGAGTGATCGGGAAGTTCATGTAAATATCGCGACCCGCATTTTCGTCTGCTGTCAAAGAATTATCCAGTGCACGCACTGGGTTAGGCGGGTTCGAAAGCTGCATTACGAAGTCGGTGAACGCTTGCATCTGCGCTGTACTGAGCGGCGTCTCGCGTCCCATCAAAGCAACAAAGGCGGAGTTAAATTCTTTAAACGCAGCCTCTTCAAGACTTTCAGTCTGTCCGCGCACCAACGCGCGGGTAGTGCCGGTGCGATCACCACGCCAGTGCAGCGGTCCATGCCCTTTCATCCCGCGAAGTGTCTGCGTGGTCATCGGACCCTTGAGCGGATGGAAGCGCGGCGTAGTACGCGGGCTGAGCGGCAGATAGGCGTTCGGGTTAGTCTGCATGCGATCGTCGGGATTGCCGAGATCCCAAGCCAGGTGATCGAGATCACCGAACACATGGCAGCTCGCACAAGAGACCGTCCCGTTAGCCGAACTCAAGTTTGCATCGTAGAGAAAACGCCTGCCCTCCTTGACCGCCGTGCTCTCGGGCGAGAATAGGCTGCGCGTCGTGAGCAGATTACGATTGGCGACATCGACCACGCTCACCGCGTGTGCGATCCGCGAATACACATAGAGCCGATTGCCAGCGGCATTGAGCGCAAGGCCCGCGGGACCTGCGGGCACCTCGATCTGCCGGCTGACATCGGGTGTGTAGGTGCCCGCCCCGAGCGCTGCCGTCGGCAGTGCCGCCACTTTCGCCGAACCGAAAGCCGCGCTAAAAAGGGTTTCGCCATTGGCGCTAAATACGAGCGCCGTCGGCTGGGACAGCGAACGCGCCTTATCAGCCGCTGGCAAGCTCGAACCCTGCGGCAAGGCAAAATTCACGTGTCGGTTGAGATGTACCGAAGCGACTGCCCCCGAAGAGGGCGTGATCAAAGAAACACGGCTTTCGGCGATGCGGCCACGAACGCTGCTATTACCGCGCCGACCCGAGCCCTCGAAGCGAACTTCGTTGAAAGATTCGGTATTACTAACGAAGAGTCGACCATCGGCCGGATTGACCGCCATGTTGAAGAGGGTGGTCCCTACTCCCGCGAAACGCGCGGTTACGGCCGGTGTCGTGGCCGCTGCATCAATGGCGAATACGTCTTCATCGGGCAAGTTAAACTTCACTCGACTCGACCAGTCGTTACGGGCTTCATCCCGCCATGCTGCGCCATCGAAGCGCACGATCAGGCCAGTACCCGGCGCCTGTACGCCATCAGCGCTCGTCGAGACGCCGGGCTTCGGCGTGTTGAGGGCATCACGGTGCAGCACCGTGGAGCGATTAC
The DNA here is from genome assembly GCA_016874555.1 of Gammaproteobacteria bacterium. GTDB lineage: Bacteria > Pseudomonadota > Gammaproteobacteria > Steroidobacterales > Steroidobacteraceae > UBA964. Next base: position 3,661 of record VGTW01000064.1, on the reverse strand, counting down.
CCGACATGAAGACACCCGCATAAACCGTGCGCCTGTCGTTACTCACCGCAAGTGCCCGCGGCACATCTGCGACGAGAGTCAGCACCGTCACCGGTTTACCGTTCAAAGAATCATCGAGCTGCGCCGCGTCGTACACCCACACGTCGGCTCGGCCGGCACCCGAGGTAACCAACGAGGACGAATTGAAACCCGGGCGATTTTGCCCGCGATTCGCGGCGGTGATAAAAGCACGATCACGGTTGGCACCGGCAAATACGATATCGCGCGGCTCATCGCCTACTTGCAGAGTGCGCAGCACGCGAGGCGTGCCGTCGAGCCTGACTACACTTACTGAATCAGAGAGATGGTTGACCACCCACACTTCGTTGGCGTTGCGTTCGGCGACAGCAACCGGTTCGAGACCCACACTGATGGCGCTCACGAGCCGCAGCGCATCGTCCTCTACGGCATAGATCTCGAGGCAATTTGCCGGCGCGTTGGTGACGAAGAGGCGTTGGCCGTCCGCAGACAGCGCGAGCGGACGTACCGGGCCGCTTTCAAAAACCACCACGCTCGCCGCTGCGGCATCGGCAGTCACGGTATCAACCGAGGAGCCACACTGCAGAACCGGCCGTTGCAGCGTGGCGCCGAGACTCGCCTCGGCCGCAGGTCCGGTCACCGTGGTGGGCGGGGTCGTGGTGGTGGTCGAGCCACCGTTATTCCCCGTGAGGGTCCCGGCACCACCACTGCCGCCGCCGCCACAGGCCGCGAGCAGCACACACGACAGCCACAGAATGGACCAGGAGATGGAGCGCACCCTTGAACGGTATATGTACGCTCTTCAGACCGCAAGAAACCGCCGCTATGATCGCACTCCCATGGATTCTCTGCCCACAAGTTGGTCCGCTCTCGCCGCAGTGGTTTTTTTACTCGGACTCAAACACGGGTTTGACGCTGATCACCTCGCCACCATCGATGGTCTGACGCGGGTCAACACCCGCGCCCGCAAAAGGTTCGCCCGCTACTGCGGTGCGCTGTTTTCATTGGGTCACGGCGCTGTGGTCATATCGATCGCCGCGCTCGTAAGTCTCGCGACCACGGGCTGGGAGACCCCAGACTGGCTCGAGGCCAGCGGTTCCTGGATCTCGATCCTGTTCCTGCTCGCCCTCGGCATTGCCAATGTCCATGCCGCAGTCACCGCCCCGGCCAACGAGGTCGTCGCCCCCGTCGGTCTCAAGGACAAACTGCTCGGCAAGCTCATGGGCCGACTCGGCAAGGCTGGCTCACCAGGGCTGATCGCTCTGGTCGGTGCGCTGTTTGCGCTCTCCTTCGACACCGTGAGTCAGGCCGCCCTCTTTTCATTGACCGCGCAACAATTCGGTGGCTTGGGTCACGCGCTGATGCTCGGAGCACTATTCACGCTCGGTATGCTGGTAACTGACGGCATCAATGGTCTGTGGATCTCGCGCCTCATCGCGCGGGCGGATGACCTCGCGCGGGTCGCCTCGCGCGTCCTGAGTCTCGCGGTGGGTGGGGTCAGTTTGCTGATCGCGATCTTCGCACTCGCCAAAATGACCCTGTCTCCGGTCGATGCTTGGGCGGAAGGCAAGGAACTAGTCTTTGGAAGTGCGGTCATGGTGGTGGTATTGGTCAGCTATCTGATCGGTAAGCGCCTCGCGCGTAGCTCAGCCGTCTGAGTTTCGCGATTGCGTTCACACTCGCTTTACGGTTTAGCCCGTCATTAGGTTCATGACTTCGCTCGGGCTGGCGCTCTTCGGTTCGATGTCGCAGATGCCGCGCTTGATCCTCGCGCCGCTGCGTAACTTCTGCGACACGCTCGCGCCGCCGAACCCCGCTGTGTCGGTGCTAGCTGGGCTTGGCTGATCATCGATGCGAATGGCAGACTCGAGGCCATGAACACAGCTAACCAGGATAACCTGTCCACGTATATCGGTATCGAGCGCTGTACACCGCTACTCGGTAATGATGTTTGTGAATCAGTATGCCCGTTACCCGCAAAACAATAACTATCGCGCCGACCCCCTTGCCGCCCGGCCACGGGCTGTCGATTGGGGCAGGACCTCAAGGCGAAATATCACACCCAAAAGTAATCTCTTGATGACCGGTCGCGTCCTCTCGATCAATGGCCCGATCATCAGCACAGGTGAGCTCGCTCGTCAGCGTGAACTTTTCGAGTCGGTCATCGGCATGCGCTACATCGCTGAGGATTATCTTGACCACAACGCGGTGCGCGCAATCTTCGGGCCAGTCGCCGAGCGTGCGACTTTGGTCCAGCTCGCCACCCCAGGCAGCGACCTCGGCATATGGCTTGTCGCGTTCGAACCCCCTTCAGGAGTCATCATTCGCGAAGGTGGTGTCGGCGTTGCCTGCAATGCGCTCAAGATGATTGATTTCTTTACTGCCGATCGCAGCGCGGCAATCAGTGCACTGCGTCGACATCGCTTCGAGATCGTCGCCGAGGGTGCCAGTGTCGATCTGCCCGATGGCTCGCGCTTTCTCGAAGCTCACGCCAAAGGCCCGGACGGCGTCATGATAGCCGCAATCGAACCCCTCAATGTGCGGGCCGCAGATTTCGTGACTGTGACCGATCGCCCATTCAGCGAAGTTCAGAGTTTGTCTGGGCCCGTGAGTGATTTTGAATCGGTGCGTACTTTTTACGAAGATGTGCTCGGTGTACCGATGGGATTTTGCTACGAGTTCACGAGCGAATCCTTTTCACGCATGGTGGGTGTCGAGCGGACACTGCATATCCGCGCCAATAATTATGGCCGCGTGGTGGAGGACGCCATGCTCGGTCTCATCTATTACGGCTTGCCAGCCGGCACTTACGCCGATCTGCGCGAGCGCGCGCGGCCACCACATCGCGGGATCATCGGCGCACGACTGCACGTCAGCGACCTTGATTCGCTGCTCAGACGGTGCAGCGCCTCGGGGATCGAGTCCCTTCAAAATCCATCCACTGTTCGTTTGCATTCTGGCTCGATACGGACTGCAGTCATCCTCGCACCACACGGTGTCTGGCACTGGCTGATCGAACACTGAGTCGCGTGTGTCAGGGGAATCTATCGAAGATCCGCGAAATTTTCAGACCCCCGTAGCGTAAGTGAGTCTCAAAGAAGAGAGCTTACGAGTTCAATTACCCGTGCTTCTTAGTAAGCTTCTATCCCGCTTAACTCAATCAAGAACGCCAAGGAATCTGTGGAGTCGGCATCCCGCACCGAAAAGAAACTCTTTCGGTGGGCTCTCGATTGTTAGGAGCCGAAAAAAACTCGCCATAGTTGCAGTCAGTACCCAGGGGATGTATCCAGTGAGCTTGTGCTGTATATTTGTTAATCCGAAACTTGCAATAACCTCATCACGCCCGTATTTTCATAAAGGAATCAATCATTGATCGCCGCCATCCCCATCGAGTTCATTTTATTCGGTCTGACGCTGACGGCGGTCGCGCTGTTCCATCGATACACGCTGCAGTGTGCGCTGGCCGGGCTCTTGATCATCACCCTCTACAAGCTGAGCTTCACCAATTTTGCTGGCGTTGCCGGGCTCGCCGGGCTGATCGCCCACCTCGGGCACGAATGGGTGCTGCTCAGTAATCTCTTTGCACTGCTTGTCGGCTTCGCTTTACTCGCACAGCATTTCGAGGATAGTCACCTGCCGGCGC
>VGTW01000063.1 GCA_016874555.1 Gammaproteobacteria bacterium | reverse complement strand
TCAAAGCTCCTCGGCCTCGGGGCCGAGCGGCTCGCTGCCTTGCGTGCGGCCAAGGTCATTTGAGCGCCGCTTTGTGAACGAATCTCTTCAGGCCAACTACGCGCGCGGAGGCTTCGGCAAAAGTCTCGCCCCCGGACAACGACCGGCGCTGCTAGTGATAGATTTCGTCCGTGCTTACCTTGTCAAAGATTCGCCGCTCTACGCGGGTGTGGAGCAGACTCGCGCCGATTGTGAAACGCTGCTGCGCGCCGCGCGAGCGGCGGCGATTCCGATCGTGCACACCAACGTGGTGTATCAACCGGGGGGGCGTGACGGCGGCGTGTTCTTTCGTAAGGTCCCCGCTCTGCGCTGTTTCGAAGCCGGCGCGCATCCCGAGCTCGCAGCGTTTGCCGAGGGCCTCGAACCGCTGCCGGGCGAAACCGTGATTTCCAAGCAGTACGCGAGCGCATTCTTTGCAACCTCACTCGCCTCAACTCTGACCGCACTCGGCGTTGATACCCTGCTCATCTCGGGACTCTCGACGAGTGGCTGCGTCCGTGCGAGCGCCGTCGATTGTTGTCAGCATGGCTTCGTGCCGGTCGTGGTGCACGAGGCCGTGGGTGATCGCGCCAGCGGACCGCATGAGGCCAACTTGTTCGATTTGCAGGCCAAGTATGCCGAGGTCGTCCATCTCGCCGACGTGCTCCTCTATCTCAAAGATTTACCCAGTCGGAAGTAACCATGCCCTCCATCGGACCGATTTCCTGCGTCACCATTGCTGCGCCCGACCTGCAGTACATGATCGATACCTATCACCTTTACCTCGGCTACGAACTCGTTAATCACGGTCGCCTGAGCGCCGCACAGGCAGAGCTCTGGGGCTTGCCCGGGCTGACCGGCCGCCGCTATGCACTCATGTTGCCCAAGGGTGAAGGCAATGCCTTCATCCGTTTCATCGACAGTAAGCCCGCACCCGATTATGGCGCTTTCAAACATATGGGCTGGAATGCCGCTGAACTCATGGTGCAAGACACCGACGGTATCGCGGCCCGGCTCGCGCGCTCGCCGTTCACAATAATCGGGCCGCCGGCTGACCTTTCTTTTTCGGATAAGATCCGCGCGATGCAGGTGCTCGGCCCCGCCAAGGAGTCGATCTATCTCACCTCTTTTAAAGAAAAGCTGCCTGAGTTCGATACGCCCGATGCCAAGCACTATGTTGATCGCGTGTTCATCGTCATCCTGGGCGGCGAATCGGTCGAATTGATCAACGACTTCTACGGCAAGCATTTCGATGTGGCGAAGGCGCCGGTGATTCCTGCCGTGATTTCCGTGCTCTCCAATGCGCAGGGACTGCCGACGGATAGCAAGCACGATCTGGCAGCACTCGCCCTGCGGGGACAGAGCTACATCGAGGCGGACAAAATGCCGCCTGCGACGCTGCCGCGCACGACTCGTGACGGTGAATTGCCGCCGGCGATCTCGATGGTGTCGTTCATAGTCGATCAGCTGCCGTGCGGGCTCAGTTGGCGCGCGCCGCCGCGCACGCTCGCGCTGGCGCCCTATCATGGTCGACGCGCCGCGGTGTGCATGGGTGCAGCCGGCGAGCTGATCGAGCTCATCGAGGGCGGATCGTGAAAGCGCCGCCGCAGGTCGCCAAGGGCCATCGGCCGCAGGTCTTCGATGACCCTGCCGTCGATCAGCTCTACGCGGCCTACGTCACGCTCGCCACCGAACTCTCGGTGGCCTTTGATCGCATCGCGGTGCTTGAACGTACTCTTGAACAGCATGCCGGTGTGTCGCGCGCAATGATCGAACAGGCCGCGCTCGCTGAGCAGGAAAGCCCGGAGCGCGCCGCTAGGCGTGCGGAGCTTGCCGCGCGCCTGGTGCGACCGTTTCGCGATTTTCGTGAGGCGCATATTGCGGCCGCAAGCGCAGCGGACGCAGAGCACAATCAAAGCGCCGGGCGCGATGCCGCGTCACCGAGCCCCAGCCCTTAACCGCCTTTTGGACGCTGCGCACCACGTTCGCGGGCGCCGATCCGCGCAGTCGGTAGGATCGAACAGACCGCATTCTGGACCAGCGCTTCGGGGAACTCGCGATGCCGGCGTTCAAGGCTCATGCCATGCAACCCTCTACCCTGCTCGACGAGCAGGCTCGCCAGGACTTCGTCGGCGCTTTACGCGCCCATCTGTCCGGTCGGCTGATGCCGGGCGCCTACAAGGTCTACGAATCACGCGTCGAACCGGCGTTTCGCGCGCGACTGGGGCGCGCGCCTATCGATCAGGACGAGATCCGCAAGCCCATGATGCAAGACTCGTTCTACCAGTTCTGGAGTGCGATGCAGCGGCGCAGTCAGGAACTTCTTTGGGAGTCGGTGATCGACCCCACCGAGCGCGAACTGCCGGAGTTGCTGAAGCGTTCCAAGCGTCTTCGCGCAAAAAAAGTTGGTAGGTCGAGCAAAGGCCGCCGCCGTGGCACGCTACGCCTCAACCCCGCACTCGAAATTCCGCGTTATCACCGCGCGGCCGACATCCACCTGCAACCCGGCGGTTACCACACCGACTTCACGACAGACGATGTCTGCGCAGGGGTGATCTACGACAAGGGTATCAACCTCTACATGGGCGGAGCGCTCGGGCCGGAGAACAACCTAATGGGCGATACGCTGCTCGCGTACCTCCGCGAGAAGCACCCCGAACGCCAGCCCAAGCGCATTCTCGATATCGGCTGCGCCATTGGTAACAGCACCGTGGTTTGGGCGCGGGCGTTTCCGCAAGCTCGCGTGCACGGAATCGATGTCGGTGCGCCGGTGCTGCGCTACGCGCACGCGCGCGCCGTGGCGCTCGGTGTGGCGATCGACTTCAGTCAACAAAATGCCGAGGCCACCGACTTCGCCGATGGCAGCCTCGATCTCATCGTCTCGCATATCGTGCTACACGAAACCTCGAAGTCCGCCTTACCGCGGATTCTCGGCGAATGCCGCCGCCTGCTCGCGCCCGGGGGCCTCATGCTGCATCTCGAGATTCCGCGCGGTCGAACGGTCATCGAGAAGTTCATGCACAACTGGGAGAGCTACAATAACAACGAGACCTTCGCCCGCTACATGACGGGGATCGACCTGCAGGCGGAAGCCATGAAAGGCGGTTTTCTGGCGGCTGATGTACTGGTCGATGAATTCATTCCTAAACTCGATGTTGCGCAGATGAATTACACCGAGCATTTTTTCTGGAAGATTCTCGCGGCGCATCGTTGAGGTCCGATGCCTAAACCCAAGAAACAGTCGACGCGCTCCGCGCCTGCCGTGGCCGAAGCCGCACGCCGTCGGGCGTCCTCACCCGCGCCAGCGCTGGTGCGCCTCGCGCGGGTCGCCAAGGGGAAAAAGCCGCAGTATTTCAGTGATCCGGCCATCGACAAGCTTTTATGGATGACCTTGACGCTGATGGAAGAGTTGTCGGTGACCCGCGATCGGCTCGACACTGTCGAGCGTTTGCTCGCGGCAAAGCAAGTGCTGCGCAGAGCGGAGGTTGAAGGTTGGCAACCTGACGCCAAGGCCGCTGCCGAGCGAGTGGCGGCACGCGGTCGCTACGTCGATCGCATGATGCGTGCGATGCATGCCGAGCTCGAGGAAATCGCTGGGCGCGGCATGCCGAAATCCGAAGAAGAAGTCGTGGCCGCGGTCGAGTCTTAATCGCCAACCTTGATCTGATAAAACACTCTCGGGGAGAAACAAGGAGCAAATTAAAAAAATATTATCGGGTACCGCTACCGGCGATCCTTGCGTTGCTCATCGCCTACTTCTGGCAGGGCATTTGACATTTCATCATGCACCAGATGCCGCACGACTGTATTCCAGATCGCGTTCTGTTGGTTGCGTATCATTGCGGTGGTCGGCGTCGCCATATCCTGGCTGGGCAAAAAAATCCGAGAATTTGGCAACGCTGCTCGTTTTTGCGGGCGGCCGCCATATTTGGTTGTCATGGGTCGAGTTCAGCTTCGTGTGGGTGGCGCGCGATCGACAGCTCGTACCGGCTGCCTGGGGTACCAAAGAAACACTGCCCGAACATTGTGTTTCACTGCTCGCGGTCAGCGTGATGTTCGCAATCCCGTTGCTGCTTTTCCTCAACCGCAAGACGTGGTGTAGCGCCTTCATGTCGTTGCATCGCTGGCTTGGCCTGAGGGTGTGCGAACGTTCTTGGGCGCAATCGCACGACTTCGCCTCACTAGTCTGGGCAGAAACGATCGAAGTCACCCGGTTCTTCGACGTTTATCTTTCGACAATCTATCACCCCAATATTTTTCACCGGTTACTGGGTGACCTATACCCCATGCATCGGCTGCGGGGTCTGGGCGATTTTTTCTCGCGCAGCGCCTGTGGTCGTTCCAGCGCACGGCCCCGGCCCTACGTTACGCCATGCCGAACACAGTTACTGCCTGTAGCGTCAACGAGATCCTCGAGAGTGAGATCATCACGACGAACTTTGGGTAAAGCCGCAGCGATACGCTGTGACGCGTTGTTTAGTGACGGCGCCGTTGATACTGACGATCGCCCGCGCGCTCCCAACCCTGCTTGGCGTGTCATCGATCGAGACGCGCCCCGCTGATCCCGGCGCACACTTCAAATCGCTGTGACGGCTGCGATTTAAAAGCGTCCGCGGTTAACGGGTCCTTAGGGTCCAAAGACGCGCGAGCCGCTTCAGGGTCTCATCGCCCTGCACGCCGGCGAGTGTCGTCACAGCCGCCTCTTTCTTGCCCGCCTTGATCTGAGAGATGCCGAGATTCAGCTTGGCCTCTTCGGGATTACGCGCATTGCCTTTGGCCAGTCCGCGCTCGAAGGCGGCCACTGCCTTGTCGTAATCGCCATAGCTCATGAAAGCGGTGGCGATGCGCACATCCACTTCGCCGTTCTTCTTGCCAGCCGCTTCGCCGTCTTGCTTGAGCAGCGTCGGCTTGTCGGCGGCAGCCTGCGCCTTGGCGGTGCCGAGCAGACGGTTAGCAAGCTCTTGCGTCGACTTGTTAGCGTACAGTCCCTTCGACTGGCCCTCCTCGATGATCGCCTGTGCCTCGCCCGGAAGGCCCTTTTCGATGGCGAGCTGCGCCATCTCAGTGAACTCTTCACCCCGGGTCATGCCACCCATCTCCCGCGAGACACGAAATATGTTGAGCGTGTTGGCGTCGGTGCTGGCACGGAACAACAGCAGACTCAGATTGGGCCAGGTCTCTTTCTTCGGCGAATACTGTGCCTGCTTTTCGAGAGCGCGAAGGGTGCACGCATCGTCTTCCTGCTTGATGCACGAACTCGTGTAGAGCTGCAGGACCATATCGGGAGGCGTCTGTGCACGACCCTCGGTGGCTGCGACGTACTCGGCTGCCATTTTTTCGGCAGCCTTGAAATCGTTTTGCAGGTAGTACGACTGTATGGTCAGCAGGTATACCGCTTCATCCGTGCTGCCATCGACAATCAATCGACGACCATATTCGACGGCCTTGGTATAACTTTTGACCTGATAGGACATCTGTAGCAAGCCCTTGCGCAGCGTCGCCGAGCGAGCGGGGTCTGAGAACTCGGTGTCGGTGACTTTCGACCAAGCCTCAATCGCGAGAGGCGTGTCGCCAGCGCGAAGCGCACAAAATCCGAGGATGTCGTTGCTGACGTAGTCGTCGTACGGGGTGCGGTTCGGGAACGTTCCGACTTCCTTGATCCTCGCCACGCACTCTGCCCACTGCTCCTTTTTACTTGCCTCCTGAGCGGCCATCAACGGCTTGAGGATGGCGCGACTGACGGTGGGCGGCTTGGCGGCTCCCTTTTGATCGGCCTTCTGCTCCGCCTTTTGAGCGGCGGCTACGGACGGCAGCATTGCTGCGACCAGCAGCGAAACGATACAAGTAGCAATACGCATGTCTTTAGCCCCCACGAAACTCGATCACAGCCGATGAGTTTCGGTCTATGCTTGAGCGTCGCAACCTTACTGGGCGCGCAGACTCCAAAGTTTAGCGACACGCCGGGTGTCAGCGTCACCCTTTACGGCGCGAAACGCCTTGCTTGCTTCCGATTTGTTGCCAGCCCTGAGCTGTGCGATGCCGAGTGCCATTTGTGCTTCGGCCGGGTCAGTCACGTTGCCCTTGGCGATTCCGCGCTGAATGGCGGTCACCGCCGCCGCGTACTGCCCGTAACTCATGTAGGCCTGACCGACACGCAAATCGACGTCCCCGCTGTTACCGGCCGCAGCCTCTTTGTCAGCCTTCGCGAGACCGACTCGATCCGCGGCGGCACGCTCCTTGGCGGTCGCCAACAGTCGCGTGTTACGGTCAATGTCGCGCTTATCGGTGAACGCCTTACGTGCAAAACCGGCCTCCAATGCTGATTGCGCCTCGCCCGGCAGATCGTTCTCTAACGCCCGTTGCGCCATCTCGGTATAGTCGTCGCCGGCGCGCATCGCGCCGACCTCGGTGGCCAAGCGGTATGCATTGAAGGCCGCAACATCGTTACGAGTCGCGAACAGCGACTGCATTAGGTTCGCCCAGCCCGCGGGGTCCGGATAGTAGGTGACGAGTTTTTCGAAACCCGCAGCGGTGCAGGCCTCGTCCCTGAGGCGCATGCACGAGGTCACGTAGATTTGGATGGCGTTTTCTTTGGGACGCTGGCCGCGCTTCTCTATATCGCGGATCCAGCTTCCCGTGAATTCGCGCGCGTTCTTAAAGTCGTTCTGCTGGTAATAGGACTGCGCGACCACGAGGAAGGTGTCGGCGTCCGCGTAACCGCTCTTGATGGCGCCACGTCCGATCTCGACAGTCTTGGCATAGTTGCGCGCGTTGAAGAACACCTTGGCGAGATCTCGCGTACGCTGCGCCACCTTGTCGGCGGCGAACGGCGAGCCCAGATTGGTCTGCATTGCCGAGGTCGCCGTGGCGACATCGTTAGAGCTCAACGCGCAAAACGCCGTGAGTTCGTTGATGATGTAGGAATCATAGGCCGTCTTGCCCGCCGTGCTGTCCGCCGTGCGCAGGTTCGACAGGCACTCGGCCCATTTCTTTCCCTTGCTGGCGTTCTGTGCGGCCTGCAGCGTTTTAGCAAGTGCGGGGCTGACCTTCTCAGCCATTGCGGTGGATGAAAACTGCATCGTTGCAACGGCAGCAACCAGCACGCCGAATAACATAGACTTCGTCATCTTCTTCCTCTTCTTCCTCGCTACGGGGAAGCCCAGCTTGGATACCACAAACAAATTCGCCGCAACCCGCAGAGGCGGCGGCGACATAATAATTTCTGGGTGCTCAATCGTGTCTTATGGATAACACTGCAATCGCGCGATAGCTCGTCAATCTGCAAACTCCGATACATTGACGAAACCGATTTTTTTCATGCGATTTCGCTGTGCACTTTGGCCACCACGTCGTATTTTGCACGTTTATCAGGGCGCAGATGTAACTCAGACTGTGGGTCTTTCTGACCCTCGACGCGAAAGTATTTCTCCAGCGCCTCGGGGCTCTGTACCGGTGTTCCATTCCAGACGACGGTACCATCGAAATCGATTTCGATGTCGATGACTTCCGGCGGAACCGGCGGTGGTGGAGCGTTATTCGGCCGCGGCATATCGAGTTTAACGGCGTGGGTCATCACCGGAATGGTGATGATGAACATAATGAGCAACACCAGCATGACGTCGATCAGCGGCGTCGTGTTGATATCACACATTGAATCCCCTTCATCGCCGCCGCTTAAATTCATTCCCATCGAAACGTACTCCGAGAGAGGTCAGCGTGAGCCGCGGATGCCGCGGTCGGGTTCAGTGATGAACCCCACTTTGACAACGCCGCCACGCTGAATCGAGTAGATGACCTTGCCAATATCCTCAAACCGCGTGTTGGAGTCGCCGCGGATGTGGATGTCAGGCTGCGGATCTTTAATGGCTTCGAGCTTGATCATCTCGATTAGCTGGTCGCGGTTGGCAACTTGCTCATTGTTCCAATAAATATTACCCAAAGAATCGACTGCCACCGTGATGTTCTCAGGTTTGGTTTGGGTGGCGATGTTCGCGGCCTTTGGTAGCGAGACCTTCACCGTCTTATTAATGACCGGAATGGTGATCAGAAAGATGATTAACAGCACCAACATAACGTCCACTAATGGTGTGGTGTTGATGGTCGAATTCAGCTCGTCATCACCGCTACTGGATCCAACGCTCATCGCCATGAGTCTTAGCCTCTTTTGGTTCCGGATCTCGGGATCGACCGAGCAAAACCCGATCGATCCCGCCCAGAAGAACCTTGAGTCGATCGGATTACTTCTTCCCGGCTGCAGCAGGCGCGGCAGCAGAGGCCGGAGCGGGCACCGCGACGCGAGCACCACTCACGAGGAACGCGTGCAGGTCAGAGATGTAACTTCCTAGCTCTTCCTGCACCTCCTTATTTCGACGGATAAGCCAGTTGTACCCCATGACCGCCGGCACGGCGACCGCGAGACCGATGGCCGTCATGATCAGTGCCTCACCTACCGGGCCCGCGACCTTGTCGATCGAGGCCTGACCAGACACGCCGATCGCGACAAGCGCATGGTAGATACCCCACACCGTGCCAAACAGACCAACGAATGGCGCCGTCGAGCCGACTGTCGCGAGCCACGGTAAACCACCGGTCAGCGACATGTTTACACCCTGAACAGAGCGCTGTAAGGACATCATCACCCACTCGTGGAGCGCCATACGCTCGGAAAGACGGCCTTCGTGGTGCTGAGACGCGCGCAGACCATCCTCAGCAACCTGACGATAGACATCGTCCTTGGGTAGACGGTCGATCGCTTCGCGAATCGAACCGGCGCTCCAGAACTTTTGCTCGGCGAGCTTAGCGGACGCCATAAGCTTCCGCTGATCGAGCAACTTCATGAGGATGACGTACCAAGAGGTCAACGACATGATCACCATGATGATCAGCGTGCCCTTGGCGACGAAATCGCCTTGTTCCCAGAGGGCCCCAAGGCCATACGGGTTCTCGACGACAGCAGTGGTGGCTTCAGTGTTTTCCATGTTTTCCTCAGCGAATAAAACGCTTACTTGATCTCAAACTTCACGCGAAACGAAACGCAGGAATCATCCTGGGGCTGACCGCCCGCCGTGCCAGGCTGATAACGCCCCGCGCGTGCAAGCTTGACCCCACCCTCGTCCAATCTTTCGAAACCCGACGACGTGACGACGGTCGGGTTGCCGATGATCTTGCCTTTGGCATCCACGCAGACTTTAATGGTGACCGTGCCCTGCTCCTCTGCGCGCTTGGACGCAGCCGGGTAATAGTCTTCGCTTGAGGGCATTCGACCAATCTTCGCAGGCGAGCGCACAACTGCGACGGGCGCGGGCGGGGGCGGCACCGGTTTGTCTGTTACGTTGCTGATGGCGGTCGTGCTCACCTCCATCGGAATGTCGATCACCACATCAGGCGGGGGCACTTGTACCGGTGGGCGCTCGATCTGCGGCGGCGGCGGCGGCGGCGGCTTGTCCTCGGGCTTGATCTCTTCAATCAGGTCGGTGATGAGTGGCGGGGCAACGACCTCGACCACTTTCCGGGCGAGACCGCTAACTAAGGCGTACCCCAAGACTATGTGTAGTCCGACAATCAGCCCGAAAATAGCCATCCGGCGTGACTGGTTCTGTTGTACGTAGGTCGCCATGTGCTCTCGCGGCAGATCAACAGCCAATGCGGCGATGGGGCCGGAAAACTAACCGGGAATCCGCTCGCGCGCAACCTTCTCCCTGCGATTCGTGGCACGCTCGACGCGCCACACTGCAAGGGCCCAACACTCGATCGGACGTGTATTCATTGCCCTTGGGGACATCGAACCACCGCACCAGCGGAGTGTGCCCGGAGAATGTGCCAATCCTTGAGCGACCGCGTTCAACCGAGAAGGCGAGCGTGGCGTCCGTCGTCCGTTGCCAATTCCCCGATCTCCCGCAACTGTAACCGCGCTCGATGATGCTGACAACCACCCTATTCCGGATTGCAATCTTAAGGAGTCATCGGTGTCATCAAAACGTCACGGCATTCAATCTGTCACCGCTCCTTGCGAGGCGCTGCTGACTGAGCCCGCAAACTTTGCGAGCACACCCCGAGTTGCATAGGGTTTGGGCGCTTTCCAGGCTGTTTTGCGACGTCGCAACTCGACGGCTGACACCTCGATATCGATGCGACGGGTTCCCGCGTCGATGGTGATTTGATCGCCATTACGAATCAGCGCGATCGGCCCGCCGTTCATGGCCTCGGGCGAAATGTGGCCAACCACGAAGCCATGGCTGCCGCCCGAAAAACGGCCGTCGGTAATCAGCGCCACTTTGTCGCCAAGGCCGAGACCCATGATCGCGCCAGTCGGGCTTAACATTTCGCGCATTCCCGGTCCACCGCGCGGTCCCTCGTAACGAATGACGACAATATCGCCCGCCCGCACCTTGCCGGCGAGAATCGCCGTGGTGGCTTGCTCTTCGCCGTCGAACACTCGCGCCGGCCCCGAGAACGACAAGCCCTCTTTGCCGGTTATTTTGGCGACCGCCCCTTCGGGCGCCACCGAACCGTACATCACCACGAGATGACTGTCTTTTTTGATGGGCGCATCGAAGTCGTAGATAATTTTTTGACCCCGCGGATAATCCCGCACATTCTCAAGATTTTCCGCGAGTGTTTGACCGGTGACGGTCAAGCAATCACCGTGCAACAAGCCGCGATCGAGCAAGCGTCTCATTAACGGCTGAATACCGCCGATCGCGATCAATTCCGACATGGCGTAACGCCCGCTCGGTCGCAAGTCGGCAAGCACGGGCACGCGTTTACCAATGCGCGTGAAATCATCGAGCGTCAGACGTACTCCCGCAGCGTGGGCGATCGCCAGCAAATGCAGCACCGCGTTGGTCGAGCCCCCAACCGCAATGGTCACGGTGATGGCATTTCCGAAGGCCTTACGGGTGAGAATTTTCGATGGCGTGATGCCTGCCTTGACCAGCCTCACGACGGCCTCGCCCGCACGCCAGCAATCGTTTTCCTTGAGCTCGCTCACGGCCTCTTGCGCAGAACTGTCGGGCAAAGAAAGTCCCAGCGCCTCGATCGCTGACGCCATGGTGTTGGCGGTGTACATGCCGCCACAGCTGCCCGGACCCGGGATCGCGGTGCGTTCCACCGCCGCCAGTTCGGCGTCACTGACCTTACCAGCCGCGTGCCCGCCTACCGCTTCGAATACCGAAATGATGTCGCGACGCTGCGCACCGGGCTGGATCGTGCCCCCATAAACAAAGACGGCGGGACGATTGAGCCTGGCAATGGCCATGGCGCATCCCGGCATATTTTTATCACAGCCGCCGATCGCCACAAAGCCATCAAAGCCTTCCGCACCGACTACGGTCTCGATGGAGTCGGCAATGATTTCGCGCGACACCAGCGAGTACCGCATGCCTGGCGAGCCCATCGAGATGCCATCGGACACCGTGATGGTATTAAATAGCACGCCTTTGCCGCCTGCGGCGTTCGCCCCAGCCTCGGCCTGCGCGGCTAGAGTATTGATGTGCATGTTGCAAGGCGTGAGATTGGCCCAGGTCGAGGCAATGCCGATCTGCGGGCGCTGAAAATCGGCATCGGTAAAGCCCACGGCGCGCAGCATGGCGCGTGATGGCGTTTGCTTCACACCATCGACCACCAGTCGTGAATAGCGCCTCGGATCTACCGCACCATCACGTTCTCTTATGTTCTTTGTTTCGTTCGAATTCCTCATCATCATTATTAATTATTACCCACAAAAAATAAGTCAGCTTCCGAAGCGTTCGGCAATCAGCCGATCGGCAAGCCGCAGACACTGCGCCTCGGCGCCCACCGGGCGACCGGGTCGGTCACGAGCATTCCACGCATAAAGGTCGAAATGCGCCCAAGCAGCTGTCGCTGATACAAACCGGCGCAGAAAAAGCGCGCCAAAGATAGCGCCTGCAA
>VGTW01000062.1 GCA_016874555.1 Gammaproteobacteria bacterium | reverse complement strand
GCAGACCGGCGTTCGGACGCCCAGAGATGCAGATGGAAAAGACGCGATTCCCTCTGAGTCTAACACTAAGAGATCTCTACAACAGAAATATTTACACGTATACTATAATGCGCCCAAAAGGGGCCTGTTTGTTGCGCCATAACAACGGTGGCACACCGAGGAGCCGGGTATTGCCTGCCCCTGACCCCGTACCGGCCGCCGCGCCCGCCCCGCTTCCCGGCCTGCTGCTCACGGGCGCAATCGCCGCCGCGGCCTTCGGTCTCAAGGCGCTGAGTCTCCCGGGCATCTCGCGCATCAGCCCGCTGATGCTCGCCATCCTGCTTGGCTTACTGGTTCGCAACTTCCTCGGTCGCCCAGAGGTCGCGCGAGCGGGAATCGCCCTCTGCCTACGCGCGCCGCTGCGCACCGGTATTGTGCTACTCGGCCTGCAAGTGACGCTCGCCGAGATCCTTGGGATCGGTGTAGCCGGGCTCACCATCTTGACTTTCGCGCTGCTCGGGACGTTCTTCTTCACTCTGTGGCTGGGCGAGCGCCTTGGCGTACGCAGTGGGCTCAGGGTGCTGATCGCCGCCGGCACAGGCATCTGCGGCGCCTCAGCGATTGTTGCGGCCAACACGGTGGTGCGCGACAACGAAGAGGCGGTCGCCTATGCGCTCGCCGCAGTGACCTTGTTCGGCACAATCGGGATGCTCAGTTACCCCGTGCTCGGCGGTATGCTGCCACTCGATGAACGCGCGTACGGCCTTTGGACCGGCGCCTCGGTACACGAAGTGGCGCAGGTGGTCGCTGCCGGGTTTGCCCGCGGTCAAGCGACGGGCGAATTCGCGACTGTCGCCAAGCTCGCGCGCGTTTTGATGCTCGCGCCACTCGTAATCGGCATGGGACTCTGGATGCAGCATCGTCTTGCCAAAGAAACCACATCCGGTAACTCCGTTGTGCGCGGCAAAGTGCCTATGCCCTGGTTCGTATTCGGATTTTTGGGGATGGTGTTGCTAGCGGGCACGGGCTGGGTGCCTGCAGAGCTGCGCGCCTTGGCTAATGTACTCTCGCAAGGGCTGCTCGCACTGGCGCTGGCTGCAGTCGGACTCGAAACCGATTTGCGCAAGCTGATCGCACAGGGCTGGCAACCGCTCGCGCTCGGCGCAGCGGCCACGATCTTCATCGCCTCGAGCACCCTTGCCCTCGCCTTGCTCTGGCAGCCATAGCTGGCAGCCATAACGCGCCTGCAGCGCTGCGATCAAGCTGCGGTTTTGCTCTCGCCCGAAGACGTGAGCAGTCTCGCTACGCGCGGTTCAAACCAGTCTTCGATGTCGTCCACCAAAGAAAACATTGAGGGCACGATTACTAGCGTCAGCAGCGTCGAGGTGATGAGCCCACCGATCACCGCGACACCCATCGGCGCCCTAAACCCTGCAGCCGCCGTGCTGAAGGCCACGGGCAGCATGCCAGCGACCATCGCGACCGTGGTCATGATGATTGGTCGCGCACGTTTGTGGCCTGCCTCGACCAGAGCCTCGAGTCGCGGCTTGCCCGCACGCATTTCTTCGATAGCCAAATCGACCAGCAGGATCGAGTTTTTACCGACGATGCCCATCAGCATCAAAAATCCGATCACCACCGGCATCGAGAACGGCATACCCGCAATCATGATTGCGATCACCGCCCCACCGACCGATAGCGGCAGAGCCGACAGAATGGTGATCGGCTGGAACACGCGCGCGAAGAGAATCACGAGCACGGCAAACACGAGCAATACACCGGCGGCAATTGCGAACGCGAAGTTCTCGAGTAATTCTTCAAGAATTTCCACCTGCCCGACCTCGACCAGCCGCACGCCCTCAGGCAAATTCTTGATTTCGGGCAGCGCATAAACCTTGGCGAGCGCGGGTCCGAGCTCGACACCCTTGGCAAGTTCAGACTCCAGCACCACGCGCCTGCTCTGGTTGTAGCGGCGGATGACCGACGGGCCTTCACCAAAACTTATGTCGGCCACGGCCTTGAGCGGCACGGTGGCGCCACCGGCCGTGCGCACTGGCAGATTCTCGAGGGTACCGAGATCGCGCCGCGACTCTTCGATCAGACTGACACGGATGGGTACCTGGCGATCGGTGGCTGAGAACTGCGCGGCGTTCTGCGGTAGATCACCGAGCGTGGCGATACGAATGGTTTGACTGATCGCTGCCACCGAGACGCCGAGTTCGACGGCAAGATCAAGACGCGGTCGGATCAGGATCTCGGGTCGCTGCAGATCGCCGTTGATGCGTGGATCGCGCAATTCGGGTAAAGCACGCATCGCGGCGACGGCGCGTCGCGCCGTCACTTCGAGCTTGGCGGGGTCTTCGCCCGTGAGATACAGCGTGATCGGCAAGCCACCCGGACTATCGTTGTCTACGAAAGTAACGCGCGCGTCAGGAATCTCGGCGAAAAGAGGCGTCACTCCTTCCTGCCAGACCTTCTGCGACATTTGTCTCTGCTCACGCGGTGCCAAGGTGACGTAGAGCTGCGCGGTACGCACGTCGCCGCCACCGATCTCCTCGATGACGTCCGATACCTCGGGCTGCTTGGCAAGCAGCTCGCGAACCCTGCCAGAAATCTCTGCCGTCTGCTCGAGACGCACCCCCGGCGGCAACTCGATGTCGACCTGCGCCGCGCCAAAATCCTGCGACGGCAGCAATGATTTGGGTACGGCAATCAGCAAACCGATCGAGAACAGGAAAAACAACGTGCCGCCGATCAGCGTGGCGCGCCGATGCTGCAGCGACCAACGTAACGCATCGAGGTAGGCGCCCATCAGTGGGCCGTCCGCTGAGCGGATCTCGTCATGCAGCTTAAGAGTATGGGCCGCGATCAAGGGCGTGATGAGCCGCGCTACCAAAAGAGAGAAAAACACCGCCGCGGCGACGGTTAAACCGAATTGCTTGAAGTATTGACCCGTGAAGCCGCCCATGAAACTCACCGGCACAAACACCGCAATGATGGTTGCAGAGGTTGCCACCACCGCAAGACCGATCTCGTCTGCGGCATCGAGCGCAGCCTGATAGCCACTCTTGCCCATCCGCATGTGGCGCACGATGTTCTCGATTTCGACGATCGCGTCATCGACCAGCACGCCCGCCACCAAAGAAAGCGCCAGCAGGCTGATATTGTTGAGCGTGAATTCCTGCCAATACATGAAGGCAAACGTCGGGATCGCCGAGAGCGGGATGGCGAGCGCAGAGATCACCGTCGCACGCCAGTCGCGCAGAAAGATGAAGACCACCAGCACTGCGAGAATCGAGCCCTCGAACATCGCCATCAGCGCCGAGCGGTAGGTCTCACGGGTGAACTCGACTGTCGTGAACACCCGCTTGACGGTGATGTCGGGCGATTCTTTAGCGAGCGTCGCGAGCTCGGCTTCGATAGCGTCCATCACGGCGACCTCGGAGGCACCGCGGGCCTTGAACACACCAAAACTGGTCGCCTGTCGACCATTGACCCGCGATAACGAGCGTCGCTCGCCGACGGCGTCGCTCACCTCGGCGACATCCTGCAAGCGCACGTTGGTGCCATTAGCAAGTCGAATGCGGGTCGCACCGAGCTCGAGCGCGGTCGCAGCTGCGCCGAGAACTCGGATTGATTGCTCACCGCCGCCCAACTGGGCGCGGCCGCCCGGCGCATTCACATTGAGCACGCGCAGTTGCTGATTGACCTCGGAGGCCGTAAGCCCGAGCGCCTGCATGCGAGCGGGGTCGAGCTCGACACGAATCTCGCGATTCACGCCACCACCCCGCGACACCTGCGCCACGCCTTGAATGGCAAGCAAGCGCTTGCTCAAAGTATTATCGACATACCAACTGAGCTGCTCGGGCGATCTTCCCGTAGTCGATACCGCGTACCAGCCGATGGCTCCGCCTTCGATCTCGACGCGGTTGACCTGCGGTTCATCGATGCCATCAGGCAGATCCGCGCGGATCTTACTGACGGCATCGCGCACATCATTGAGCGCGCGATCGATGGGTGTACCGATCTGGAATTCGACCGAAGTGGCCGACGCCCCCTCGAGGGCGCGCGAACTGATGTTGCGGACATCGGCGACGCTGCGTACCGCGCCTTCGACCTTCTGCGTGATCTGGGTTTCGATTTCGGAGGGCGCGGCGCCAGGCTGCGATACCGACACCGAAACGATCGGAAAACTCAGATCAGGCGTGAGATTGATCGGCAAACGAGAAAAGCTCACGAAGCCAATAAAGGTGAGCACCATGAAAAGCACGATCGGCAGAGTGGGATGCCGAATTGCCCATGCAGACATATTTTTCATTGCGCGACTCGGACCGACTCGCCCGTGCGTAGATAGGGCCCTGCGGTGGTAACCACGCGATCACCGCTCGTGAGACCCGACTCAATCACCACGCCCTCGGCGCGCGCGCCTTCGACGCGCACGCTGCGGCGCTGGACTTTGCTAGTCGCGTCGACAATGAAAACGTAGTTACCTTCGGCATCGCTCATCACCGCGGTTTGCGGCAGCAACGGACGACGACCAGAGCCCACAGAAATTTCGCCGCGGGCAAAAGCCCCAGGCCGCAGGTCGCGATCGGTGGGTAGATCGATACGCACGCTGCCGAGCCGTGTCTGGGCGTCGATCACAGCACCGATCAAACGCACCTTACCGATGAATGGGCGATCGACGCCGGTCACGCTCACCTTAGCGGCCTGACCGACGCTCACTCGCGGCAAATCACGCTCGGCAATATTACCTCGCATCTCGATACCGCCTGCACGACCGATCCTAAACAACGGCGCCCCGCCCGGCCCTGCCAGCTGCCCGACCTCAGCGGCGCGCGTGAGTACGATGCCATCGAAGGGTGCGCGGATCTCGGTGCGCCGTAGGCGTGCCTGAGCCTCAGTGAGCTGCGAAGAGACGACTTTGACTCGCGCCGCCGCGGCGATCGCCGCCGCTTGGCGACGTTCGATTTCTTGGGCCGACAGCGCACCAATATTGGCCACAGCCTGCGCGCGCCGAAACTCGGCCTCGGCCACCGCCGCGTTGGCTTTTGATTCTTGTAGTGAGGCCTCGAGACTCGAGACCTGCGGCGCAACGAGCGAGGTGTCGAGTTTGGCGAGCACGACACCCGCTTTCACCCGATCGCCCACCTCGGCAAAGAGTGCGGCAACGCGCGCGCTCTCGCCTTCGGCACTGAGCGCGGCCTCGTCACGCGCAGCGATGGCCCCGGAGAACGTCACCACATCGGCAAGCTCTACCGGTGCGACAGCGACGACCGACACCAGCGGCGGCGGACTCGCCTCGTCCTTGCCGGCGCCCGAAAACAAGAAAGTGCGCAGAAGACCAGAAACCGCGAGCAGCGCAATGCCGCCCACAGTCCAGAGGATGCCGCGGGGAACTTGAGCGAGAGAAAAACGGGACATCGATGACTTCCGAAAAATGACTTCCAAGAAGTGAACCGCCGCTTAGGACACGCGGCGAGTCATCCAAGGTGTTTTATCAAACTACAACGGTATAACAGACTCAATCCCGCGGCTGCGGTTTCGGTGCGGTCTCGCCCGCAGTGCGGCGGATGCCGCGCATCAGCGTATTCGGCAAGAAGGCGTTATCCCACTCCTGCCCGGCAGCTCGCGGCGGGTTATTGCCGACCCTAAGAACCACCATTTTTTCAGAGGGAATGACATAGACGACCTGGTTGGCGTTACCGTCGAACAGAAAGAGATCTTCAGCCAGGTAGGGTTCGGAGTGCAGCACGCGCCGGGCCTCCGGTTCGCGCGCGGGATTCGCGAAACCGCGGCGAGCCGTGTAACGCCCGGCCACGTAAACACCGAGGCCGTAATAGGGGTTATGCATCGTTCCGCGGCGCATTTCATTGACGTAGCCTTCGGGCAACAGACGCTTGCCCTGCCAACGACCGTCCTGCATCACGAGGATGCCGAGCCGCAGCCAGGCCTCGGGCGGCAGCATCAGGCAGCAGCCGGCGTGCGCCACTCCGCCGGGTCGATTGACCCAGATCTCGCCACCCGGCGAGCCAATTTTTTTGAGGACCTCGCGCGAGAGAAACTCGCCGTAACGCACGCCGGTCGCGCGCTCGATGAGCACCGCCACGAGTTCGGAGGTCGCGTTGTTGTATTCATAAATCGTGCCTGGCTCATCGACGACCGGGTAATCGTGGATGATGATCTCGTCGTGCCGCGGATGCAGGTAGGCCCGATTGAGTATGTCTTCCTGGGTGGTCGCCGGCGCCTGCGGCAGAAAGCCGGAGCGCATGTCGAGCAGATGCCGTACTAAAATCTTCGAGCGACGCGGATCACCCTGCCATTCGGTAACGAAGTCGGCGACCGGTTGATCGAGCGAGCGAATCTTGCCGAGTGCAATCGCCCGACCCACGGCGACAGCGGTCATGGGTTTGGCGAGCGAGCGCGATGCCAGAGTATCGCCCGGCTTCATATCTTTGAAGTAAACGGCAGTCTCGATGCGACCATTGCGCCAGACCATGAAAGCACTCGAGTTGTTGTTGCGCGCATAGTCGCGGGCCTGCTCGAGCGCAGACGCCTCGATGCTGCCCTGCCCCTGCGCCACGGTGGGCAACAGCCGACTGCGCGTATCACCCTCGACCTTTTCGAGAGGGTCATAGGTCTCAAGTCCGAGTCCGTAGCGCATCCCAGCGACCAGCTTTTCGAAGCGCTGCTGATAAAGCACCTCTTCCTCGGCGGTGAAGGTACGTGACGCGCCCGCGTAGGCCAACGCGCCGACCGCAGCAACAGCGAGCGAAACCAGGGAAAGGACGACGGTTCTTTGCAGATGGATGTGCTTCATGCTGCGCAGCCTAACGAGAGCTCGGCGGCCACGCAAACCAGCAGGATAACGCATACACACCGGCCGGATCGGTGATGCTTATTGCGGCTGCCAACGCAGCGCGAGACCCACACTCGCGAATCGGGCGAAAGCGTAGACCTCGTCGTTGTCGGCGCCGCCATCGAGAAAGCGTGCGGTCGCGCCCAGCGACCAGCCCGGGGCAAGCTCGCGCGACAGCCGTATACCCGCATCGACGGCATACCCAGGACCGCCCACAAGTGCATCGATATCAGCTTCCAACATCCACTTATCGCTCAACGGACGCGCGACCGCGGCATGCAGCAAGGGCACGAAGCCGGTGTCGTCTTTTTCGGCGCTGCGCGCGCCTTGTCGCAAACGGATGCTGGCGTCCCGAATCTTTGCCGTAACGCCCACTTTGAACACCAGATCCTCGCGATCGACCCAGCGCCAGCGCCACGTCGCGCGCCATGAGTTGAACTGATAGCGCGCAGCGATCGGACCCGCTGCAAAACTGGCGCCCTGAAAACGAATGGCTTTCTCGCTGCGCCCGTCTTCCGACAAAGCCAGCGGCGCCAGCAACACGCGCCATTCGGAGCGCTCGCCTGCAGCCCTTGAGACCTGCAATCGTGGCGCAAAATAAGGGCCGCTGCCGGTAAGCAACTGCAAAGAAAAACGCGTTCCTTGCGCGGTGTTCGGTACCTGTACCTGATTTTTGTTCTGTGACGCAGCGAGCAGCTCGAGATCGACCACCATGGGCGATACCGCCATCGCGACACCAGACCCCGCGATGGACACGATGACGATCAGGCCGAAGACGGCAAACCCGCAGTTTGCAATTTTCATAGGCATCCCCCTCGCCTCGCGAGCCACCGAAAAACTCAGCCTGTGTTTTGCAAACCCTGCGCAATGCCATTCACGCTCGCGAGCAAGGCCTCGAACAGTTCACGATCGCCGCGACCGCCCGCGCGCCAGCGACGCAGCAAATCGACCTGCATGAGATTCATGGGATCCACGTAGGGATTACGCAAAGCGAGTGCGCGCTGTTGAGTACGATCGCCGTCGAGCAAGTTCTGCTGCTCTTTGATACGCAGCAGCAGCTCACGCGTCAGCCGATATTCGCGACCAACTTCGGCAAAGAAATCAGGGCCCTGCTGATTAAGTTGAAGCGCGGCATAGTACGCGGCGATATCGAGATCGGCACGCGCCAGCATTACTTCAATATCGTCGATCAGCGTACGCAAGAAAGGCCATTCGCGCACCGCCCGACGTAGGGCCGGTAACCCATGGGTATCGATGGCGGACTGCAAACCGGTGCCGGCTCCGAACCAGCCGGGCAGCATCATGCGATTCTGCGTCCAAGCAAACACCCAAGGTACCGCGCGCAAGCCACCGAAGCCCTCGAAACTTTCGCGAACCAGAGGTCGGCCGCCGATCTGCATACGCTCGATGACATCGATCGGCGTGACTTGTTGAAACCACACCTGAAATTCTGCTGAATCTTTGACCAAGCCTCCATAGCGTTCGGCGCTGACATGGGCGAGACGCGCCGCGATGGAGAGCATTTCGGTGTCGGGATCGGCAAGGCGTCCCCCACGCACCGCCCCGCAAACGAGGGATAAGGCACCGAAGGCGCGCTCCAAGGTTCGCAGCGCAATCGGTCCGAGACCATAATGCTGATTGATGCCCTCGCCCTGCTCGGTTAGGCTCAACCAACCATTGACGATAGAGGGCGGCGTTGACGAAACAATGGCATCGATGCGGCCACCGCCGCGGGGGATGCTACCACCGCGCGCGTGCACAAGTTGGTGATCTTCGCCCGCCGCCCCAAGCGCTGCTGCGATCGCCGCTTGCGCACGATACGCTGCATAACGCGACGCTGCGATACCCTCGCGCTTATTGCTCTCGGAATAACCGACGAGTGCAATCTGCCGTTTACCGCGAGCATCGAGATGTGCGCGATAAAGCGGATCGGCAAGCAGTTCAGCAACGATGTCACCGCTTTGTGCCAAGGCCTGCGGCGAGACGAACATCGGCGCAATGTCGATCGCCACCTCGTTGCTGCGCTTGTCAAAGGCGTCGGCCCAGCGCGCAAGCAGCAGCACGGCGAGTACATCATCTGCACCCTCGGTACCAGTGACGACGTAACTACCGATTGCCTCGGCACCATGACGACGCCGGCACTGCAGCATGGCCTCAAAGACCGCGAGCGTACGCTTGCCCGTGGCATCGAGTTCGACTCGCGGGCCGATATCGCGCGAGATCAGATCACTCAGTCGCGCGTGTCGCGCCGCCGGACTCATCGACAGCCAATCGGGCACGGCTAGCGCCTGCGCGAGTACGGCATGATGGATGCCGCTGTGCTGACGAACTTCTAGCGTTGCCAGATGAAAGCCGAAAGTGGCGATCCGACGCTGCAACCGACGCAGCGGAAAAAGTCCGGC
The DNA here is from genome assembly GCA_016874555.1 of Gammaproteobacteria bacterium. Taxonomy (GTDB): domain Bacteria; phylum Pseudomonadota; class Gammaproteobacteria; order Steroidobacterales; family Steroidobacteraceae; genus UBA964. Next base: position 2,754 of record VGTW01000062.1, on the reverse strand, counting down.
ATGCCGACCACGATGCGCAGCGAGACTCTCAGCAACCAGGTCGATATCGCGTTGAAATTGTCCGGGGCTTTCGTAACCCGTCGGGCGCACCTCATAGGTCGCCCGCAGACGTTCGGCCACCTGCCCGAGAAATACCCGGTAAGGCATGCGATGGTGGCGTGACGCCGCTGAGGCGCGCGCACCAGGGAAACGAGCCGAATAGTCGTCGCTGCGTTGTTGTAGCGCTGCGCTGACTCCGCTGCGACTGCTGCTTTGCGACAACAGCCGCGCAAGTTCCTGTACCTCGCGAAAGTAGGCGTTGACGATGGTCTGCTGTTGTCGTGTCAGCGTGTCACGCAAACTTTTGGCGTGCACGTCGGGATTGCCGTCCATGTCGCCGCCCACCCAACTGCCGAAGCGAATGATGGTCGGCAACTCGAGCTGATCGGGATCAACTCCGTAGTGCTTACCGATCGCTTCGGCGATTTCCTCATAGAAATTAGGGATGACGCGATAGAGCACCTCTACTAAAAAAAACATTACGTGTTCGCATTCGTCGGCGACCGTGAGTAGCTGACGCGGATGGTCCTCGGTTTGCCAGAGCGTGGTGAGCTCGACGCGGATGCGACCCATCGAGGCGCGTTGCTCGGCAGGCGCGAGAGTCGGGTTCAATCGATCGTAGAGCAGTTGTGCAAGACGCAACTGCTTACGGAGGATGGTGCGGCGCGTCGACTCCGTCGGATGCGCCATGAACACAGGCGCGATATGCAACGAGCCGATCAGCGACAGCAATTCTTCGAGTGTCAGCCCCTGCGCCTTGAGTTTCGCGATGGCATCACTGACGCCGCCCGGCTGCGGACGCTCGGCATCGTCTTGAAAGTAGGCTCGCCGTCTGCGGATACGGTGCACCTGCTCGGCCAGATTGACGGCCTGAAACCAGGTGGAAAATGCTCGCTCGAGATCGCGCGCGAGAGCGGGCTCGCGGCCGGCCAAACGCTGCTCGAGCTCGCTTGCTGCACTCGCATCGCCGTTGCGCCTCGCGATCGACAGACGCCGATCGCCCTCGACGACTTTGAACAGTTCGTCGCCGCCCTGATCGCGGAGCACCTCGCCGACAAGTGCGCCGAGCATGTGCACGTCATCACGCAGCGCCGCGTGCTTGGCCGGAAACTCGATCTCGGTACGATTCACGACGCGAAGTTTACACCGCCAAAAGCGAAGGGCCGGAGAGATTGCTCCCTCCGGCCCTTGTCATGTCGTCGCGATCGCGATTAGCGGAACGAGTACGAGAAATCGACGCCCCAGGTCTTGCCCGGCGCATCGTGGACGAATGAACCACCGAACTCCGGCGCCGGGATGATCTCGGCGAGGTATTCCTCGTCGGTCACGTTGCGGCCCCACGCGGTGATGCCGATGGTGCCGTTGCTCACACCGAGACGTGCGTTGACGGTGTGGAACGAATCACGCTTCTGCTTCGAGAATTCGCCCTGACCGTAGCCCGCGAGCAAACCAAAGATGTTCGGCACGAGATTGTTTTGTACCGTGCTGAACCAAGTCTCACCCACGAACGACGCATCAACGCGTGCGTTCATCGTCCAATCGCCCGAGCCGATCGGCGTCTCGAAGTCGACGCCCGCATTGCCCGTAAAATTCGGCGCATAGGGGACTTTGTTGCCCGCCGTGTACGGCCGACCGTTGTAGCGAACGATCTCGCTGTCGGTGCCAGCGTAACCGGCGAACAGCGTGATCGAATCGGTCGCGCGCCAGCGCGCATCAAACTCGTAGCCCTTGATCTTCGCCTCTTCGGCGTTGGTCACGACGCGCAGCAAGCCGAACGGACCCGCAAAGAAGTTGAAGAACTGCATGTTCTCGAGTTTGGTCGAGTACACCGCGAAGTTGGTCGCCAAGGCGCCATCGAGCAAAGTGGCCTTGAAGCCCGCCTCGAAGGCCTTCGAGACTTCCTTCTCGTAGCTATCGTTGACGTTGCGAATGCTGCGGTTCGTGCCGGTGCACTTCGGCAGGCTGGTCGGGCTCTTCACCGGATCGTAGCCCGTGAAGGTTAAGGTCGGCGCCGTGCCCGTGCAGAGGCCCGCGTAGGTGCTCTCGATCGTAGCGCGCACGCCCGTCGAGTTGAAGCCACCCGAGCGGAAGCCCACCCCATAAGAGGTGAAGAACGAGACGTTCTCGGCAGCATCCCACTTCAGCGAAAACTTCGGCTGCAGTTGCGAGAACGTGCGCGAACGGCCAGGAATGGCGGCGAGCGCAGCGTTGGTCGAGTACGCCGGGTTGATGAAGGTTGCGGCGCCCGAGATCACACCAAAGAATCCGGGTGTCTGCGGAGCAAGCTTCGGAACGTTGTTGCTGACATCGCGCTTTTCGCGGTCGTAACGCAGCGCGACCGACAATTCGATGTCATCACGCACGTCGTACGCGAGCTGACCAAAGGCCGCGATCACCGAGCTGTCGAAATCGTCGTCATAGAGCAAGTCGGTCGGGTTAGGTCCGCCGGTACGCACGAGCGCCTGCGCGAGGAAGCCTTGGCCGTTATCCGAACCCTGCGAAACCACCACACGACGCGCGATATCGGCGAAGTAGGTGCCCGCGATCCAGCGCAACTGCTGGTCGCCCGGCGAGGTCAGACGGAGTTCGAGGCTCGTGTCCTGCTGATCACGCTGCTGATACTGATAGCCGTCGCACAAGCTCGGGCTGTACGGCGGGAAGAAGGTCGTCACGAAGCCGTTGGTCGGCGCGTAAGGACCGAAGGGCGCCGGCAAC